>DATJRE010000060.1:0-3030 GCA_035505095.1 Bryobacteraceae bacterium | reverse complement strand
GGCCACCCAGCATCCCGGATGGACCGCACTTCGATACAGCTTCATACCAATTCTCCTTACACCTTATCGGGCCATCAGCCGCAATTCGGACCTCATTGGCGTCCGTTTCGGAAAGCAGCATTTGCCGATGCACCGCTTGTTTTTGCAAGTTACGCAGACAAGCCGTTGAGTCATTCCGAGTCAAAGGTATCTGAAATTGTCGATTTATTCAACGGCAATGATGCGGGGTCCGTTGGGATACCCCTACGCGCGGGGATTTGCGGGTATCGGCAGCCTCGAATTGGGGTGGCGCGCCGGAACGGAGACGGGCCGGACTAAGTCACCTTCTCCAGCCGGAATATTCGCCGGTCAAGTGGAATCCGCCGCCTTTGCCGTTGGTCCACTCATACCGTATCTTCCCGTGGGGCCGCACCTCGAGCCATTGCTGAATGATCCGCGGGTCTCGGTGCGCGGTACACCGCTTCCAGCGGCGCGGCAAAGTGCCTGGTGACTACAATCTGCGTATCGCCTGCGGTTTTCAGCGGCATCTTTATGGATGGGCCACTTTTTCTGCTCAAGGAATGCCCGGACTAAGTGGGAGTCCCTTGCGCAAGGCTACGGAATACGAAAATTCACCACGACTTGCATGGGCGCCGCGACCGGCCGTCCGCCCCGCGTGCCCGGCCGGAATCGCCACGCGCTGACGGCTTCGAGGGCCTTCTCATCCAGCCCCATCCCCAGGCTGTGCACCACCTGCATGTCGCCCGGCACGCCTTCTTCATCGACGATCAGGCGCACCACCACCGAGCCCTGCAATCGGGCCTGGCGGGCTTCGGGAGAATACTGCGGCTCGGCCTTCGAAATCACCCTCGGCGGCGAAAAACCGAGTCCGGCATAGCTGCCGGCGCCGCCTTCCCCCATGAGCGGCAGGTTGAATCCGCCCTGGGAACTGCCGGCCGGAGGCTGGAACTGAAAAGCCTCCGCGGCCTGCGCGGGCCCGTAGACAATCTGCGAGTAAGTAATGGTCGTCGATCGCTCCGCCGCTCCCGGGATGCCGGCGGCGGCCGGGTAATCGGTGCGTTCGCGCAGCACCAGCCCTCGCGCGGGGTCCACACACAACCTGCGCCGGAACGACGCGTACGCGGCTTCAATCACCTCGCATGGCTGCATGCGGCCCTCGAATTCGGAATGGTCCGGGCCGGTTACCGTGGCGCTGGCCAAGCCTTCCATCAGGCCGGACCACCAGGCTGCGGGCGGAGCGCACTTTTCGCCCGCCTGCGTAGCGCGAGTGTACGATCTGGAAGCCTCGGAGTAGTCCCAGCGCGAGACGCCATCGCAAACCTGGAGAACCTGGCCGGCGCCGGATCCCGCCTGGTAGCGCATGAGCTGCGGGCCTTGGGTGACGAGCTTGAAACGGGTCTCCCGGCGCGGAATTGCAGGGTCCGCGGTCTCCCGTGCGATCACCCCTTCGGCCCGCACACTGCCGGCGGAAGCCGCGGCATTCATAATCGATCGAAGCAGCGGCCGCGCATCCTCGCCCGTCTGGGCCGAAGCCGCCAGCACGGCCAGAAAGATCGCAGCAGCCTTCATGCACCTTATTATAAGGCCGCGCCCGTGCCGCCGCCCGGCAACTTCACGGTAGCTTTGGTGGTCGAAGAGTAGCGAACCATCCCGCCTTCAAGTTTTGCGCCGGGTGCCGCGAGGCCGGGTGAAGTGTAGACAGCCACGCCAGACGCCGAACGGTGTCCCATCCAAGGTGAGAACCGTATGCTGCAGTTGCAAGTACGGGCGTGGGGGTGGTGGGTAACGGCCGCCCCTACCGCGACGGCAAACGGGACGGCACACCAAGTCGACCGGCCGGGCAGCGGCGGTTCCCCTGTCCCCGAAACTTAGCGGCCGCCGCAGCAGGGAGTGGTGGTAATGATCTGCGGCATCGGGGGGCGGGTGTCGGCGGCGAAATAGCGCTGCTCGGCGAGGTTGCGGTAGATGGCGCCGGCCACGCCCGCGGCCACGCCTCCGCTCACCGAGCGGGTTCCCATCAGCATCACCACCACCACGAGCTGATGCGCGCTCACTTCGTTGAACGAGCCGAACCATCCCATGTGGCTGGAAACGCGGAAGTCCGTGCAGGTACCGGTCTTTCCCAGGACGGGTTCGGAGGGGTCGTAGGCCGCGCTCTTGGCGGTGCCGTAATCCACCGCCCCGCGCATGCCCACACGCACATCCGCAATGCCGTTGGGCGCCAGTTCCAGGGAGCGCTTCACCTGGGGAGTGAACGGGGTGCTCTCTACCTGCCGCGGATACTGCAAATAGTACAGCGTGCCGCCGTTGGCGATGGCCGAAAGCATGGCGGCCAGTTCCAGCGGCGTCACCAGGAAGCCCTCCCCGTAAGCCGTTTCGAGCACCATGCCGCCGCCTTTGGGCGGGCCATCGGGCACCGCGCCCGGTTCTTCGCCTGGAATATCCAGGCCGGCCTTCTCCCCCAGCCCCAGCATTTTGGCGTAATACAGCACCCGGTCGAAGCCCAGCCGCTGCCCCAGCACGCCGAAATACTCGTTGTTGGAGTGGGCGATGGCGTTATCCATGTCCAGCGTCAGATAGCGGCTGATGTGGACTGGCGATTCCCGCTCCACCACGTGCTCGCTCAAAGCCGCGAGCGAGGTGACCAGCTTGATGGTGGAGCAGGGAATGAAGCCGCTTTGCAGCGCCAGTTTCTGGTTAACGATGGTAAGTACGCGCCCATCCGACGGATCGACCACCACCACGCTGCCGTTCCTGCCGCCGAGGGCAGTCACCGCGGCCCGGCGGATGGTCAGGTCGTCGCCATCCACATCGTCGCCAATAGTGGGATCGATGGGCGGCGCCGGCTTGGCCTTGCGGACAGTCCTCCGCGCCGGCACGGACTTCTTCGTCTGCCCGGCGGCCCACGGCAGGTTCTGGAGCAGACACACCAAAACCACGGGCGCAAAAAAATACCTTTTCATGTGGCGCGAACGTCTGCTAAACGAAACATTATCCGTGATCCGCGGCCGGACCGTCAAATCATTTCGT
>DATJRE010000059.1:0-10326 GCA_035505095.1 Bryobacteraceae bacterium | reverse complement strand
TACGAGTACCGCCCCATGGGAACGGCCGTAATCGCCGCCACCGACCTGTTTCGCCGCCGCGATTTCGATCCGCGGCGCAAGCTGCAAGCCCCCCGCGCCGCCCGCTTCGCGGGCCAGTTCGCCTCCCTGGGACACCTCAATGGCGAGCTGCGGAAACGCCGCCGCGCCCGGTAATCCATCACCCGGACCGCCCTCACCCGGAACCGCCGGCCCACCGGAACCGTCCGCCGATCCGCCCGCACCCGGGATTCATCCGCCCGGAACCGTCCGCACTCCTGGCGCCGCCAGCCCACCGCAAACATCCGCCGCCGAACCGGTCCGCACCCGGAACCGTCCGCCCGGAACCGCCGGTCCACCGGACCGCCCGCACCGGCAAGGCATTCCTAACCGGCTTTGCCGGTGCACCCACTGGCGGAATGGGGGCACACTCGGCGAAGCGCTATAAAGTTTCCGCGGCATCCGCCGATATCCTTCTTAGGCGCTCATGAGGCGGTCTGGTGGCTGCCGCGGGCGTATAGGAGGAGTTCGGAAGAGCAGTGGCCCAATTCCAGGCGTATTCGCCGCAGGTCATGGTCAATGGCCAGACGGTACTCTCCGTGATAAACGGAATGGGAGCATTTAAAGCATCGGCTTCCCGGATTCTGGAGCGGCATGGGATTCCCAACCCCGCTCCTGCGGGCTGGTATCCCCAGCAGGCGTGGCTGGATGCCTTCCGGGAGATTGCCAGTACGATCGGCGCCAAAACGCTGCATCAGATCGGGTTCAGCATCCCGCGGAGTGCACAATTTCCGCCCGGACTCGACACCCTCGAGAAGGCCCTCGCGTCCATCGATATCGCCTACCATCTGAACCACCGCGGCGGCGAAATCGGACATTACCAGTTTCAAAAAACCGGACCGGCCAAGGGTATCATTACGTGCCGCAATCCCTATCCTTGCGATTTTGACCGTGGAATTATCGAAGCCATGGCGAGCCAGTTCAAGCCTATTGGTTCATTCCCCCGTGTGGAGCATGATGCGTCCAAGCCCTGCCGCGCGAAACAAGGAGACTCCTGCACTTACCTGATCTCCTGGTAGCCGGCGCGTGAGGAGCCGTCGGAGGCCCGGCAAGGGTTCACAACAGGCGGAAGTTTACTTCCACTTGCACGGTCACGGGAACCGGCCTCAGGTCTTTCATGGCGGGTGCGAATTTCCACCGCGTGACGGCTTCGACGGCTTTCTCATCCAGGCCCAGGCCCAGGCTGCGAGCCACCCGCACACCCGCGACCTTGCCGTCGGCATCGATGTCCACCGTGAGGAGCACCGTGCCCTGATACTTGGCCTTGCGAGCCTGGTCCGAATATGCAGGTTCCACCTTCGAGAGCAGGACTGGCGGCTTCACATTCAAATCGAGGCCGGCAGCGGCGGGGCGGGGCCGCGCATCGCTCGAAGCCTGGCCAGATACGGGAGCCCAGTGCTTGGTTGCGTAGTAACCAGCCCGGTAGTCGAGCTTGCCTATCCTGTCTTCCCGGCCGGGGATCGCGATCTTGATGTTCCGATACTTGCCGTCCTCTTTCGAGTTCAGAGTGTAATAACCGAGGATGTAGTAACTCGAAGCAGACTTGGCCGCCCCCTCGGGCATCCCCGACAACTTTTGGAATTCGACAAAGGAGATGTTTTGCGGTACTCCATCCTCGTGCAGGACAAAATCCCTGGCACCCAGCCCTTCAATGGCATTGCCGTTCTGATCCTGGACCACCACGTCCGCAACCACGAGATTGGTGGTGACTGAAAGATTCACGGATGGCGTGGGGAGACCCGCATCGGCGGATTGCGGGGCAGCCACAACCACAAGAGGAGCGATCGCCACAACCAGCACGGCCGCCGCGGCAGATGCCAGCGCCACCGCCAACGTGCCTGCCCGGCCGCGCTGCTGCCGCCGATCGAGCACCGCGCCCACTCGTGCCGCCAAATCGGCACGGTTGGCCATCGCCAGCAGGGGAGATTTCGCGGCCGGCGTTTTGGCGGCCACGGACAGACGCCGTGCGAGGCTGACCAGTTGATCGGCGTACGCGGTCGCCTCCGAGCGTCCCACCACCGCGTCATCGCAGGCGCGTTCCGCTTCGAGCGCCAGCCGCCGCCACGCCATCCACACCAGGGGATGGAACCAATACACTGCGCATACGGCCCGCGCCACGCAATGGGTCAACCAGTCGTGGCGCCGCACGTGTTCCAGTTCATGGACGATCGCGCGCTCCACATCCTGCGCCTCCCAGTTCCGGGCATCTTCAGGCAGTAAGATGGCGGGGTGCAGAAGGCCGCAAGTCATCGGTCCTGAGAGCGTATCGTCCAGCAGGACGGCAACCCGGCGGTGAATGCCGGCCTCATCCGCCATGCGGTCGACCGCCGGCTGCCCTTCCTGCCACGGCAGAGCCGACCGCCGCAAACCAAGCACCTGACAGAAACCCATCACCACCGGAAGGAGGAAGAGCAGCGAGCCGGCGATCCATCCCGCCAGCAGGACAGCGGACAACGAGAGTCCCATCGATCCCGGAGCCGCCAACGAGGCGCCCACGTCGGCGCGTGCCGAGACGACCCGTGAACCCGTGCCGGCCGGCCCCAGAAAAACCGGCCTCCTCTGCTGTGCCGCCGGCACGACGATGCGGACCGGCGGAGCCACCACCGATGCCACCGGCAACGCCAGCAGCGCTCCGAAGGCCGCCGCCAGCACGGCATGGCGCACCGCCGCGCGGCTCCTGCGCGCCAACTGCGCGCCAACCAGGCCTAATGCCGCGGCGACGGTCGCCTTAGCGAGAATCGACGCGGCCAAAGAACTGCTCACCGCGAGCATTACTTCATGGATCGTCATGACTTCTTCCTTTCCGTGCGAACACGGTCGATTTCGGTTTTGAGCGCATCCAGATCTTCGTCGGTCCAGGACGCCTCCGCGACGAGGGCCGTCATCATCTGCTTTAGAGAACCGCCGAAGAAAGTTTGCAGGTACTGTTGCAGGGCGGTCCGTTTGGCCACCGCCGGCGGGGTGGTGGCGGAGTAAATATAGCGGACGCCATCCTGGTGGTGCTTGAGGCACCCTTTCTTTTCGAGCCGCGCGAGCATCACGCGAACCGACGAATCGCCGGGCGGGTCCGTCAGCCGCGCGCGGATCTCTTCCGCCGATGCGCGATTGCCCAGCGCAAAAACCGCGTTCATGATTTCCCGTTCCCGGCGTGTCAACGGCTCGATATTTGGTTTGGCCATAGTGTGTGCGACGTCTGTCACATCTTAGACGCGACAGATGTCGCATGTCAAGCCCCGGCCGGCGAATCCTTTTAACCGACGCAAGCTGTGTATCGCCCGGCACGTCTGGCGGCGGCAAGAATGCGGCCGGCTCGCAACGGCGGTCCTGTTCCTGGCGGCGGTGTCCTGGCGGAATCGGGTGGCGAAAGGGACTGCCGGCGCGGCTCTCTGGTGCGGCGGCGGTACAATGCGGGGGTGCGGCGGAGAGCCTTCCTGGAAGCGACCGCGGTCAGCGCCCTGGCGGGCAGCACTTTGCACGCGCAGGCTATCCCCATCATCGACGCGCACATCCACCTGTTCGATACCCGCCGGCCGCAAGGCGTGCCATGGCCGGACAAGAGCAACGCCGTCCTCTACCAGCCGGCGCTTCCTGCGCGCTACCGCGGGATTGCCGTGCCGCTGGGGGTGCGCGGGGCGATCGAAATCGAGGCCAGCCCGTGGCTGGACGACAACCAATGGGTCCTGGACATCGCCGCGAAAGATCCCATCATCGTGGGCACGGTGGGCGACCTGGAGCCGGGCAAGCCCGAATTTGCCCACCAACTGGAACGCTTCCACCGCAATCCGCTGTTCCGCGGGATCCGCTACGGCAACCTGTGGGGGCGGGATCTGTCGGCAGAGCTGCCCAAACCCGAATTCCTGGCCGGCTTGCGCTTGCTGGCCGAGGCGGGCCTGGTGCTGGACACCGCCAATCCCGATCCGGCGCTGATCGCAGCCATCGTCCGGCTCACCGACAAGGTGGGCAACCTGCGCGTGGTCATCGACCATCTGCCGTCGCTGAATCCGCCCGCCGAAGCGCCGGCCCGTGCGGCCTACCAGCGCGACCTGCGGGAATTCGCCCATCGCCCACAGGTGTACGTGAAAATCTCCCAGGTGCTGCGGCGCGTGAATGGCCGCATCCCGGAGGACGTGGAATTTTATCGCGCGCGCCTGGACGAACTCTGGGACGTGTTCGGCGAGGACCGCGTGCTTTACGGCAGCGACTGGCCCAACAGCGACCAGATGGCCCCGTACCCCGTAGAACTGGCCGTGGTGCGCGCCTACTTCCAGCGGAAAGGGCCGGCGGCCGCCGAAAAATACTTCTGGCGCAACTCGGTGGCGGCCTACCGCTGGGTGCGGCGCGATGCCAGCCAGCCGGGATGATCAATAGCTCAGGCCATATCCGAAACGGAACAGCGGATCGTCGCCCGGGTGCAGCGGAATCTGGGCCATCGAGCGCGGCCACGTCCGGGAGAGCTTGCCCACCGGCTTATCGTCGCCAAAGAGCACGTCGGTAATGCCCTCGCCCTCGGTGCCAGGCAGCCAGGCGGCCACCAGGGCATCGGCTTTGTCGAGCACATCATCGAGGATCATGGGCCGGCCAGAGAACAGGATCACCACCACGGGGATGCCCGCGGCCTTCATGCGGTCCACCGCATCCACGTCCTCCTGGGCCAGGTGCAGATCGGCGCGGTCGCCGTCTCCTTCGGCGTAGGGCTTTTCTCCGATCACCACCACCCCCACGGTCGCTCCGGCCGCGCCGCTCCCGTCCTTCGAAAAGGTCACCTGCGTATCGCCGCCAACGGCTTTGCGGATGGCGGCCAGCACGGTGGTGCCGCCGGGGGTGACCTCGCCGCTCTTGCCCTGCCAATCGATGGTCCAGCCGCCGCACTGGTTACCCAGGTCGTCGGCGCTCTTGCCGGCCACGTGGATGCGCGCGGCGGTCTTCGAGAGCGGCAGAACTTTGCGGTCGTTCTTCAGCAGCACCAGCGATTCGCGCACCGCCTGCCGCGCCACCGCGCGATGCTCGGGCGAGCCGAAGCTCTTCCACAGGCTGCGGTCGGCAAGCTGCGACCGGTTCTTGTCCAGCATGCCCATAGCGAACTTGACGCGCAGGATGCGGGTTACCGCGTCGTCAATGCGCGCCATTGGCACCGTGCCGTCTTCCACCAGTTGCTTCAAATCGGTCATGTATTCTTTGTACCGGCTGGGGACCATGCCCATATCCATGCCGGCATTGATGGAGATGCCGATGGCCTTCTTGTAGTCCGGATCGATCTGGTCGATGGCGTTGTAGTCGGAGATCAGGAAGCCCTCGAAGCCCAGCTCCTGCTTGAGGATTTCGGTGAGCAGGTGCTTGCTGGCGGAGCACTTCACGCCGTTCCAACTGCTGTAGGAGGGCATGATGGAGCCGACCCCGGCCTTGACCGCGGTGATGTAGCCGGGCAGGTGGATGCGGCGGAGGGTGGCCTCATCCACGCGCGTATCGCCCTGGTCGAGGCCGCGCCGCGCGGAGCCGTAGGCCGTGCCGCCATCGCCGACGTAGTGTTTGGCGCAGGCCAGCGCCGCCAGCGGATCGGCCAGATCGGCGCCCTGAAATCCGCGCACCGCCGCTTCGCCCAGTTCCGCCACCAGCGCGGGGTCTTCCGAAAATCCTTCGTAGGTGCGGCCCCAGCGTTCATCCTGCGGGACGGTGACACAGGGCGCGAAGGCCCACTGAATGCCGGTGGCACGAACTTCCAGGGCGGTGATCCGCTCCACCTGTTCCACCAGCGCGGCATCGCGCGTGCAGCCCAGCCCGATATTGTGCGGAAAAATCACCGCGCCCAGAATGTTGTTGTGCCCATGCACGGCATCCACTCCGTAGAGGATGGGGATTCGCAGGCGCGCATGGAGGGCGTGGGTTTGCAGACGGTCGTAGAGATCCGTCCAGGCTTCCAGGCTGTTGCCCGCTTTGGGGTCGGAGCTGCCGCCGCTCAGGATCGAGCCGAAGGAGTAGGTCTCGATATCCGCCGGATCTTTGATGAATTCCTGGTCCGGCTGGGTCATCTGGCCGATCTTTTCGTCGAGCGTCATCCGCGCCAGGAGCGATTTGACCTGAGGGTCGAAGGAAGCCAACGGCCTCGGCTGGGAGGCGGCCAGCGTCGCGCGGCGGGAAGCGATGACGGCCAGCGCCGAAGCCGCCAGCAGCGCCACCACCAAGCGGGTGTACCGGATACGCGAATACGGAGCGTGCATAAAGAACTCCCATTCAGCGTAACCCGAAACACCGGGATCGGACCTGATGGGCTTTTTTCGCAACGCCCGGACCTTGGCTTCGTCCAATCACCGACAGGGAGGTGCTAGCCGACATGCGAGCAACCGTTCTCACGATTGCCCTTCTGGCCAGCTCGGCAGCCTGGGCGCAGCCGGCCGGTAAAGTGGAGTTCGAGGTGGTGTCGATTAAGCCTTCTCCCCCGCCCGTAGGCGGAGGGTTCATGGTCAGTTGCAGCGGCGGGCCGGAGACCAAGGACCCCACCCTGTTCACCTGCCAGAACATGAGCCTCACCAACCTGATCTCGCGCGCCTACGAGATGCCCTACTATCGGGTGACGGCTGCGGATTGGATGGAGCAGACCCGGTTTCACCTCAACGCCAGAGTGCCCGCGGGAGCGACCAAGGCGCAGCTCGACCTGATGCTGCAAGACATGCTGGTCACGAGGTTCAAGCTGGCGGTGCATCATGAGTCGAAGGAGCTGGCCCAGTTCGACCTGGTGGTGGCCAAGAACGGTCCCAAGTTCAAGCCGGCCGAGGAACCGCCTGCACCCAAGGAAGACGGAGCCAGCTCGCCGCCGGCGCCCAAGCAGTCGCCTCTGCATATGGACAAGGAGGGCTATCCGGTTCTGGAGGCGGGGATCCCTGGGATGGCGATCATGAACGGGCGCGCGCGAGTGTATCAACCGGCAGGGACAATGGAACGCCTGGCCGCTCTGCTGTCGGCGCAGTTGCGCCGGCCGGTCAACGACGCTACCGGGCTAACGGGGAAATACGAGATCAGCCTTTACTGGGATGCCGACACCATGCGTTCCCCCTCGCAGCCCCTGGAGCCGGGTCCGAACCTGATACAGGCGGTGCAGGATCAGCTCGGGCTGCGCCTGGAATCGAAGAAGGGGCCGGTGGATTTTCTGATCGTGGATCACGCCGAGAAAGTGCCAACGGAAAATTAGGGGAGTGTCCCAGCCAAGAAGTGGCGCGCGTGACGAGCGCGCCCTCGCAGTCGCGGCCGGTTCCGATGCTGAGCCGCGCGGGCGAACTGGCAAATCATATATGATTACTTCCATGCAGAGGATGGTTCCTTCTCCGCGCCTCCGCGTCTGCGCGTCAGGTTTTATTCTGGCACTCAGCGCCTTGCTCGGGTTTGCTGCCGCGGCTTCGGCGGCCACGCGAGGGGAAGAGATCCGGCTGTGGACAAATGGCGCGCCGGGGTCGGAGGGGGTGACGGCGCAGGAGGTCTCCAAGCCATCCACCAACCCGAAGTACGCCGGGCTGCCGTCGAACTTCACGGTGACGCACTATCCTTCGATTTACGTATTTCTGCCGCCGAAGGAAAAGGCGACGGGCGTGGCGATGGTGGTGGCGCCCGGCGGCGGGCACACCCAGCTTGTCATCGATAAAGAGGGCTGGGAGATCGCCGACTGGCTGAACTCGCTGGGGATCGCGGCGTTTGTGCTGAAGTACCGGCTGGCGCGCGCGCCGGGGTCGAAATATAGCCTCGATAAAGACGTGTATGCCGACGCGGCACGCTCCGTCCGGCTGGTGCGCAGCCGCGCGGCGGAGTGGGGAGTGGACCCGGCGCACATCGGCTTCATCGGGTTTTCGGCGGGCGGTGAGATCACCGGGATGATCGAAACGCGCTTCGACGCCGGCAAGCCCGACGCGGCGGATCCAGTGGAGCGGGTCAGCTCGCGGCCGGATTTTACGGTATCGGTTTATCCCGCCTACCGTCCCGGCGCCAACCCGGCACGGCCCGACCCGACTCTGTTCCCAGTGCCCAAAGACGCGCCACCGGCGTTTCTGGTGTGCGCCGATGATGACCGCTCGCACGTGGAGGCGACGGTGCGGTTCTATCTGGAGTTGGAGGCGCAGCACATCTCCACCGAAATGCATATCTACGCTTACGGCGGGCACGGTTTCGCTCTGCGGCCCACCAAGAAGGCCGGGGCGCCGGTGACGGGCTGGCCGGAACGGCTCAAGGAGTGGATGGCGGAACGCGGGATCTCGAAATAGGAGCGGAGCATGGTTTTCGGCGCGCATGTAATCGTGTACAGCAAAGATGCGGAAGCGGACCGCGTGTTCCTGCGCGACGTGCTGGGGCTTTCCTCGGTGGATGCCGGCCACGGATGGCTGATCTTCGCGCTGCCGCCGGCGGAAGTGGCGGTGCATCCCGCCGAAGACGGCGGCCGGCACGAGCTGTATTGGATGTGTGACGACCTGAAGGCGGAGATCGCGGCGCTGGCCGCTAAGGGCATCCGGTGCTCCAAGGTTCACGAAGAAAGATGGGGGTCGATTACTATGATTGGTTTGCCGGGCGGTGGCGAAATCGGCCTTTACGAGCCGAAGCATCCGATGGCGCTGACCCGCGCCGCACAATGACCGGGCCCCAGCGATGTTGAGCCGACGCCATTTTCTCGCCGCGCTGCCGGCTGCCGCTGCGCTGGCCGAAACCAAGCCGGCGCCGATTGCGGCGGTGGAAATCTGGCAGCTTCACGGGCATCGGGAGGTAGAGCGCGGGGTGAACCAGCAATACCAGGTGAACCCGCTCGATATCTATGACGAGCTGCGGCCGCCGCCTTACCACGACAGCGTCCATCCAGTGCCCGGCAAGGCGGCGGTGAGCGCATTCTATCTGAAGATCCGGACGGCCGCGGGACTGGAGGGTTTATACGGGCCGATCGATAAAGAAGTCGCCATCGTGGTGAATGAGCAGCTTCGGCCGTTCCTGATGGGCAAGGATGCGCTGGCGCAGGAGAAGCTGTGGGACCAGCTCTACCGCTCGAACCGGCATTCCCGCCGCGGCCATTTCCTGATGGCCATCAGCGCGGTGGATAACACCCTGTGGGACCTGCGCGGGCGGTATTTCCAGACGCCGGTGTACCGGCTGCTGGGCGGACCCACGCGGCAGACGGTGGAGTGCTATGCGAGCTGCCTGGGGTATTCGCTGGAGCCGGAGAAGGTGCAGGCGCGCGCGGCGGCCATAAAGAAGGAAGGCTATCGCTACCAGAAATGGTTTCTGGCTTACGGCCCGGGCGATGGACCGGAGGGCATGCGCAAGAATGTGGACCTGGTGCGGCTGCTGCGCGAGACGGTGGGCGAGGATGTGGAGCTGATGTTCGACGTGTACAGCGGATGGAACCTCTCGTACGCGCTGGAATGGGCCAAACAGGTGGAGCGCTACCGGCCACGGTGGATTGAAGAGGCCACGCAGGCGGAGAAGATCGGGGCGTTCGCGGAACTGCACCGGGGGACTTCGATTCCGATTGCGTCGGGCGAGCACATTCAGGGGCGGTGGGAGGTTTACGACTACTTAAAAGAGGGGGCGCTGAGCGTGGTGCAGTGCGACCCGGAGTGGTGTGGCGGGACCTCCGAGCTGGTGAAGATCTGCGCGCTGGCCTCGATATTCGATGTGCCGGTAATCCCGCACGGGCACAGCATCCACGCGGCCCTGCACGTAATTGCCAGCCAGTCGCCGGCGGTGTGCCCGCTGGCGGAGCACCTGATTCTGAAGATGCAGTCGTACTATCATTTCGAGCGCAATCCGCCGGTAGTCAAGCAGGCGCACCTGGCCTTGCCGGACTCGCCGGGTTACGGAATCGAACTGGATGAGGCAAAGGTGGAATCGAGGGAGATGATGCGGTGGGGGTAGGTCCTGTCTTCCCGGCGAAGGCTGGACACGGAGACACAGAGACGCGGAGATCGGACGGGAGACGACCCATGGGGTTCTCTCCGCGGATCCGCGTCAAAGATCTTGGGCTCCGGGGGCTGCCCGGACCCGCGTGAAGCCCTCTTCGAGCGTTGGTTGAGTCAGGCGGGCGGCCATTCGGTCCAGAACTTCGTCCGGCACCACGCGCGGGCGCTGATGGTTGCGGGCACGGCAGATCTCCAGGGGCACATTGAAGAACAGGGCTTCCACTTCGCAACCATAGGAACGACCGATTCCGAGGTAGGGGGCGCGCTCGGCTACAGTAAGATTGGTGGCATCGATGTAAGTCACGGGACGCGACAGCAAGAGCCGCTGGCGTAAGAGATAGCGCAG
>DATJRE010000058.1:0-6171 GCA_035505095.1 Bryobacteraceae bacterium | reverse complement strand
GTGCTGGATGGCGGCGATGGAATCGTCCAGGTCGCCTTTGTCGAACTTGGCGTGCCGCCAGTCCGCCGCAAATCCGCGAAGCTGTTTTTCGGCCTTGTTGAGCCGGTCGCGATCGCCGTTGGAAAGGCGCCAGTGCGCGTACCCGGCATTGAGGTCGACATGTACCTTCTCCACCAGGTTGCTGACCGAATCCGGCTGATACGGACCGCCCGGCGGCCCATACTGTGCCTGCGCCAGCGCGCCGCAGGCCATCATCCCCGCTGTAAGTAGAAATACGTGTAAGATTTGTCGCATCGTGTGACTCCAGGTGCGATGTCTGCAACCAGGCAACCAGAGCGGCGGGTTTCAGGGCGCAAAGAGGGCGGTGAACGTGGCGGGCGTCACGGTTGTGAAGGGCCGCGGGTGAAAACCTTTGGCGCGGAGACGCGGAGTCGCCGAGGGGAAGAGGGAGAAAACTCGAACGGTCTTCTCTCTTTTTTTCTCTGCGCCTCCGCGTCTCCGCGTCAGGTCCTTCGCTCAAGCCCCGGTTACCTTGAAGCACACTGCATGCTCCGAGGGCTTCTCGGGCGGTAGCTCCACCTTCAGCGCGGTCTCGTCCTGGGTAAATTTCACCGGGGCCTTGTGGCCCAGCAACTCCACTTTGCGGATCTTGCCCACTTGCTGCTTGCCGCCCAGCGCCAGCAGGGGCACCACGGCTTCACGCTCCGGCCATCCCATCACGAAGGCGTACAGCGCGCCCTTCTTGGTGGTGAAGCGGACGTCGCCCGGTCCCAGGTCCTTGCGGTTTCGTTCGTTGAAGCCGGCCTGCCGGGCCGGCGGCGCCTCCGGTACATTGCCGGCGACTTTCCACGGACGGGTATCGTAAATGCCTTCGCTGTTGACCGCCATCCACCGGGTGATCTCGTCCACCACCTTCAGCTCTTCCGCGTCGGGCACGCCGCTGTTGGGCAGCGGCACGTTGAGCATCAGGTTGCCGTTGCGGCTGACGATATCGCATAACATATCGATCACCGTCTTACCGGTCTTGTAAGTGATACCTCTCTTGTAGTGCCAGTTGCCGATGCACGTATCGGTCTGCCATGGCTGCGGCTGTATCTCGTTGGCGATGCCGCGCTCGATATCCAGCGCGCAGGTTCCGTCCTCACAGTCCTTCCGGGTCTTGCTGGTGTAGACGCCTTCGACTTTGCCGCCATGCGCCTTGGCAATCACATTGTAGTAGTGCGAAACCAGCCGGTAGCCCCATTGGTCGAACGGAATGCCGCCATCGGTGTAGAGCAGGTCCGGCTGGTAGTGGTCGATCAGGTCCTGAATGCGCAGAAAGTACAGCCGTTTCCAGGAATCCGGCGCAATCCGCCCCATGGCCGGGGGCAGCGGCGAGGGGTTGTTGGGCGACGGATGGTAGAGGTCGGAGTATTGTGCATCCTGCCCATCGTAAGCCACTCCGGCCAACGGTCCCGTCTTATCCGAGGTGTGCGAAGTGGCGAACCAGTCGTAGCTGTTGGATAAGTGCTCGCTGACGGCGAACTTCAGGCCCTGACTCCGCGCGGCTTTCATCCAAAGGCCCACCACGTCCTTCTTCGGCCCCGTGGCCACCGCGTTCCAGCGCGGCTGGTGCCGGGAGTTCCAAAGGTCGAAGTTATCGTGGTGTACCCCCATGCTCATGAAGTATCGCGCGCCGGCCTTCTTATAAAGTCCGATCAAGTGCTCGGGGTCAAACTGCTCGCCCTTCCACAAGTGGCAGATGTCCTTATGCCCGAACTTAGAAGGATGCCCATAAGTGGCCACATGGTACTTATTCTGCTCGCTGCCCTGGATATAGATGTTGCGGGCGTACCAGTCGCCGTCCTCGGCGGCGGATTGCGGCCCCCAGTGCGCCCACATGCCGAATTTGGCGTCGTGGAACCACTCCGGGATGCGATACTGCTTCAGCGATTCCGCCGACCCGTCAAAGGGTCCCTTGGCAATCTCCGGCATGGAAGCCTGCGCGGCCGACTTGCGGGTCAGCAGAAGTGCCGGTGCCCCAGCCAGCAGCCCGGCGGCGGTACGTCTGGTCATATTCTTCTCCGCATTCGTGGCGTTGAAAAGCCAGTATATACCCCGGCGCCTCTCCAGAAAACATCTCCAACCGAGCCAAAAACCGGACGCGGAGGCGCGAAGGCGCGGAGAAATTCGCGGGGAAGATACTTTGGACCCCTCTTGGCGTTCCTCCGCGTCTCCGCGCCTCCGCGTCATTCTCTTGCCGCCGTCCCCTTACCGGTACCCGTGAAGCAGCGGGCCGACCACATTCGAGAACAGATAGTTCCCCCGCCGGTCGGCGTCGATGGTCCAGAACATTGCGCCGATCATCCCCGGGTATCCGCCTGGCGTCCGTAACCGGTAAGTGGCTCCGGCCGGCGTCTTCCCGGTAATAATATAGTTCATCGCGTCACTTACAATCGCCGGCGTGGTGTCTCCGGTAAGAAACCCCACCGCCACTTTGCCGGCATCCAGCGCCGGGAAGAACTGCTTCGGATCGCCGCCCACCGGGAACCCGTGCAACAGCAGTTCGGTCATCGCCGCATGATAGTCCACTGAGCCGGGCTGATAAATCTCGCCATCCAGCCCCTCCAGTGGCGGCGTGTTGTAATCCTGCACGTCCACAAACGTAAGAATGTCGCGGATGGCGTAAATGATCGGCAGATACGACCCGAACTGCCCGCCATAGCTCGGATAGCCCGATGGCACCTGCGTCCCCTCCGGCACCAGGCTGATCATAAAGCTCGCCCCGAAGTGCTCGCGCAACTGCCGCAGCGCCGCAATCAGGTTCACAATCGAGGGCGTCGTCGGATTGCGGAAATCCGTGTCGCCCGCCGCAATCGCCAGCGACGGGCTTTCGAAGTCGATATCGATGCCGTCGAACCCGTACTCCGCCACAATCCGCGTCACCGACGCGACGAAGTTCGGCACCCGCTTCGGATCGGCCAGCGTAAAATGCTGGCCGCCGCCGCCCAGCGAAATCATCACCTTCCTGCCCCGTCCCTGCAGCCAGCGGATGTCGCCCTGGAACTGCTCCGTATCCATCCCCGCCGGCGTGTGGAACTGCATGGTCCCCTCGGGCGCATTCCGGTCGGGCGTGGCGAAGGCCACCAGGATGTAGTCCCACTGCGGCGAAATCTCGCGCGGCGAGAACATCGAGCCCGCGCCACCGTAGCCCGCCCAGTAGCCGATCAGCTTATGCCCGTTGGGCGCGCCGGTTACCGGAACCGCCTCCGCCGTGGGCCCGCGCCCCGCCCTGCCGCCGCCGCCCGCCCGTCCGCCGCGGCCTGGGCACGGACGAGCCGGTTCGCCGAGGGCCCGCGCGTCCGGAAAACTCAACACGGCCCCGCTCTCGGCCGCGCCGGTGTACCACGGCAGCAGGGCGACGTTCTGCAGGTGATACTCGGCGCCCTTCTCCCGCGCGGCAAACGCCGCCGACGCCGGAAAATTGTTCTTGCGGTTCGTGTTGGTCGGTTCCAGCAGGAAGTAGCTGGTTGCCACCCCCGTTCCGCCGCATCCGCCCTGGTCGCCCGGACGCATCCCCACCGGCCGCAGCCAGCCCGGAAACGCGTTGCCCGGAACCTTGGCGTTGCGGCCGCCGTGCGCCAGCGGATCGTGCAGCGGGTCGTTGACGAATTCGCCGAGCTGCTGGGTGAGCGGCTGCACGTCGCGGTCTTCCACCACCGCCGGCGCGCCGTGAAGGTACGACCCCAGCACGAAGGAGTTGCCGGTGGCCGCATCCACTCCGTGCGTCCCCCACGAGCAGCAGAGGGTGGCGTCGCCCTCGGTGTAATACGCTGTGTTGTGGGTCACCGCGATCACCAGCTTGCCGTCCTGCTTGGGAATCTGCTGGAAGAGCTGCTTCTGCAGAAACTCGATGTCCACAATCGCCGCTGCCGCGCCGGTTTTTTTCGACGTCAGAACATATCCGTACCCGGCGGGGATGGTGATTTGCACCGGCCGCACCTCCGGCTTGCCTAGCAGCGTATGCCATTCGTCCGCCTTCGGGAAGGTGGCGCGCAGCAGCGCGTCGGCATATTGCGTCGTCCCGCCCGTGGGGAAAGCGAACGCAGCGAAGATCGGCGACGCCGCCACGCGCGCTGCGTCCGGCCCGGCGGCCATCAGGAACGGCTTGCCGCCGCTTCTCTTCGATTCAAACGCCAGGCTGACGGGCACCAGCACCGTAGGAATGGTAGTCGCGCCGCCCTGTCCCGGATCGTGCCCCACCAGGCGGTAGGCGCCCGCCCCCATCGCGTGCTCAAACGTGGGCACGGTGCCCTGCGCGCCGGCCACCCGCAGAGCCAACACCATCAGAAACACGCCAATCGACTTCATAGGAAAATCCCGCGTCACGCACCATGGTAACGGACGGCGCGGCGGTTTGCGCGGCACCTGCGAAGGTCGGCCTCTTGGCGTGAGGTTCCATCTGGACGGCAATGTAGCCGAGGCTTGGCCCATTGTCGCTTACGAATCGTCGAATAGCCGTTAACCGAAGGAGACGGAGCAGGCAGTCTGGCGCCGCCTGCTCAACGACTTTTTGACGGAGTTCCAGGGGCACAAGCGTTTAGTCCCCGCCGCGGTCGCCAGCAATACGGCGATCAGCATCGGAACCCAGGTGGAGGGTTCAGGCGCCGACACCACATTCACGGTGAAACTTTCCAAGAAGATATTCGATGAAACGAAGCAATCGACGCACGTCGCGGGATCGCCGCTGAACTGCTCGTACTGGACCAGGAATGTACCGCTGTCGGACGCTCCGACCGGCGCATCCGCCGCGATCGCATAACTGCCGAATCCGAGAAAATTGACCGGATCGAAGTTCTCCACCCAATCCGGCGATCCGGGCGGCAGCACGCCGTCACCCGGCCCTCCCTGAGGGCTGATGAAATCCGTGAAGGTGCCGAGCGCCGGGTCCGTTTCGCCCAAAACAACCGTACCAATAATGGTCGTCCAATACGTGGAATCGGCGGTCAAATCAAACCCCCAACCCACCGTTTCCCCGGCCCATCCGGATATCGCCCCGCTCGATGGATTCAGCGTGAAGATGGCATCGGCGCGCGCGGTGCCGAGAGCCCAAGCCGACAGGAGCGTCAAACTGAGAATCGCTTTCATCATCCGTCTCCTCGAAGTCAAGCTGTTACCGGAAAATGCTGATGGAATTGGAACCCACGTAGGTGCCGCTATTCGCCGTGTATTGTATGGTGAAAGTCACGCGCGTCGCCGACGTCGGCCAAGCGGCCGCGAGAATGGTCTGGCTGCTTTGTCCGGGAAAGATCGTGCCCATCGCGATGCCCCCCGGCGGGAAGGAGACCACTGGCGCTCCCGCACCGGTGGGTACAGCGCTCGCACTGACTGCGGTGATCACCGCATCGCCGGCCGGTCCCGCCCCCGCCAGGTCATTCAATACGATCGGCACCTGGACGTTTCCATCGCCCAGATCAACAATCGCGCCGCTGGAGGCGTACAGCACGGGTGTCCCGATCGGCGTGAAATCGGCTATCAGCAGGAGCGGTCCGGTCACGGTGACCACCACCGGGTTGGTGATGGTGTTCAAACCAGAACCAGTGAAGGCACTAAATTTGAATCCCTGGGCTGGGGTGGCCGTTAACGTCGTGATCGCAGTCGGCGCGAACCAACCGGTTCCCGTGACAGTGCCGGCGAGCGCCGGGAAGATTTGCGCAGCCACCTGATACTGCGGATTGAAATAAAGCGTGTACGTCGCCGCCGTTGGGGTGCCGGTAAATGTTCTCGGCGATGCCGTGTTGTTGTCGTTCCAATTGCTGAATACGTATTGGACTCCGGTCGTCTGGCCGGGCTGCGTCGGACCTGAAACGGAGTGGGTCGTGTTTAACGTCCAGGCGAAACTGGCCGGGGTGGTGTAGGTGGCGCCGTCGACGACGATCGCAAGACCTGCCGGGCTGGTATTGAAGGTGATTAGCCCCTGCGCTGGCACAAAAACGCCAGTCACCGACTCCGGCGCGTTCATGGTCAGAGTGGCGACGCTCTGCTGGAGGCTCAGTGCGCCCGTGAATTGCTGGAATACATAGCCGCTTGCGGGCGATGCGGTAATCGTTACCTGAGCGCCCGCGGGATAGCCGCCGTTCCCGGAAGGCGCAGGGCTGGCCGTGATCGTGCCGCTTCCCTGCGGACTCGCCA
>DATJRE010000057.1:0-33923 GCA_035505095.1 Bryobacteraceae bacterium | reverse complement strand
GTGTCTTTGGCGGCGGGCTGCCCCCACGCAGCCAGGGCACAGACAAACGGTAAAACGGCGCATTTCATGGCGACCCCTCCCGTGCCTCACCGTGGCCGAGGGCACGTCCTGCTAGTTTATACAAAGTTGAGCAGGGCCGCGGAGGCGGGGCGACATGCGGTTCGGAAAGCCGTGTATCTGCGGCCACCGGATCACCGTTCAGGAAATTCTGGAGTGGCTGTCGATCCCGGAACCGAACGACTTCCTCGCCGTGTACGCCTGATCGATTGCCCATCCGCCCCCGGCAACCCCATCTCCGAGTTAGCCGCGGAACCGGCCGCAGGCTGCGAGTTTCCTCCCGTCAGAAGTCCCGGAAACCTGCGCCAAACGGGCGGGGGCTTTTCGAGCATCGAGTTTTGAGACGAGGGAAGCCCGCATTTTATTGGCTTCGGCGTGCATCCCGAAACTTACCAGTTTTGAGAGGGTGCTGGAAAAGTTTCACGCTGGTACCAGGCGATTGAGTATCAGCCGGATGGTGGCAACGTCTAGAAGCGTCTCGGACGTCTGCACCCGGTACTCGTAATCCTTGCTGAACCGACGGTTGCGGCCCAGCCAGACGAAACTCCTCTCCACGATCCAGGCGAGCCTCAATCCCGGTCTTCGCGGCTGCAAAAAACAGCGCCACTGAACTTGCAGCAGGGACGCCAGCACAGGTATCCTGAAAGCTGTCGATCGAACTGCTCCCGCGAGGAGGCGACATGCGGTTTTGGATCTGGTTTCCATTGCTGGCCGCGGCTGGTTGCGTCTGGGCAGCGGATGATCCAAGCACTCCCGTCTTTCATAGTGACGTCTCCGTAGGCAGGATCGACGCGCTGGTCCTCGACGGCGCTCAACGCCCGATCGCCAATCTGGTTAAGGAAGATTTTGTGCTTCGGCAGGATGGGAAAACCATCCCAATCCGCGAAGTTGGCTTTGAAAGCCTGCCGCTGGATGTGCTGCTGCTGCTGGACGTCAGCGGCAGCATGCAGGTGCATGTGCAAAGGGTGGCGGACGCCGCGCATCGAGCGCTGGCGGTTTTGGGGAATCAAGACCGCGTGGGCATCATGGTATTCGACACGCAGACTCGCGTGCGCTTGCGGTTCAAGGAAGACGTCGGCGAGGTGGAGCGCCAGCTCGACGATGTGGTGCGCAGCGAGCGGTTCAATGGCGGAACGAACATCTACGGAGCATTGATGGACGCTGCAGCCTACATGAAGCGCGAGGAGCGGCGGCAAGCGCGGCACGCCATCGTGATCGTGACCGACGACCAGGCCAGGCAGCCCTGCGATCAGACTCGCGTGCTCGCGGCGCTGGACAACGCGGATGCGGTGCTTATGGTGCTGTTGGCTCCCGCGTGGGAAGGCCGTATTCCAGGCGCCCGGGGCCGCGGCGGACCCATGGGCGGACAACCGCCGCTCTCCCGTCCCTGGCCGGGCGGAGGGGGCATTGGGGGGCTGGGCGGAGTGATTTGGGGTCCCCGTATTCCTCCGCCGGGAGCGCCGCCTGTCACCGTTGGACCTTACGGATATGGTCCAGCCGGCTCACCGGAGATTGCGCGCACATCGGGCGGAGATTCCCTCAGCATCAATGACGCAGACGCGGTGGAAACGACGTTCGAGCGAATCCGCAAGCGCTACGCCATCTATTTCCAGTTGCCGGAGGGCATAATAGATGCGCGACGCGGCCTGCAGCTCGACCTCACAGACGCCGCGCGGCGGAGATATGCCGACGCCTCCTTCCAGTACCGGCAAATCACGCTGGCGAAGGACGGGGCGAGGCCGGGCCTGATATCGCGCGTGCCGGCGCATCCGCCCACGGGACGCGACTCGGAGCCGGCTCAAACGGACTCGGCCGGCGGCTCGCCCGCGACGCATCGGCGGCGGGGGGTGAACGATCCAGGCAGCGGAAGTGGGATGCAGGTAACGCTCCCCGTGCCGGCGCCAGCCGATCAAGCAGCGGACTCGACTGCGGCGCCACCCGCGGCGCATCGGCGGCGGGGAGTGAACGATCCAGGCAGCGGACCCCGCGTGAACGTGGCGTCGTCGCAGTAGGCTTGCGAATCTTTACGTTTTAGCGGCCTATGGGCTTACGATGCCACTGGAGGTCCTGTTCCGGCCGCGCCGACTGCCCTTTCTAAAGCTGCAAAGTGTCAGAGTACGGAATCCCACA
Source organism: Bryobacteraceae bacterium (assembly GCA_035505095.1). Classification (GTDB taxonomy): domain Bacteria; phylum Acidobacteriota; class Terriglobia; order Bryobacterales; family Bryobacteraceae; genus JOPF133. Next base: position 31,736 of record DATJRE010000057.1, on the reverse strand, counting down.
TGACCATCCACTGAGAGGATGTTTGAAAAGTTTCACGCTGGCCGCGGCTGCTCCCGGGCGCCGGCATCTGGCATCCGTTTGTTAGCTCCACCCGAGGGCTTACGCCGATTCTGCCGGGTCGTAGGACCGCCGTAGCGGGCCCAGTCCCACCTCCGGCGCCGCTGCCCCCCTTCGCCCCAGAAGCCGCCCCCCGCCTGCTGCTACAATTCTGGCTGCCATGTTCCGCAAGGTTCTGATCGCCAATCGCGGCGAGATCGCCGTCCGCATCATCCGCACGCTGCGGGAGATGGGCATCGCCTCCGTGGCCGTATATTCCGAGGCCGACCGCACCTCCTTGCACGTCCGCATGGCCGATGAAGCGGTCGCAGTGGGGCCGCCGCCTTCCTCGGAAAGTTACCTCCGCTCCAACCGCATTCTGGCCGCCGCCCTCGACCGCGGCGCCGACGCCATCCACCCCGGCTACGGGTTCCTCAGCGAGAACGCCGATTTCGCCGCCGCCTGCCAGGATGCCGGCCTCGTCTTCATCGGCCCTTCCCCCGATTCCATCCGCAAGATGGGATCGAAGACCGCCGCCCGCCAGACCGCCATCGCCGGCGGCACTCCGGTGGTGCCCGGAACCGAGCACAGCGTCACGCTAGAGGAAGCCCGCGCCTTCACCGCCTCGCATGGCTATCCCATCCTCCTGAAGGCCGTGGCCGGCGGTGGGGGCAAAGGCATGCGCCGGGTGGATCGCGATGCCGACCTGGAATCCGCCTTCCGCAACGCCTCCAGCGAGGCCCGCAATTCTTTCCGCAACGCCGAACTTTACGTTGAGCGCTACATCGAGCGCCCGCGCCACATCGAAATTCAATTGCTGGGCGACCGCCAGGGCCACATGATCCACCTCGGCGAGCGCGAATGCTCCCTGCAGCGCCGCCATCAGAAGGTGATTGAGGAGTGTCCGTCGCCGCTGCTGGCCGTCCATCCGGAGATGCGCGAGGCCATGGGCGCCGCGGCCATCGGAGCCGCCCGCGCGGCCGGTTACTACAACGCCGGCACGGTGGAATTCCTGGTGGACCCCGAGCGCCGCTTCTATTTCCTGGAAATGAACACGCGGCTGCAGGTGGAGCATCCCGTCACCGAGCTGGTCACCGGCCTCGACCTGGTGCGCCTCCAGATCGAAATCGCCGCCGGCGCCCCGCTGCCGCTCACGCAGCCGGAGGTTTCCTGGCGCGGCGCCGCCATCGAAGCGCGCATCTACGCCGAAGACCCCTACAACGATTTCCTCCCGTACCCCGGCACGCTGACCCGCCTGGACCGCCCCATGGGCCCCGGCATCCGCCTGGATGGCTGCGTTTACGATGGCTGGACCGTCCCCATGGAATACGATCCGCTGCTCGCCAAGCTGGCCGTCTGGGGCGCCACCCGCGAGCAAGCCATCCAGCGCATGATCCGCGCCCTGCGGGAATACGACGTCGGCGGCATCCGCACCAACATCGGTTTCTTCCGCCAGATTCTGGAGGATGAGGAATTGCGCGCCGGCCGCCTCCACACGGGCTTCATCGAGGAGTTCTTTGCGCGCCACCAGCCACCGCGCCCGCCCGCCGATCTGGCCGCCGTCGCCGCCCTGGCCGCCAGCCTGCATGCCGCCTCGCGGGCCTCGCGCGCCGGGACCAACGGACCCTCCGGCGGCTGCGATCCGGCCCCCGCCCGCCCCTCCGCGTGGCTGAATTCCGGGCGCAACGAATTGCTGCGATGAAATTTCCTCTCACCATCAACGGCGCCGAGGATCTGGTCGAAATTCTGGCCCCCGCGCCCGCCTGTCGCTTTCGCCTGGGAGACGGTCCGGAGCGCGCGGCCGATGTGCGGACTCCCGAGCCGGGCGTCTACTCCATTCTGCTGGAGGGCCAATCCTACGACGCCTGGGTGGAAGAAACGCCCGCCGGCCTGGTGGTGGTCATCGACGGCTACCGTTTCGAGATTCAGGTGCTCGATCCGCGGCGCTGGAGCCGGAAATCGGGCGGCGCCGGAGGCGAAGGTACGCAATCGGTCATCGCCCCCATGCCCGGCAAAGTGGTTCGCGTCCTGGTGGCGCCCGGCGATGCCGTCGAGCCGGGGCAGGGCCTGGTGGTCGTTGAAGCCATGAAGATGCAGAATGAGCTGCGGGCCGGCCGCGCTGCCCGCGTACGCACCGTCTCCACCACCGAGGGCGCCACGGTGGCAGCCGGAGAAGTGCTGGTGACGCTGGAGTAGTGGGAAGCATCGCCGCAACCGCTTCGGGTCCTGCCCTCACGACGCCAGAATGATGCGCGGCGCCGGTTTCGAAAACGCAATGCCCGCGAAGCTCACCACGCTGGCCTCGTCGATGTTCCACTGCTCATACTCCAGCAGCTCGCCGCGCGGAGCGCCCCCGGTTCCCGCCATGGCCTTCAGAAAGGTATAGAACGGAGCCGATCCGCACCACTTCAAGTCATCGTGGTTCTCGCGGACCAAGTCCCAAAATCCCTCCGCGTCGCCATTATTGATGCAGGCAATGCGCTGCTCGTCGCGCGCGCCCACTTCGCTCATGGCATCCTGTCCCGCCAGCGCCTGGAATTCGTCGCCGTACCGCACGCCCATGTGCGCCATGTCCACGCCCAGAATCCAGAAGAGCCGGTCGCCTTCGCGCTCGCGCAACTCGCCCAATGCCTCCAGAAACTGCTTCACCGGGCCGTGGTCTTCGGGTTGGCCGCCGCGGTACAGGCTTCGTGCGTACGGCCCGCACAAAATCGGCAGAATGCGCACGCCCGGCCCCAGCACGTGCTGCAGAAAGACCACCTGCAGCTCGACGGTGTGCTCGAACGAGTGGCAATAGTCCTCCATCTGAATCGCGCTGCCGCCGCGCTCCGCGAGCCAGTCCACCAAGCCGACATTCGTGGCGGTCTCGCCCAGCGGCGTCACGAAGGTTTTGCGGGTCAGCCCGAATGTCTCCGGCTGGCCGTAGTGCGAGGTGGCCAGGATCACGAAGGTCCTGTCCCGGTGCTCGGGGCGCAACATGCTGTAGGCCGCCCGGTAGCTGCGCCATCCGCCCGCCGGGCTGACGTGCGGCGCGGCCACCGCGAACAGGTCCCCGTCGGCTTCCGCCGCAGGCGCCGCTCCGTCCATGTACCCGCGCAACACTGCGCGGGCTTCTTCGGGATCGGCTGGATATGCCGACCCCGCATGGGCCGGCAGCCGCACCTGGCTCTCCGCAAAGCCGCGCTGCCGTTCGGCGCGCATGCGCTCGAACGCTTCGTTCTCCAGGAAGCCGGCGTCGCTCAGCGTGCGGATCAGGTGCTGGCCGATCTCGCCCACTTCCAGGTCGTTGGTGAGCCGCACCAGCGCCGTCCGCAAATCCAGGTCCGTCTGCCGGCCATCGAAGCACTGCAAGCACTCCACCAGCACTGGGGGAATGATCAGCATGGCATCGGAGTAGCGGTAAGGGTCGCGAATGAACAGCCCCGGATGATCCGGCGCCGGCGAGGGCATGAAATCCAGGTTCATTCGCAGACGGGGCAGTGGTTGAGACAAATTCTATCGTAGCGCAGGCGTCTCCCAGTCGCGGTATTTGCGCAGCAGCTCATAAATCGCCACCCCGCCCGCCGTGGCCACATTCAACGAATGTTTGGCCCCCAGCATGGGGATGCGCACGTGGGTATCGCAGAACGCCGCGATCTCCGCCCGAATGCCCTCCACCTCGTGTCCAAACACCAGGCAGACCGGGAAACGTGGACGCCAGTCGAACAGGTCCACCGCGTGGACACTGGTCTCCACCGCCGCAATCTCGTATCCTCGTTCTCGCAGAGCCTCCAGCGCCGGCCGCGCTTCCCAAGCGTATTCCCAGGGCACCGATTCCTCCGCTCCCAGCGCCGTCTTGGCAATGCCGCGCTTGGGCGGGCGCCCGGTGATCCCCGAAAGGTACAGCTTCTCCACACCCGCCGCGTCGGCCGTCCGGAAGAACGCGCCCACGTTGTACAGGCTGCGCACGTTGTCCAGCAGCACGCTCACCGGCAGCGTGCGAATGCCGTCATAGCGCGTGCCCGCCGCGGTGGCTTGAAACGGAATGCGCTCCGGCGTGAGGGCCATGTGTGCAATGCTACACTGAAATCTGAAACGCAATGCTGTCTATCGTCGTCCCGATTCACAACGAAGAGCCCTCCATACTTCCCCTGTACGACCGGCTTACGGCAGTGCTGGAGCAACTGCAGCGCCCCTACGAAATTCTGTTTGTGGATGACGCTTCCACCGATCGCAGCTTCGACCTGCTGGCCAACCTGGTGGAGACCGACGGCCATCTGAAGGTGATCCGCCTGCGCCGTAACTTCGGCCAGACCGCGGCGCTTTCCGCCGGCTTCCACGAATCCAAGGGCGATGTCGTCATCGCCATGGATGGCGATCTGCAGCACGCCCCCGAAGACATCCCGGCGCTGCTCCGTAAAATCGACGAGGGTTACGATATCGCCAGCGGCTGGCGCAAAAATCGCGTGGATAACGCCATTCTGCGCAAGATTCCCTCGCGCGTGGCCAACTGGATGATGGCCAGGGCGTCCGGCATGGATCTGCGCGATTTCGGCACCACCTTCAAGGCCTACCGCGCCGAGGTTCTGAAAGACGTCAACCTGTACGGCGAATTGCACCGCTTCATTCCCGCGCTGGCCAGTTTCTACGGCGCGCGCGTGGCCGAAGTGCCCATCCGCAATACACCGCGCGTGGCGGGCGATTCGCACTACGGCAGCGGCCGCACCTTCCGCGTGCTCTTCGACATCCTCACCATCAAGTTCCTGCTGAAGTATTTCACCCGCCCGATGCACTTCTTCGGTTCACTGGGCCTGGCCGGTACGGCCCTGGGCGGGGGAATCATGTTCTGGCTGGCGGCCGAGAAGCTGCTGGGCCACGACATCATCGCCGAACACGGCCCGCTGATGATGGCCGGCGGCCTCCTGCTGCTGGCCGGGCTGATGATGTTTTCCACCGGCCTGATCGGCGAAATGATGATGCGCACGTACTTCGAAAGCCAGGACCGCCGCATCTACGCCGTGCGCGAGATCCTCACCCGCAAGCAGCGCGGCGTCGCCGGCGGCCAGCGGTAGCCGCAGCCGGAAAAAATCGGACGCTCCTCCCGGTCCTACAGCTCGCGCCCCTTCTGCCAGTGCCCCTCAAACAGCCCCTTCATGGCTTCCCCGAGCCCTTCATGGTGAAACACGACCGCCGTCCATGTAGGCCGCGTGATCACCGGATCGAGTAGCGCGATCAGGCCGCGGCTGCCATCGAACAGCGCCAGCTTCATGGGCAGCGCCTCGGCGATCCGCACTTGCACTCCCGCCGCCATGTACTCGCCCAGCCGCTGCCGGTGCTCGTCATCCACCTGCACGGCCTCCAGCAGCAGGCGGCACGCTACTCCGCTCGACCCGGCCTGCTTCACCAGTTTCTCGTCCAGAGGATCCACCGCGTAGGGCGGGCGCGAGAACTCCAGGTACTCGCTGTGTACCTCCGAGAGCATCCGCCGGTATTCGGCCGCGGTTTGCGAGGGCTCGCTGACAATGCGCAGGAAATCCAGCGTTCCGCGTCCGCCCTGCCCTTCCGAGTACAGGCTGCTCAAGTCATCGATCATCGCCGCGCCTGCCCGGCTGTTGTCGGTCAGTTCCTGCTCCAGCATCAGGCGCTTGCGCCCCAGGTACCCGGGAATCGCCAGGCTCGGTTCCACCGCTGAGAACAGCTTGGTCTTCTCCTGCACCACCTGCGCGAAGCCTTTCTCTACCAGGCTGTCGAGGACTTCGTAGATTTTCTGCCGCGGCACGTGGGCCCGCGCCGCCAGCTCCAGTGCCTTGAACTTGGGATGCCCGAGCAAAACCAGGTACGAGCGGGATTCGTAAGCGTTCAGCCCCAGTTGCTGCAGGCGGCGCCAGAATCGTTGGAAGTCCACTTCGGCCAATTCTTCGCCCATTCCATTAACCTTATCAGAATGAGGGCTGGCTGTCCGCAAAGTCCTCCCGCTGGCCGCCAGAACTTGCCGCGAAGCGCGCCGGCCGCCGGCCATCGCCAGCCCCTTGGCCGCGCCGTTCGGTCTGCCTCTGCCACCGTACAACCCGGCGGAATCGCCGTTGGCAGTCCAAACGTGGTTTGCCCGCGCGCCGCTGCATAAAATAATCGATCATGGCCATTTTTCAGGTATTACCATCTGAAACTACCTATTCCGGTTCGCCCATCGCCCCGCTCTCCAAAGGCCTCCCCAAAACCACCCAGTCGCTTTGCCCCGAGTGCTCCGAACTGATTCCCGCGGCGATTTTCGAACAGGACGGTAAAGTCGTGATGGAAAAAACCTGCCCCGAGCACGGCGAGTTTCGCGACATCGTCTACTCCGACGCCCGCCTCTACCTGAAAATGGAGCAATGGACTTTCGCCGACAACCGCGGCATCGAAAATCCCGCCGTCGCCAACGCTACCCGCTGCCCGCAGGATTGCGGCCTTTGCAACCTGCACACCAGCCACACCGGCCTGGCCAACATCGATCTCACCAACCGCTGTAATCTCACCTGTCCCGTCTGTTTCGCCAACGCCAACGCCGCCGGGTACGTCTATGAGCCCGATTTCGAGACCGTCCGCAAGATGCTCCAGGCCCTCCGCGATGAGCGCCCGGTGGCGGGCCGCATCGTGCAGTTTTCGGGTGGCGAGCCCACCATCTATCCCAGGTTTTTCGACGTCCTGCGCCTGGCTCGCGACATGGGCTTCTCCCATACCCAGGTAGCCACCAATGGAATCCGCTTCACCAGCCTGGAGTTCGCCCAGCAGGCCAAAGAGGCCGGCCTCCACACGCTGTACCTGCAATTCGATGGCGTTTGCGACGACGTCTACCGGCGCACCCGCGGCAAAGCCCTCTGGGAACAGAAGCTGCAGTGTATCGAAAACGTCCGCCAGGCCGGGCTGAAGATCGTCTTCGTGCCCACCATCGTCAAGGGCCTGAACGACCACCAGATCGGCGACATCATCCGGCTGGCGCTCGAAAATATCGATTGCCTCAGCGGCATCAGTTTTCAGCCCGTGGCCTTTACCGGCCGCATCGCCCGCCACGAGTTGGAGGCCAAACGCTTCACGCTTTCCGATTTCGCCCATGCCGTCCAGGAACAGACCGGCATTGCCGACCCCTACGAGGATTGGTTCCCGCTCTCCTGCGTGACGCCGTTTTCCAAGCTGCTCTCGGCCCTCCGCGGCCAGGAAACCACCACCCTGAGCTGCCATCCGCATTGCTCCCTGGGCACTTATCTGTTCGTGGACCAACAGCGCCGCGCCGTTCCGGTCACCCGCTTTGTAGATGTCGGCCCCATGCTGCGCGAGATGGACGTGCTGGCCGCCAAGGCCGGCAAGCGGCGCATCCAGATCTTCACCCGCCTGGAAGCCTGGAACAGCCTGCGCCGGTTCTTCCACCCCGAGCGTGCCCCCGAAGGCCTGGATTTCAAAAAGTTTCTGCAGACCCTCCAGGGCATGACCGACAAGCGCTACGGCCGCGGCAACAAAGAGAAGGAAGGTTTCACCTACCGCACCCTGATGCTGGCCGGCATGCATTTCATGGACGCCTACAACTACGACGTGGAGCGCGTGAAACGCTGCGTCATCCACTATGCCGCGCCCAACGGCCGCATCTACCCCTTCTGCGCCTACAATTCCGGCCCCGTCTTCCGCGAACGGATCGAAAAGGAGTTCGCGTCGCGCCTGCCCGCCGACGAGCCCGCCACCCCCGCGGTGGAAGAACCCGCACTGGTGGGATAGCGTCACCCTCTACCCGCGGAGCCTCCAATCTCTTGGTCTCCTCCGCGCCCTCCGCGGTGAACGGGCCCCGGCCCCACCCCACCTCCCGTTCCCTTGAAAATCCCTTGAAACCTCGGCCGGCAGTGTCTACGGAATCCGCGGGTTAGCCGGAGGCGAGGCCCCAGAACCACGCTGTGCCCCAGACGTTCCAGCCGCTGTACCAATCGCGGGTGGTGCGCTCCGGATGCAGTTTATCGAAATAGTCGCTGCCTAAATCCTGGTACGGCAGCCCGGTCTTCAGAATGTTGTACGCAATCACCAGAACCTTGTGTCCGACCACCACAATCGCCCTCCGCCATCCGCGCCTCGCCTCGACTCGTCGCAGGCTCTTCGCATGGAGCAGATTACAAGCGTGTTAGCGGCGGCCGGGGAGGGAGGCATTTCGGCGGGCCATTGGGGACCATCGCGCCATTGCTGAGTAGCGGTGGACTGGGACACCAGCCGGTCGGAACTGGTTTCAGGGGAGGCAATCACCTCCCATGGGCCCTCCTACCGGGCGCGCGTCAGATAGCCGATTGCCGAGCGCTTGATTTTCCGGCGGCCCTCCCGGCGTGTGCCCAAATTCTGGCACCTGCCGACGCTCCGGTGGCTTCAACTGCCAGCCTAGCGAGTAACCCCTTCAAAATGAACGCTCCGCATTTGGACGCCGGGATGCGATTACGGCACGCAACGAGGTAATGGCGATGCTGAGGGTTGTGATTCGGATACAGCAGACGGTCAGCACTGCGAGCCTTTACGGCCGCCTGGCAAGCCCTTGGGTGGAGGAAACCGGGCAGATGCCGTTGGCAAAGCCGCGAACGAGCGCCACTGGTGCGCGCCATCGTAGATCTGAAACAAGTCAGGTTTGTCGATGAGGCCGGCGAAGAACTGCTCGGCGAGATGCTGAGCACCGGCACGGGTTTATCGTCGCGGAGTTGAAACCAAACGCCTGCTGCAGAATCTGAAGAACCACAAAGCGCACGAACTGACGGCGCGCAGTGGAAGACATTAACGCACGAGGGAAGAGCTGGTAATGGCTCAGGAGGGGGACAAAACAGAATGAAAGGCAATCATCGCATTATTGGGGGCGCTGCAGCTCTCCTGGTCGCCGCCGGAGTTGGGATTGGCGTCACCCATTCCAGAAGCGTAACGGCGGCGGCCCCACCAGCGCCGCCAAGTGTCCTGGTAGCCGCGGTGGAGCAGCGCGATCTACCGGTCCAGCGCGAGTGGATCGGGACGCTCACGGGGCTGGTCAACGCGTCCATCAACGCGCAGGTGACCGGATATCTGCTGCGGCAGGACTACGCCGAGGGCTCGTTTGTCCGTAAGGGACAGTTGCTCTTTGAGATCGATCCGCGGCCCTTTCAGGCGGCCGTCGATCAGGCTGCGGGACAACTGGCTCAGGCCAAGGCGCAACTGTCACAGTCCCAGGCGAATCTGGTGCAATCCCAAGCGCAGCTTGTGAACGCTGAGGCGAATCAGCGGAAAGCGCAGTTGGACGTGCAGAAGTACACCCCGCTCGCCCAGGACCAGGCGGTTACTCAACAGGATTTGGATAACGCTGTGCAAACCTATCAAGCGAACCAAGCCCAGGTGGCCGCGGCGAGGGCCCAGATTGAAACTTCGAAGGCGACAATCGAAGCGTCGAAGGCCGGCGTGCAGGCGGCGGAAGCCGCGCTGGAGACGGCAAAGGTGAACCTCGGATTCACCAGCCTGAGCGCTCCGATTGATGGGATCGCCGGGACCGCGACAGTCCAGGTCGGAAACTTGGTCAACGTTTCGAGCCCGGCCGTCACGACGATCTCCACGCTTGATCCGATCAAGGCGGTGTTCACCGTCAGTGAGCAGGAGTATCTCAGCCTGGCGCGCGCCGATGCGCTGCATAAGCTGCAGCTCAAAGTGATCCTGGCGGATGGGAGCGAGCATCCGCATCCCGGGCGATTCTCCTTTGCCGACCGCCAGGTGGACCCGAATACCGGTGCTATTCAGATGACGGCGCTGTTCCCGAATCCCGGCAACCTGCTGCGTCCCGGACAATATGCCAAGGTGCGCGCCGTGGTTGGCGAGAATCGGGGCGCTCTGCTTGTCCCCCAACCGGCGGTGACCGAACTGCAAGGCGGCTACGAAGTGACGGTAGTGGGGCAGGACAATCGTGTGTCCATCCGGACGGTGCAAGTTGGAGAACGCGTTGGCACCAAGTGGGTGGTTCAGGACGGCCTGAAACCCGGCGAGCGTGTGATTGTCGAAGGCCAGGCAAAGGTCAAACCGGGTAATCAGGTCCAACCCAAGCCGTTCAATCCCACGCCATCCGATAGCGCCCAATCCAGGGAAAACTAAAACTTCGAGCCGGCTAGAAAGGAGACTAACCCATGTCCAATTTCTTTATCCGAAGGCCTATTGTCGCTATTGTGATCGCGATTCTCACGGTGATTATTGGAATTATCATGGCCGTGAGCTTGCCTGTCGCGCAGTTTCCGAAAATCGCGCCCCCGGAAATCCGGCTGCAAGCCACCTACGTCGGCGCTGATGCGGAGGCCCTGGAGAAATCAGTCGCCACGCCAATCGAGCAGCAAGTCAACGGCGTCGACAATCTGCAATACATGTATTCGGTGAACTCCACGGGCAACTCGACAACCAACCTGTTCGCCGATTTCGATCTCAAGACCGATCCCAACATGGACCTGATCCTGACGCAATCGCGTCAGCAACTCGCCAACGGTCAACTTCCGCCGGAGGTGAACAACTACGGGATTACGATCCGCAAGTCCACCACCGCTCCGCTGATGCTGGTCGCGATCTACTCACCACACGGCACTCGCGACGCGAAGTTTCTTTCCAACTATGCCTACATCAACCTGAACGATCCCGTCGCGCGTTCCTACGGTGTCGGCCAGACGCAGATTTTTGGCGCGGGACAATACGCCATGCGGCTGTGGGTGAAACCCGATCAGTTGGCGAAGCTCAATATCACCGTGTCGGACATCACCAATGCCATTCAGGCGCAGAACACGGTGAACCCCGCGGGCAAGATCGGCGGCGAGCCTGCTCCTGGGAACCAGCAATTCACCTACGCCCTCCTGGCGCAGGGCCGGTTGGAATCCCCGGAGGAATTCGGCAACATTGTGATCCGCGAGAGTGCCAATGGCGGAACGGTTCGAGTGAAAGATGTAGCGCGCGTTGAACTGGGAGGCCAGGATTACAGCCTCATCGGCCGGCTGAACGGCGAGCCTACCGCGATCATCGCGGTCTACCAATTGCCCGGATCGAATGCGGTTCAAGCCGCCCAAGGCGTGCGCAAGATAATGGCTGAGATGAAGCAGCGTTTTCCCCAAGACGTGGATTACGCCATCTCGCTGGACCAGACGCTCCCCGTGACAGAAGGCATGAAGGAAATCTTCGAGACGCTGGTGATTGCGCTTGCGCTGGTGATCTTTGTGGTCTACCTGTTCCTGCAGGACTGGCGCGCCACCCTCATCCCGATGCTGGCCGTACCCGTTTCCCTCATCGGAACATTTATCCTGTTTCCAGTCTTTGGCTTCTCCCTCAATACGCTTTCATTGCTGGGCCTGGTGCTGGCGATCGGCCTGGTGGTGGACGATGCGATTGTGGTGGTGGAGGGAGTGCAGCGCCACATCGAGGATGGGCTTGCCCCGAAAGACGCGGCTCGCAAGGCCATGGAAGAGCTCTCAGGGCCAGTGGTTGGAATCGCCCTGGTGCTTGCGTCGGTGTTCGTGCCGACCGCCTTCATCCCGGGGATCACGGGAAGGCTCTATCAGCAATTTGCGCTGACCATCGCCATCTCGGTGTTGCTCTCGGCATTCAACGCGCTCACACTCAGCCCCGCGCTCGCCGGATTGCTGCTGAAGCCAAAGGCCGGCGGCGAGAGGCGTGGTCCCCTCGGCAAATTCTTCGGTGTGTTCAATCGCTATTGGGAACAAAGTACGCATGGGTTTGTCCGCTGGTCGGGCGCTGTGATTCGGAAGGGGGCCATGGTGCTGGTGGCGCTGGCCGTCTGCGTGATTGCCGGAGTTTTCATTATCGGCCGCGTGCCTTCGAGCTTTCTGCCGGATGAAGACCAGGGCTACGCCTTCATCAGCCTGCAGCTTCCGGTGGCGGCATCGCTGGAACGTACCAGCGCGGCTGCGCGAGATGTCGAGAAGATTCTGGCAAGCACTCCCGGCGTCCAGTACGCCACCACGGTCGTGGGATTCAACCTCCTCAGCTTCGCCGAGACCACTTACAACGCTTTCTTCTTCGTCACCTTCAAGCCGTGGGACGAACGCAAAGCGAGGACGGAGCAGTTTCAAGCCATCAAAGACCATCTGAACCGGGAGCTCAGCCGGCTGCCGTCCGGCACCGCTTTCAGTTTCTCGCCGCCCGCGATTCCCGGGGTCGGCACCTCCGGCGGATTTCAATTCGTTCTGGAAGATCGCGCCGGCAAGGACATGAAGTTTCTGGCCGGCAACCTGGATAAGTTTCTTGCAGCCGCAAGGAGGCGGCCGGAAATCGGACAGATCAGCACCACGCTTCTGCCCAGCGTGCCGCAACGGTTTATCCGGGTGGACCGCGAGAAGGTGCTGAAGCAGGGCGTCGCCCTGGGCGATGTCTACCAGACCATCCAGGCTTACATGGGCGGCCTGTTCGTCAATTACTTCAACGATTTCGGCCGTACATGGCAGGTCTATGTGGAGGCCGAGCCTGCGTACCGCTCGAATACCGAGAGCTTCGATCAGTTCTATGTGCGCAACAACCAGGGCCAGGCCGTGCCGCTCACGGCTCTGGCGAGCTTCGAGACCCGCACCGGCCCGGAATTCACTTTCCGCTACAACGAGTACGAAGGCGCGCAGATCAACGGCAGCGCCGCGGCGGGCTACAGCTCGGACCAGGCCACGGGGGCGCTCGAAGATGTCTTCAAGCAGACCATGCCCCGTGAAATGGGCTTTGACTACGTGGGCATGTCGTATCAAGAGCAGCAGGCTCGGAAAGGGATCCCTTCGTGGGTTATCTTCGGCTTCTCGCTGCTGTTCGTGTTCCTGATTCTGGCCGCGCTGTATGAAAGCTGGTCGCTTCCGTGGAGCGTGCTACTAAGCACGCCCGTGGCGGTGTTCGGGGCGATCGCCACGCTCTGGCTCCGCCGCGTGGTGATGGGCGCGTATCTGCCGGCTTACATGGTGCAGATCGAGAACGACGTTTACATGCAAATCGCGTTGGTGATGCTGATCGGCCTGGGCGCGAAGAATTCGATTCTGATCGTCGAGTTTGCGAAAGATGAGTACGAAAGCGGCAGGCCCCTGGTGGATGCCGCACTCGACGCGGCCAGGCTCCGCTTCCGGCCGCTGATGATGACCGCGCTGGCTTTCATCATCGGGTGTATACCGCTGTGGACGGCATCCGGCGCGGGATCCATTGCGCGCCAGGTGATCGGGACCGCGGCCATTGGAGGAATGCTGGCGGAAACCTTCATCGGCAGATTTTTGGTGCCTGCCATCTTCGTGGTAGTGGAGAAGTTCTCGGGCGCGAAAGCGCTGGCTACCGGCCCGGAGCCTTTGCCTTCACCGGCGCAAGGAGACTGACATGAGAGCGACCTACTATATTGCGATTGCCGCTGCATCCGCTCTGCTGACCGGGTGCATGATGGGTCCAAACTATAAACGGCCGCAGGTGGCGGTTCCAGCGACTTTCCGCGCGCCGGATCCGCTGCCGGCGCCGGAGGCTGCATCGCTTGCGGACGCCAAGTGGTTCGAGGTCTTCCGCGACAAGCAATTGCAAGACCTCATCCGCACGGCGCTGGCGCAGAACTTCGATCTGCGCGATGCCGTGGCGCGGGTGGATGAAGCGCGCGCGAATCTCGGCATCACTCGATCCAACCAGTACCCGCAGGTGGGCGCCTCCGGGTCAATGAATTTCACACGAATATCGAAGAACGGATCGTTGCCGCTCCCGAGCTCGCTAGCCATCGACCAGGACATCAATTATGGGCAGGCCGGTCTCAACCTGTTGTCCTTCCAACTCGACCTGTGGGGACAGTTGCGCCGGGCGACCGAGGCCGCGCGCGCCAACCTGCTCAATGCCGACTGGAACCGCAAGAATGTCATCACCACGGTGGTCAGCCAGGTCACAGCGGATTATTTCCAGTTGCTCGAATTGGATTGGGAGCTGGAGATTTCCCAGCGCACGTTGGAGTCGCGTCAGGCATTTCTGCAACTAACGCAGGACCGTCAAGTCCACGGGATTGCCACATTACTCGATGTGCGCCAAGCCGAGCAACTTGTGTTTACCGCGTCGGAGAGCATCCCTCAATTTCAACAACAGATCGAACAAACCGAGGACACCGTTTCGGTGCTTCTCGGGGAAAATCCCGGGAACATCGAACGGGCGCGCCGTTTCACCGATGAATATGTTCCGCCCGAGATACCCGCGGGCCTGCCCTCGGCGCTGCTCGAGCGCCGGCCCGATATTCGCGCGGCCGAACAGGCGCTGGCCGCCGCCAACGCCAACATCGGGGTGGCCAAGGCCGCGTACTTCCCGCAGATCAGTCTCACCGGCTTTCTGGGCGGCCAAAGCAACTCGCTGTCGAACCTGTTCTCCGGACCCAGCCGCGCCTGGAACTTCGTCCCGCAGGTCACTCAGCCGATCTTCACGGCGGGCAAGCTGAGGAACAATGTACGGCTGGCCCAGGCTGAGCGTGAGGACGCGCAAGTGGCGTACGAGAAATCCATCGTGATTGCTTTCCAGCAGGTCTCCGACGCGCTCATTGCGCACCAGCGCACGCGGGAGAGTCGCGTGCAACAGGAAAAGCTGGTGAGCGCCCTCGCCGACCGCAAGCGCCTCGCCTATCGCCGCTATGAGGGAGGAGTCGACACACAACTCAACGCCATTGAGGCGGACACGGATCTCCTTTCGGCCGAGTTGACGCTCGCGCAACTCCGTTACTCGGAGGTGGTGAGCGTGGTCCAGCTCTACCAGGCTTTGGGCGGCGGCTGGCAATCCTGACCGGACGCCGTAACCCAGGCCCATTGGGACAGCAGTACTTTTGGGACACTGCGTCAGCGGCACTGGCCAGGTACCTTCCTCCGCTGCACCAACGCGGTCTCTCCAGCGGGGTCCACCACCGTAACAGACGAAATACGAAGGCTTACAACCTGGCTCCCCGTATCCATTGAAGAATTGTTTTGTACTGCCAACTCGATTCGTTGCCGGACCAACGTTGGCCTCCATTGTGCGTGGCCAGGTAATCGGAAACATCCCCGCCCGAGTCGGTAGGGCGCGTCGGCTTGATAAGGATGAGGCTGTGCGGAGGGTCGTTGATGTTGACCACGCGCATAGCGTATTTGTAATTGTCTTCACTGTCTTGCGGCGAAAAGCGGCCCTCTCCATTTGGCGGTTGAAGGCGGAAGATCACATGCGAGGCGTGGCACATCACGCAAGCCTTTCCGTCCGGGCCGGTGGCGGCGAGAATGGGCTCCACTTTTTCAACGAAGTAGTTAAAATCAAGGACGGAACCGGGTCTTACGTCGGCCAAGGCGTCGCCGAGCTTCTTTCCACCGAGGACGTTCTGAGCGATGCGTTTGAGCCGCGGATTTGGATCGTTTTGCATCCGCTCGAGAGCGCTGCGAAACTCGGGCCTCTGCTCGATTCCTTTAGATTTTCGTAAAAGGTCCAACGCGGCGGCACGGACGTTGGCATCGGAATTCTGCAGCGAAGCCAACACCGTGTTTAACACAATTGGCACGGATAGAAGATCAGGAGGGCTGTTGCTGGCATTTCTGCCGAGAAAGTAACGCTGATCCTGGGACAGAGCACCGCCCGAGACACCGAGGCGCGTGATGAGAAACTTAGGCTGGCTCACCTCCTCGATCAGTATACGGCGCTGATCAGCACCGAGTTTGCTGAAAACGTCTGCGGTGAAAACGGTTTCGTGCGGATCCATCACACTCTCAAGAGCGATCCGGATGGCGGCACGCTGCACTTCAGTGTCGGAATCGTTCAGAGCCGCAAGCACCTGGTAGCGAAGCTTCGGGTCGCTCATCAATTCAGGAAAAGCTGCGCTCGCACTAAGTACTTGGGCGTAGTTCTTGACCCGAGGCTCGCGCTCCAGCAGCACGCGAAGCGACGAGACCAACTCCGGTTGACGCGTCAGTGCCGAGTCAGGAGGAAGCGCCGCAAGGAGCGGAAGGACTGTGTTCTGGCCCATCTCATCTCCACGAGCGAGGATTCTTAGGATGACTTGCACCAGGCCAACATCGGGCACTGCCGGCGTATTGATGTTCAAGACGCCGCGCTGCCCACTCTGGTAAACGTAGCTGACGGTGTCGCGAACATCCTTATCAGGGTCGAGGGCCAGTTCGAGGACCGCTTTCGCAAAGAGCGCGTCACCAGCCCCGCTGAGCGTACTGCCGGCTTTCAGAACCTCGATTTTTGTATCGTTGTCCGCGCCTTGCAGGCAGTCAATCAACGCTTTTTCCAGTTCAGGACCCGAGGTCGTGAAAAAGTGAATGAGATCGCTGTCGTTACCGATTCGGGTTTGATAAAAGCCGTTATGGGCGTCGTAGTGGAAGTCAATCGTATCACGATAGGGCGGATAGATATACCCTGGTGTGTGCAAATCAGGAACACCCGAAACGTACTTCGTCAACACGGCGGGTAAGGCGACAGCAACCTGGTCCTTTTTCAATTCCGGCAGCGAGTAATGTCGCATGTGGAAATCCCATAGCGATTCGAGGATGCCTTGGCGGCCCAACGCCGTTGCCGAACGAAGCACATTTGCGAGGACGAGAGCCTGGTCACGAACGACCGCTTCATAGCCGTTGCGAATACGATCCTGGTCCTCTTGGGTAGCTGAGGCGCGCACCCAAGCCTCCAGATATCCCGTATTTTCGTCAAGTACGTCATAGATGCTTTCATGAATGGCGCGCCGCAAGGTCGGGTCGATTTCGATGTTCAACCGCTTGGCCAGCGCTTCGAGAATATCTCGTCGAGCGGCGGCGTTATCGGTGTTCCAGTAGTACCACTGCCAAAGACCACGTGCTGCGTTGAGACGCACTGCAGGCGCGGCGTCATTCAGGTCGTTTATCAACGAAGCGCGGAGCTGAGCATCGTTTGCCAGATATTTGAAATGTTGATTGAACAGCTGCGTGGCTCCCCAACGGGTGCGGGCGTTCTGGGACTGCAATGCGGCACTAAGCTTTGCTCGCCCCGTCGCTGCATACTGCGGACGGCGCTCCAGGATCATGCGAAGCGCCCATGCGCTGGTCCGTTGAACCATTTTGGTCGAATCGCCGAGCGCCGTGATGAGAGCGTCTATAGATATTGGATCCGCCATATGACCAAGTGCTCGCGCGGCGGCTTCCCGTGCCAGCGGATGTGGGCTTTGCAAAAGGATGTTGCGAATCTGTTCGAGAGTGGAAGCAGGCGCGAGATCCCAGAACTGATCTAACTCGCTTAGTAAGAGCGGGACATCTTGCGTTGCGAGGTTCTTTGGAGGCGGCGGGAACGCGTCGCTCCAGGTCTTCTGCTGTGAAGGCTTATCGTCAGGCCCCGGATACAATGTCGACAGAGCCATCACGGCAAATTGAGTTGCTCGGAAAGGCGTATCGAAACCCTGATAAACCGGGTCGCCTTCCCAACTGCCTTCAGGCCGTTGGGCCTTCAGCATAGCCTGAACAGCGCGAGCCAGATTGGCGTCGGTCTCAGGCCGTCGCCCCGCTAACGCCAGAGCAAGAACAGCGTGGTACGAAATAAAATCCGCCGGTTTGGCATTTCTGTCGAACGGATAAGGCCACATGCCGTTGGGCTGTTCATACCCGTAGAGCTGCTGAATTAGTTCCTCGAGCTGCGACGCGTATTTCTGTCGGTCGATACTGGCCAGCAATTGAATCTTCCAGTTCAGGTCGATCATGTTCCGCGGCTTGTACGGCAGAGCAAGCCGTTCGACCATGTCGCGAGATCCGAGCCACTGCTGATCGTGCGTCTCTTCGTATAGGTGGTTGAATGTGTCCCAGCTCTGGGAAGCAATCTCAAACGGGCTTACATCCGGCTCGCAGCCATCCGTCTCGTCGCCGGGCATGACCGTTCGGTCTTTGTAGTGGATCCTCAGGAAATTCCCGTAAGGGATCTCGAAACCCGCAGTACGAGGCGCGTCATGCGTGACGTTCGTCTCATACATGTGCTCGATGACAGGCAAACGACTCGCTACGGTGCGAGCCGAATATATGACACGTACCCAGTCTGTGCCGGGCTCTCCGTAGAGCGGCCGTTCGTTGTTATACATGCGGTCCGTCAGAAATTCGAGGGCAGGCCTCTGTGTAGGAGGATAACCGTGAGAGATAGCTGTCAGGTACCCGCGGGTTGTAAACTGCGTAGGATGACAGGCGATGCATTGCTGCGTATCGCCGTGGTTCATCGTATTTCGCAGAGCGATGGCGCCCCGGCGTGGCGTATTCGAGAGCCAGCTATCGCCCATATTGATCAGGAAGTCCATGCCGGTGCGAACGGCTTGCCGAGGATCGCTATACGGCGGCACGGGGTAGGCGAACGTGCGTAGCTGATACGACGGATGATCGGCGGCAACTCGGACGTAGTATGTCTGTTCGGGTCGAAGTATACGCGTTCTAAATTTATAGAGACCTGGATAGTTTTGGGTTGCTTCGATCTGATAGATGGAAGCGCCCTTCGTATATGCCTGTACTTGGGAGTACCCTCTGTTATCTTTCTCAAGCGTGAAGATATCTACGTCGAGAGGTACTTCACGATCGGTAATATCAATTACGAAATAAGCGAGTGTGGGCTTATTACCATGAAATGTAAACCGGAACCACTGGAAACCTTTCAGGAGCGCCGCATATCGGTCTTCATCCGGTGCAGGCGAATAAGGCCGTTCGTCGGAGGCGCCATAAATGGTTTGACCGAACTCGAAAGGCTGAGCATTCTGCCAAGTGTCGTTCGGCATTGCTGCGATTACACCGGAACCAGCTTTGCCGGCTGGAATACGATGGAACGCTGTCAGGATTTCCGGCAGATTCCCGCCAGGCCGCGGTTGGAGTGAGAGAGTGATTGAACCCGCAGATCTGGTGCGAAGGGTCACATAGAAATCCAGGTCCTGGCTGTGCAGGCGCTTCGCAGCCACAATGCCGGTAGGATCGGCTATAGAAACTGAGACTGAATCATTTTGAAACTTGGCTGGGTCCTTGATGGCGACCGTGACGCCATACGTGGCGCCGGACTCCGCTTTGCCGAGCGTGATCCGGCGCACCGAGGATTGCGAATGAGTGGGTGACCAGCCTCCCAGAAGTAGGGCGACGCCCGAAACAACAACAACACTTACAGGCACCCAACCGAGGGAAAAGGAGGTCAACGAAAGGGAGGGCGAGAGAAGTTGTCGAAGCATCACTGAAAGTATAATCCTGTTTCCGGCGACGGGCGTTGCTGCTCCTTTGAGCCATTCCAGAACACTGCAACGGCGAGCAGTACGTCCGTATGGTGAGCAGCTTCGGTTGCCGAGACCTCCGTTTTTTTAAGGCTTTGGGGCCTACGCGTTCGACAAGTCGCGAAGTGCCGCCGTTTCCTACAGTTGGCATCCTGGAGTCGATATTTATGGGCCTGTGGAAACCCTGTGGAACCCTGGGAAACCGCCGGAGCAGCGGAGGACCAGCGGAGGAGTGGTGTGAAATGCTTTCGGTTCGTGGGCGCCTTCAGATGTGCAACAAGATCTACTTCCACTGCGGTGGCCCGGATCTCCCCGGGGCGACATCGATCCCTCCGCAGTGGAAGTAGGTCGCGGGCCGTGTACTTCACCGCATTGGAACCGTCCAGACTCTCTTGTTCGCGATCCTCCGCCGCGGATAAGACCCGCGCGCAGCAGGTCGTTCACCACCGTCATGTATTTGTCCCGCTATTGGCGTACTCCGTGAGCCTCCAGACGCTACCTCAGAGGGCTGGGGTTGCGCTCCAATCGCTACGGCAACAAGCAGAACGGTCAAAAGGCTTTTCATCGAAGTGTCCTATCAGTGCATCCATGGCTAAGAAGCCCTGATCCCTGGGATGTAAAACGCAGTGTAGGCATTCCAGCAGCAGAAAATAGGAAAAAAGAATCCGCCGGCTGGCGTGAAACCGCGCAATCCGTTGATTCAATGTTGGTGAATGGCGCAGGGCCTGGACGGTGGACGAAAGACGCCCTAATCGCGGAAGTGGCGGCGAAATACCAGGCACGTGCGCGCGTGCGTGTAAGATGGACTCATGCAACGCCTCCGTGTCCTTGTTCCCGCCGCGGGGTTTGCGTTAATCATGACGGGCTTCGCGGCCGTACCGTTTTTCGAGATATTTCCGCTCGAAACTGTCTCTGAAACATCTTCCAACGCCAGCATCGGCGACCTGAACGGCGACGGCCATCCCGATGTCGTCCTGGTCAAAGGCCGGCACTGGCAACTGACAACCAAGATCTTCCTCGGCGACGGAAAGGGCCACTTCACTCCGGGCCCGGACTTGCCGAGCAACGCCACCAAGAGCTACTCCGGCTCGCTTGCCGACATGACCAAGAGCGGCCATCTGGACATCGTGCTGAGCAACGATGCTCCCGATCCAAAATTGGTCTTACTCAACGACGGCACGGCCCACTTCAAGATCGGCGGAACTTATGGCGATCCGAAATGGCCCACCCGGAATGCGGCCGTGGGCGATCTGAACGGCGATGGCTATCCAGATATCGCCGTGGCGAATCGCGGTACGACGTCCTACCTTTGTTACAACGATGGAAAGCTGCATTTTCAATGCAAACCGTTGCGCGATACGCCGAGCGCCGCGAGTATCTTAATCGCAGACATGGATGGCGACCGCTTGAACGACATCGTCTTCCCGTGCCGCGACGATTGCCAGAGCCGCGTGTTCTTGAACCACAACTTAGACGGCGAGGGGAAGCCTTGGGGTCCGGCGAGTGGGTCCATCCGCGCGGTAGCCGTCGCCGATCTGAACGGCGACGGCCATCCGGACATTGCCGCCTGCCCGGAGAGGCTGGGCTGCTTCGTTTATTTCAACGACGGTAAAGGCAACTTCAGCGCCGGCGTCCAATTCCAAAAACCGGAAGCACTGCCCTACTCGATGATCGCGGCCGATCTGAATGGAGACGGCCACCCGGATCTCATCGTCGGCTACGTCGGCGCGCCCGGCGTGATTTATTACAACGATGGAACGGGCAAGAATTTCGAGGCTCGTCCTTTTGGCGATGGTAAGGGCGCCATCTATGGCATGGCCGCTGGCGATCTCAATGGCGATGGGCATCTCGACTTAGTCGCGGCACGGAGCGATGCGCCGTCGTTTATCCTGTTCAATCGGGGATCGAAGTAGACGGATGCCGGCGTGGTGCCGCCGAATTCGCGCCAGCGAGCGGGTTGCGCCCCGCGCTCGATTCGTCGATCCTGCTCAGCCTGGAGGGTATTGGAGAATGATAGCTCCGGTCCGAGGAAGCAACGCCACGCCCAACGCCGTTTCGGGCCAGGGAAAGTTCAAATCGACTGCGGTCCGTCCGCGACAGTTGCCGCCTCCCACCGCCCGATCGTCGCCTGCCGTGCACCCTCGTGAGAGCCGCGGAGGGCTATCATTTGTTCCATGCGCATCGCCCTCATCGGTATCTTTGCCGCCGCCGCCGCGGCCCAGCCGCTCCAGCAGGCCATTCACGCCCGCATCGGAGATTTCCCCGCCACGGTTTCGCTCTACGCCAAAAATCTCGAAACCGGAGCTTCCATCGGCATCCGCGAAACTGAACCCGTCCGCACGGCCAGCACGATCAAGCTCCCGATTATGGCCTCGGTTTTTGATGACGTCGCACGCGGCCAGGCCAAATGGACCGATCCACTCACCGTGACCGCTGCGGAAAAAGTCTCGGGTTCGGGCGTGATCGGCACGGAAATCTCCGACGGCGTGGAGCTTCCGCTGCGCGACGTGGTTCACCTGATGATCGTGGTCAGCGACAACACTGCCACCAACATGATTCTGGAGCGCTTTGGCGCGGACGGCGTGAACGCCTTCCTGGATCGCATCGGCATCAAGACCACACGCTCGCTGCGCAAAGTGCGCGGCGACGGCACCACGCTGAAGGCGCCCGTGGGATCGTCGGCGGCGGGCCGGCTGCCGGAAAATCAGAAGTACGGCATCGGCGTTTCGACGCCGCGTGATATGGTCACGATTCTCGAGCGCGCGCAGCGCGGCGAGCTGGTCGGCCCGGAAGCTTCGCGCGAGATGATCGCGATTCTGAAGCGCTGCCAGGACTCGACCGGCATTCCGCGCCGGCTGGGCGGAATTGCGGTTGCCCACAAAATCGGCGCGATGGATGCGTTGCGGTCGGATGTCGGCATCGTCTATTCCCCCGGCGGCCCCGTCGCCATGGCCATCACCGTCGATGGCATGGCGAAACCCGATTGGAGTCCCGATAATCCCGGTTCGCTGCTCATCGCTGACCTGGCGAAAATTCTCGTGGATGGCTTAACCAAGCGCTGAAATTATGGGCCAACGGGGAACTACTGGAACGATTTCGTTTTCGAGGCACACCTGAGCCAACGGGAGGGCCCCGCGACGCGCGGGTTCGTCGCCGCGACAACCTTCGCTGCACAGCCGAGGCACCCACTGGCCGCCCGGCAGACTATTTGATCTTCATCACTTCATCAATACTCTTCTTGGTGATTGCTGGAACGGTCGCGCCGGGGGATGGGAAACCCACTGGAATCAGGACAAACGGACGCTCATTCTTCGGGCGGCTTAGGATATTCGAAAGAAATCCCATTGGGCTTGGCGTATGTGTCAGCGTCACCAGGCCGCTGATGTGAAGGGCGGCGAGAAGAAAACCCGTAGCGATGCCGACGGACTCCTGCACGTAGTAGTGCTTGGTCTTCACTTCTCCTTCGGCCGTCTGAATGAGCCCGAAGTCGATTCGAAAGACGACGATCAGGTAGGGTGCCGTCTCCAGGAACTCCTTGTGCCAGTTCGTACCTAAAGGAGCCAGAACCTCCAACCAATCCGCGGGCATCCGGTGCTCATAACTCTCGCGCTCCTCCGCCTCGGCCGCCTCGCGAATCTTGCGCTTGATCTCCGGGTCATTTACTACCACGAAAGTCCACGGCTGTTGATTGGCACCGCTCGGGGCCAGCGACGCACATCGAATCGCGTTCTCGATCAGTTCGAACGGGACGGGCTCTGGCGAGAAGAAGCGCACTGAGCGTCGGGCGGCCATCCGGCCCAGGAAATCACGCGAAGCGCTTAGCTGCTCAGCTAGCGGCATGCGCTTGAAATCCAGTGGTACGTGCTTGTACGGATTCATGGCTCGGGGAGTCCTGCATAGGCATAGCCAGACCAGTTTCTATTGGCAGACCTCTTCGCGTCTCTTGCGGACAGGGCGTACAGCTTGAACACCACGAAGATAAGGTCCTGTGAGCTTGTTGCCCGGTGCCCAGGCTTTCTGTTGGTCAATCGCTCCTCTCGATCCCGATACTCTCCTCGTCCCATACGAATCTGAGAACTACTGACCGGCAGCTTCCAATGCCAGTAGGAGCGGGACTTGGATCTAGCAGGAAAGCTCACGGGATCTCCGGTTCGTATCAATTGCTGGATGGCCGTTCGGCGTGGTCAACGACGATGACCTCGACTGGTCCCTTCGTGGATTCGAGTTGTAGCCCGAGTTGCTGGCGGAGGGCCTGCGGGAGGGATAGGCCCGGCATGTCGGAACCGGGCGGTGGCGGCGGCATGGCTGGGGTGCTCTCATCCGGCACGAAATGCACTTGCAGGTCGAACAGCCCCGTAAATCCAGTCTTGTCGATCACACTCCGGTCGAGTATCAGGGACAGTTTTCGAACCAGCTCCGGCATGGCAACCTTCCCGCCCTGCATGAGCCCCAAGTTGAGGCCGATCGAGCCGCATAGCGGCGAGGCAAGTGGAATCTCACCCGGCGCGGCCATTCGTCCTCCAGCCCATTCCGGGGCCGCATCTGCAGCAGACTCGACGCAGTTGCTGTCCTTCGGTGGAGACAACTTGAGTCCGCCTTTGGCGGCTACCAGCGCGTATACCGGCATGTCCCTCGTCTCGCGGTGTATCTTCAATCGGAAGCGGTCCTCGAGCAACGACTGCAGCATGAGAAACATTTGGTTCCGGCTGGTACTGCCATCGGTCTTCGCGTCGATTTCGTAGCGCCCCGCTTGCAACCATCTCGCACTATCGACCACCTGGAAAGGCTGGACCGCGTACGCATACTGAATAAGAATCTGCAACGGCGCGTCGGCAGTCAGACGCCCCGGAAGCGGGCGCACGTTCGCGACGCTTCTGGTGAAAGACGGCTTAACCGAAGCCACCTCAAATTGCGGCCGAATCTCGGATTGGGCGAAAACGGCCCACGCCCCGATTGCCAATAGGATCAGTGTCGCGGCGGTTCCCGGTCCGCAAGAGGGGCGGCGTGACCTGGAAGGTTGGCCCAATAACCTGGCAATGCGATCGGCCAGCGAGCCGCCATTGGCGGCCATGACGGTTGGCTGAAACCAGCGTGCCGAGTCGCACTCCGCCAGGGCACGAGCGTAGACGACGGCGTCACCCGTGATGGAGACCGCGATGTCGTCGCAACAGAGTTCACGCTCCGCGCGCATATGGCCCGAGATCCACCAGATGGCCGGATGATAGAAGAAGACGGCCTCGACGGCGTTCTGCAAGATATGCACGAGATAGTCGTGTCGGCGGATGTGTGCCAGTTCGTGAAGCAGGAGCGCTTCGATCTGTGCGGCCGGCAATCCGGCGAGGGCGCCAAGCGGAACCAGGACGATCGGCCGCAGCCAACCCATGGCTGCCGGCGCCTGTACTCGGCCCGAGACCAGCAGGCGGACCGGCCGGGAGACAGAAATGCGGGCCTTGAGCCGATCGAGAATCCGCTGCCATTCAACGGAAGCGGGGCGCACCATTCTGGAGCGAAGACGTTCGGCGACTATCCAGCTACACACCACGCGGAGCGAGAACACACTCGCGCCGGTAAACCAGAGCACGACCACCCAGAACAAAAACGGCCCCGGCGCGGTGCGAGCTGCATCGGCCGGAAGCGATAGAGAGGTGGATCGGGCCGGCTCAGTTCGAGCGGCGGAGAGGGGCGCCGTGAAGGTGACTGCAACGGATTCCGGCGTCGGCCCACGCAGCAGCATCCAGGTCGCGACTGGCGCGATGGCCATCCCCGTAAGTGCTGCGCACGCCAGAAAATAGCGGC
This sequence comes from Bryobacteraceae bacterium, assembly GCA_035505095.1. Lineage (GTDB taxonomy): Bacteria > Acidobacteriota > Terriglobia > Bryobacterales > Bryobacteraceae > JOPF133. Next base: position 6,736 of record DATJRE010000057.1, on the reverse strand, counting down.
CGTTTGCGCCCCAGGTGCGTGCGCCCCACCTTCGCGCGGCTGCATAAACGGCGACGATTATCGCGCCTTGCCAGAGAAAGTGAAGAAGAGTCATCCCCAGCCGCTCGATCCAGGGATGAGTCGCGAGGATCTGAATTGCGTTCATTTGGCCCTCCTTTTCTTCCCGTCCAAATCGTCGAGCATCCGGCGAATCTCTGCCCGCTCCTCTGAAGTCGTAGGTTGAGCGCCGAGTGCGCTCATGATCAAACCTTTGGGCGAGCCTCCAAAGATTCGCTGCAAAAGATCCCCGGCAATCCGCGCCTGCATCTGGTTCTTTGGTGCTGCGGGCTCATAGACGTGCGATCGAAAGCGTTCGCTGCGAACCAACAGGCCCTTCTCGGTCATCAGTCGCATCTGGGTAAGGGTGGTGTTGTAGCCGCACTCTTTCTGCAGGGCACCATGTACCTCCCGGACGGTGGCCGGACCCAGACGCCAGAGGACGGCCAGGATATCGGCTTCGGCGGCGGTGGGCATCGGGGGATCGGGGCTGGGACTATCGGAGCGCGAAGGCATCTGAGAAGAAGCCTACCACTACAAAAATCTTATGTCAACTATAAACATCTTATGTGCCAGATGGTCGGCTTTGCCGAAATCGGAGCTTAGATTGAGACAACACGTGCATCGCAGCGTGCTTATGGAGATCCTGCCGGAATACTACCGTGCTGCACAACTGAAATTAGCTGCTTCGTCGATGCTGCCGCTGCCCTTGTAGCGCGCCATCTGAGGATATGGGCACAGTGGCCGCGTGCGAACTACCTTTCCGCCCGAGACTCGACTCGCGGAGATAGCGTTCGGAGCATCGCCCGATTCCACCCAATGCAACAATGGCGTAGCGACGTCAAACGTGCTGGTTCCGATCCCGCCACCGCAGTGGAACATGCCAGGCACCATGAAGAGGCGGAAAAAATCCGGGGTGGAATCACCCATACGCTTCACCACCTGGTCGTAATACTCGACCGCCACTCGTGGGTTGAGTTGCGGGTCGGCCCAGCCGAAATACATGATGAGTTTGCCCCCTCGCTGGCGAAATCCCGAGAGATCGGAGTCAGTGGCATCGATGACCTCATGCAGGAATGCAAGGCGTGAGATGTCTTTGTCGATATCGAAATGGGCCAACGATTGGCTCGGATCGGCGTCAGGCATGGCCATGTATCGGAAAAAGCTCTGCGCGTAATTCGCCCAGACACTGCCGCCATTCGGCCCACTGATTTCCTGGCCCAACCATCCGCTGCGGCCGTTCGGTCCGAGAACTTCCGCGCCGACAGGCCATCCCGGAAAGAAACGTTTGCCCTGACGGAAGATGTCGCTGTAGATACGATCGACCGAAGCGATTTCGGAAGCGGTAAAGCAATCGGGCTGGTCATTTCCGTCCGAACAGCGGGGAAGGTCTTGGGTGGCTTTGAAGCCGCAGTGCAGCGGGTCGCCAATCAATCCGTCCTTGAGACCGTCTTTGGCGTCGCACTTTTCGTAAACACGGGCTGCCAGCAGTCCGAGTTTGGCGGCAGGGAACGGATTGGCGATGAGACCCTGCATCCAGTAGGCGCGGGCGACCATATTCCCGGAGTTATACAGGGCGGGCGAGCCGGCGATGATGCCATCGAAGTCATCGGGAAAGCGTTGGGCGATCGTGAGGCCCTCGCGGCCCCCTTGCGAACAACCGTCATAGTACGACTTGGACGGATTGGCACCGTAGTAATTGCGGACAAGAAGCTTCGCGGCCACAGCGGTGACGTGCAGCGAACGGAATCCGAAATCGAGGAGTTTCTGGCGATTCAGTGCGAAGCTGGCCCCGGGTTCGAGCGCAGCGGAGTGGCCCGTATCGGTCGAGGCAGTGGCAAATCCGGCGCGAAGCGCTCGCGCGTGATTGGCGACTCGACCAGGAGCATCGAAGGATTCGCCCGCCCAGCCGCCGTTGCCGAACATGTAGAAACGGCCGTTCCAATTGGTGGGGAGATTGATTTCGATGTTGATCTCGGGCTGCGCCATGAGAAACACGTGGCAATGCTCGGGCGCGCTGGCCGTAGGAGGAACCAGGGTCGCACTGATGACGGAGAGATCGAAATCGGTCAGGCTTAGCAGGTGGCCGCAGGTCGTGACAGGTTCAGCGGAGGGGGGCGGCGGATTCCAATCTCGGAACTGCACGGAGCCACCGCCTTGTCCGAAAAGAGCTGCCGCGAAAACCAGAAAAAGTACGGGAGACCGCATCGTGTATCCTTTAGCGGCTATTTTATCCTGATGTTGCGCAAGGCGTCGGATGCACGATGACGCGACAAAGGACCACGCGGGCGCTCCTTCACCGACGCCGGGAGCGATGGTCTCTCGGTGTTCATCCCTCCATTTCCGTTGCCCGGTTGGCGTCCCGGGGTTAGCGGACACGCTGCTCGCTTCACGCTGATGTGTCATCCAGCCGCGCCATCCTTGCACCAGTCTCCCGCTTGTTGTATCTTCGACATGGCGGCGCTACTGTGGTAATCCGATTCGCATTTCTCGCTCTTTTTCTGGGTCTCTTGCATATACGTCCCGCTGGGGCCCAGATTCAGGCGAGCGCCTCGATCTCCGACGCCGCCGTAAGTACAGCCGTTGACCGCGAGGCGCCTGAGATGATCGGGTTGCGACACCAGATTCATCAGCATCCAGAGCTCGCAAATCGCGAATTCGAGACATCCAAGCTTGTCGCCGAGCGGCTGCGCTCTCTGGGCCTCGATGTCCGGACCGGGATTGCACACACCGGCGTGGTTGGGACCTTGAAAGGCGGCCAGCCGGGACCGGTTGTCGCAGTGAGGTCGGAACTGGATGCGTTGCAGGTGACGGAGGACTCTCCGTACCCCTTCAAATCCACAGTGCGCACCACCGTTAACGGAGAGGATGTTGGGGTGGCCCATGCCTGCGGTCACGATATTCACATCGCTGCCATACTGGGGGTCGCCAGCGTGTTCGCTTCGATGCGCACGCAACTCCCCGGCACGGTGATTTCTGTGGATAAGCACAGGACAGCCAAGAAGTCGCCGGCGGCGACTCTTGAGTCCCGTGCGAAGGTGTTTACCTTGGCCGGAACTCAGTGGAGTTGCCGAACCAGCACTTTCCCGGTTATGCTCCGGGTCGCTTCGACAGATTCACTCTGTGCAATGAAGCCAGATGATCATCGTATGAAATCCTATTGCCGGGCGACTGGATCCTTCCCGAGTACCGTTATGCCCTTCCGCCTGTCGGCCTTGGCCGTCCACTCCTCGACTGTTACGAAACTCCGATCGGACTTGTGCGCCGCGAGAAGCGCCTCATGTTCGTCGCCCATTTCCTCACCAAGTTCCGGCGTGCCATTGCTCGTCGGCTTCGTCAAGAAGTACCTGATCTTCCCGCCGCCCTCGTTCTCTTTCGATGCCCGCCGCCGCTTTCCGCCACGACGGGTGCCCGGGTCTTCGACCTGTTTGGCAGCGGAGGTGCCGCGTTCCCTGGTGGATCTGGGTTCTCCGGTAAATCTGGGTTCTGGTTCCCTACGTTCTGTCGCATCCGCCGTTAATGGTGCAGTTGCTCCCATAGTTGTTCTCCTCTCCATGACATAGCTTTGCGGCTCGTTTGCCTTTCGGCTCACGAGCCGCTCTCTCCGCATCCTTCCTGGTTTTCTTCCCGCGTTCCTCCTTGTTTTTCGATCGCCAGGCCTCGCCCCTGGCTGGCGTTCAATGGCACGGGCCCAGGCGAGATACGCATCTTCCCGGCCACACCACAGAAATCGATCAATTCTTCGCGCCATCCATCAGGGCGCTGGATTGCTCCAACCCGTTGTCCTTTTCGCCCACCATCTGGGTCTCACCGTATTCGGCAACGAGAAGCCCGCTTGGGACTCGTTCGGATCGCCCTGTTTGCAGCAGGCGCACGTTGTATCGCGCAACCAGCCGATCTGTGAATTCCGCTTTGTTGTGGACTCGATGAACCTCCTTCACTCCGAACGCGACATACGTCCATGGCTGCCCCTTCACGGGTTCGAGTGACCGGAGCTTGAACGTGGATGTAATTTCGTCATCGTGGACCTTCGACACAATGTCCTGATCCCGCAGTTGGTCGAGCGTCAACGTGCGCAAATTGTGCGTCATCATGTTCAGCGCGTCGGCCCAATTCTTCTCCAGGGTTGTAGGTGTGTACGTGAGATAGTTCTCCAGGAACCTCCGTACAACTGCCCGACCTTCGATGTCCGCGGGTTGCTCACCGGGAGCCGAACCGGCGGCCAAGGCGTTTAGGAATCCCAAGGGCGTTCGCGGCGTAGGCACTCCACTCACGACTGACGCTTCACCGTTCGCAGCAATTCGAATTACGGTGGGTGGTTGTACCCGCACATAGAAAACCAAGAGCGCCAGAACGAATGAGATCAAAACGGCCGATATCCCGAACCACATCATCCGGTTCGCATAGGCGCGAAGCGCGCCATCGTGTTCGAAGTATTTTGTGTAGCCCACCTTCTCGGGCAGCGCGCTCGACTGTTTGTGTTTCATGCCCTTAGATCTCCCCTTCTTCCACCTGTTGTTCGTTCGACCTGAACGCGTTCCTCACCGTCCGGCGTGTCGCGCCGGCCCAAGTTCCGACCGTCCAACCGACCGAGTAGGGAATGTTGGTCCGCCCCGAGTGCCCCCGCGACCCGGTTGAACGAGTTGCAGGCGCTGATTGCGTCGCAGCGCTGCCGGACTCGCCATTTGGCTCTGATGGCGCCCTGGGTGCCGCCGCGCCCTCTACGCTGCCTTGGGAGGCACCGCCACCTGCGGCTCCTCCACCGCCGCCAGCTCCGATCGCAGCAACTGTTTCTGCCGGCGATGTCGGCGGACCACCCGGCGGAGGCGGAGGTGGCGGAGGTTCACCCCCGCCCGCGGCACTGGCCGCACCGCCCTGCATTCCGACCCATCCGGCGACTGCGGCTTGGGCGGCAGCGGCGGCAACGCCTACTACGGTGAGCATCGTGCTTCCGATGTCGCCCGAGACCACACGTTTCGCGATGAAGGGGATCAGCAGAATCATAATTGAAAGGAGAATGCTGGACAGCGAGATCAGAAGCATCTGGCTGGCGCCCTGAAAGGCTCCGCCGAAGCTCTGGGCGTTGAAAATGTTGTTCAGGCTGTTTGCGCTCATGATCGTCAACAGTTGGCTGATGATGGCGTAGATGATGCCCCAGGCGTTCCAGACCATCAGGTTCACCATGAAAGTTCGGGCCAGTTGTCCAACGCCAAGCGCGGGATAGAGCGCCAGCACCAGCGGTCCGACCACGTACAGGACCGCGCCATACATGCTGTAGAAGAACGAGAACAGTGCGTATGAAATCGGGAAAACCAGAACGGCAATCGCCTGGAAGATCAAACTGAAGGCGCCAGCCACGCCACCGACAACCCAGTTCCACCAAGCGCCTTGGCCGTTGTTCGCCGACATGTAGCCCTGGACTTGATCGCGGAAATTCGTCCACACATCCGTCGGCGCTATTGCCTGCGCCAGGTTGGCGACCGCATTGGCAACGTTTATGAACACGTTCGGGTATTGCGTGATCAGCAGCCCCATAAAGAGGTAGCGGATGCCCGCAAGCGCAAGGGTTCGCGCATCGCCACCTTTGGCGTACGCCTCGTAGACGGCGAACAGTGCGGCCAGCAGCAGAATAGCTTCGGAAATCTGCTGGACAGCCGGGATCACCGGCGAGCCCGTGATTCCGTTGTAGACCTGCTGAAACATGGTCTGAAAATAGAACATGACGGCATCCTCACTTCAGGGAATCCAGCGTGTTCTGGCGGATCTGCGCGCCGTTACTGGCATTGAATTTCAGTTGCGCGCCGCTGTTTGCAAGGCTAACGGCGCGAACCCTCATCACGTCTGCGAGAGCCGATTGCGTGTAAGCATTCGCGCGCACGAGCCAGGCCGCGGCTTCCGCCTCCACCATCGGCGCCGTACCGGGTGCGGCTTGGGCAAGCTGGCTGTTGATTTGGTTGGCAGCCTGCATCTCGGTATCGGCGATGGCATCGATCGCAATCGCCTTCTTCATGGCGTCCTGCGCCGCGGCGTCGCTCATGTCGATCAGGTCCCGGGTCTGGGGAGACGCGTTCTGAGGGACGGGCACCGTCTGATAGACCGTCTGATAGCCGCCGCTGACGGCTGGAACGTTGTTTGGATTCCGGGACAGCAGGAGTTGCTCGAGTTGTTGAGGATTTGCGAGCGTGGCGCTCGAAACATTGACCGTGGAGATCGCCAGACTCTGGGCGTATAGACCTCCCACCGCGCCGACCAGTCCCTGCGCACGCGCAATTGCCGCCTGCGGATACACAATGTTTATGAAGAACGCCTGAATACTGCTCATCAGTTGGTTCAACGTCCCCAGCGCTCCGTTGATCGCTCGCAGAGCAGGGCCTATCGTGTTCGAAATCGCGGTACCGATGCTGTCGATCGCCGCCACAATCGCAGCCCAGTCGATCCCAAATTGCGCCCTCACGGGCTGCGGCGCGATCAAGGACACGATTAGAATCAAAATCACGAGCGACTTCCGGTGCTCCCATATCGCGGCCAATAAACCCCATTTCGGATCCATCGTTCCTCCCTTCACTTGAATAGGTTCGTAACGTTCTGGCCAAACTGACTGGCCATGTCTGCCTGGCGTTTGCGAATCGCGTTCGTGTGAGCCAGGATGGCGGCCTCCTCGCGCAATTCGGCCGCGAGCATACGCTGCATCATCGCCTGA
>DATJRE010000056.1:0-4345 GCA_035505095.1 Bryobacteraceae bacterium | reverse complement strand
AAGTCCGAAAAGCGCCATTGGAAACAGACCACCGAAATCCTGGCGCGCTTCTTCGCCCTGGAAGGCGGCGAGTCATGAAAACGCTGCGCCGCGCCTGGAAACGGCTGGCCGGCAGCCTGACAGGCGGGCGCCGCGAAGCCGATATGGCCGAGGAGTTCGAATCGCACGTGCGCCTGCTCATCGACGACAACCTGCGCCGCGGCATGTCCCCGTCGGAAGCCCGCCGCGCCGCCCTAGTCACGTTCGGCGGCCTGGCGCTGGCCCGGGAAAACTACCGCCGCCAGCGCGGCCTTCCCTGGATCGAAACCCTCCGCCAGGATCTCCGCTACGCGCTGCGCGGCATGCGCCGCAGCCCCGGCTTCACCTCGGTCGCCATCGCCTGCCTGGCCCTGGGCATCGGCGCCAACACGGCCGTCCTCAGCGTTCTCAACGCGGTCATGCTGCGCATGCTCCCGGTCAGTCATCCGGAACAGCTTGTGCAACTCACGTACGACTCCAAGAAACCAGCGGCCAGCGTCTTCCGCCACTCCAACAGCGGATATGGCACCACGTCCCTGCCGTATCCCGCCTTCGCGGCCATGCGCCGGGCAAACCATTCCGTGGCGGGTGTCTTCGCCTACGTCCCTCTCGGCTTCAACGGCCACAGCCTGATGGTAAATACCGGTAGCAATCCCTCCATGGCCAGCGGCGAAATGGTGAGCGGCAATTTTTTCCAGGTACTCGGCGTTGTCCCGATGGGCCGGGTATTGACCGATGACGATGTCCAGCCGGGCGCGCCCAATGTGGCCGTGGTCAGCTATGCCTACGCCGCGCGCGAGTTAGGCGGCGGCAGAGCGGCGCTGGGCCGTGCGATCGCCCTCAACGGCGCGCCATTCACCATCGTGGGCGTGGCGCCACCGGAATTCTTCGGCGTCGATCCGCAAATGGCGACGGACTTCTGGGTGCCTCTGCGCGACATGGTGGAAATCAAGCCCTGGGGCATTCAACCCGCCCGTAGCGAGAATTTCTTCGAATCGCGCGATTGGTGGTGGTGCATGATGATGGCGCGTACAAGACCGGGCTTCCCGATGGAACAGGCGCGCGCAGAACTGAACGTACAGTTCGCGCAGTTCCTTACCGCGGGGCTGAGCCCTCTGCCTTCACCGGATCGGACGCCGCACATTGTGCTGACGCCGGCCGGCCATGGTTTCGACGCCCTGCGAACCCAGTTCTCGAAACCGCTCGAAATTCTCATGGTCGCGGTGGGCGTGGTGCTGCTGATCGCCTGCGCCAATCTGGCCGCCTTGCTGGTGGCGCGCGCCCAGGCACGCCAAAGGGAAATCTCCGTGCGGCTGGCGGTGGGCGCCTCCCGCGGCCGGCTGATGCGCCAATTCCTCACTGAGAGCGTGCTCTTGTCTCTGTCGGGCGGCGCCGCGGGCGTGATCCTGGCGCGCTGGGGAAGCCGTGCGCTCCTGCTGCTGATGGCGGGCGCCGATCCAGCCATCGGTGTGGACGTGCGACCGGATGCCACAGTGCTGGCGCTGACGGCCGGAATCTCCATGCTGACCGGCATCCTCTTCGGCCTCGCGCCCGCGCTGCGTGCCGCGCGCGTGGATGTCTCCGGTGAGCTCAAGGAAAACGCCGGATCCATCTCTCCGCGTGGCGCCTTCGGCAAGGTATTGGTAGCGGTGCAGGTGGCGCTTTCGGTATGTCTGCTGTTCGGTGCGGGCCTGTTTGTGCGCACGCTGATGAATCTCGAAGACCAGGATTTCGGCTTCAACCGCGCGAAACTCGTTCTGTTCGACTTGGACCCGCGCGCCGCGGGCTACCAGGGCGAGCGGACCGCCAGTGTCTACCGAGCGGTGCTCGAAAAAATCGGAGCCATTCCGGGCGTACGGTCCGCTTCGGTTTCCGCTTTTGCGCTGCTCTCCGGTTGGGTAAACAGCACCGGCGCCTCCACCGATGGTCCTCCGCTGGAGAAAGGCAAAGAAAACAGCGTGTACTGGAATCCCGTAGGGCCGGACTTCCTGGAGACGATGGGCATCCCGCTGCTCCTCGGCCGCGGCATCGGCCCGCAGGACATGGAAGGGCGCCGGGTCGCGGTCATCAACGAGGCTATGGCCCGCCAATTCTTCGGCAGCGCCAATCCGCTCGGCCATCGCTTCTCGCTGAGAGGCGATTTCGACGCGGCCCACAGCTTCGAAATCATTGGCGTGGTCAAAAACGCCAAGTACGACAGGGTACGCGGCAAGCCGCCGCGCACGGCCTATCTCCCCTACACCGCCCAGAAGGATACGGTGGGGCGCATGTGCTTCGAAGTTCGCACGGCCGGCGCCCCCCTGGCGATGGTCGCGGCGTTACGGGCAGCCGTCCGTTCGGTCGATCCCAACCTCCCGCTGATCGGCGTCAAAACGCAGGAGCAGCAGATGGAGGAATCGCTGCTCCAGGAGCGAATGTTCGCCAAAATCACCGGGGGTTTCGGCATACTGGCGCTTCTCCTGGTGGCCGTCGGCTTGTATGGCACGCTGGCCTACGGAGTCGCGCGGCGCACCGCCGAAATCGGCATCCGCATGGCCCTTGGCGCCGGCCGCATGGAGGTGCTGTGGATGGTGCTGCGAGAATCCCTGGCCGTGGTGGTGTGCGGAATCATGGTTGGTCTGCCCGCAGCCCTAGCGCTGACCCGCCTCATCGCTACCATGTTGTTCGGCGTAAAAGCCTTCGACCCCGTGACCCTGGCCGCCACGGTCGCCATCCTGGCCGTTGCGGGTATCGCCGCAGGCTTGCTGCCGGCCGCCCGCGCCGCCCGCATCGACCCGATCCGCGCGCTGCGCTACGAGTAGGAGACGACCCCGTCTCCTTGTCTTCTCTGTGTGGCCTCTGCGCTCTCCGCGTCTCTGCGGTGAATCCGGAGCCCCTCCTACTTCGCCAGCACCACGCGTCCCTTGGCCAGGGGCACTTCCGGCGGCTCGCCCGACGGCCGCACCCGGGCCACCACCGCCAGCGCCGCCAGATAAAAAATGCCGCCGATTATCAGCGTCTGCACCAGTCCCAGGTAAATGGCGCACACCAGTGCGCCCACCGAACCAAGCACGCTCGAAGCGGCGTTCAGGGACCACGCCCAGCGCAGCGAAGGCGCGTGCCACTCTTCCAGGCGCGCCAGCGCTGTGGGGAACGGCATCCCCATGGCGAAGCCCAACGGCGCAATCAGCACCACCGTCAGCGCCGCCTTCGACCACAACGGCATCCACACCAGCGCCGAAAGCAGCGACGACAGGATCAACGCGAGCGCCGCAGCCAGCAGCGCTACCGTGCCCAAGGCCTTGATCAGCCGCCCTTCGTGCTTGCCCAGCAACCGCCGGCTCCAGAAGCTTCCCAGCCCGCTCGAAACCAGCATCGAGAAAATCACCACCGCCAGCGCGTACACCGGGTGCCCCAGGAACAACACGAATTTCTGAATCAGCCCCACTTCAATCAAAATGTAGCCCGCGCCTACAAACAGGAAATACAGCAGAAAGCCGCGCACCCCTTTCTGCCGCGGCAGGCGCGTCCGCAGCACCAGCGGTGGCGCCACCAGGATCAGCCCGGTCGCCAGCAGGCTCACGCCCATCAGCCCGAACAGCAGCGGCACCGCCTGGTTGTTGCTCCGGTAATCGGCGCTCTCGTGCGATGCCGTGGTGAGGAAGTTCCACAGGTCGCGCGGCTGCACGGTATAGAAAAAGAACGGGCGGTTGTCGGTCACCGGGCTGATGTCGAAAGGGTAGCGGCGCTGGTATTCCTCGGGGTTGGGGCTGTGCAGCAGGTCGTAGAACTGGTTGTGCGTCACCACGCCCGGCAGGTAGATGGCCTTAATGTGCGCCTCTTCCATCAGCGCCCGCGCGCGCTCCACCTCGTCGGCGGTGAAGGGCTTGCGCGCAACCAGCACGGTATCCTTGGCGCCCCAGCCCTGCGCCGTGCCCTCCTGCCCCACAATCACATGCGACGCCGGATCGGTTTCACCAAGCTGCCCCAGCGCCTCGATAGCCAGCGAGATCAGCCGTAGCGATTGGCGGGGCGGTTCCAATCCCCAACGCGTCATGGCCACCAGGCCATCGTCGGTCAGGTGCGAGAGGTAATCGCGGAACGCGTCGGTGGTGTACAGGTTGTTTTCCGAAAGCGCAAACGCGCCGGCCGCCGTCGAGGCCCATGTGTCCACCAGTGTGGCTTGCAACACCTGGTACTTCTCGGTGCTGCGCCGGATGAAGGCGCGCCCGTCTTCCACCTCGACATGCACATCCGGCCGCAGGTACAGGTCGTGGCTGAGGCTGCGGAACTTTTCCCGCATGATCGTGGTGGCGATGATGCGGTTGATTTCCACCGCCGTGATGTC
>DATJRE010000055.1:0-5834 GCA_035505095.1 Bryobacteraceae bacterium | reverse complement strand
CCGCCGCTTCGGCGGCCTAAATCATTGGCGAGAACTGCTTGCAGTTCTCCACTGTCGACCGGAGCCATCTCTCCGATTATGCCTCTTCCTCAGACCCGACCGGAAATACATCTCGTCGGTCTGAGGCAGAGCCTCGCTAGCGGTAGTACAGGCATTTCGCGTTCCTGATCGGGCGAGCTTCCAGATTGCGCTCTCTGGCCCCGCGGGCCGGGCCAAAGTCCGAGATGACTGCACGCTCATGTGGATCAGTTCTGGTTTGCCGACAATCCGCCCCAAGGCAGATGGATTAATTTGCTCTAGGTTTGGCGGTCCAGTCAGAACGCCGAAGTGGCGGTCGTTCCGCACAGCCCGCCGGGCCGTTTTTACTGTCCGTTGGCGACGGTTGCGGTGTGCGCGGGCGCCGCCAGCGAGAGGGCGATAGTAGCCCAACTCGTGCCGGCGGCGGAGATCCATTGATCGAAGCCGTGCGGAAAGCCGGAATCGAAATAAGGCTGCAAGGCCATGGCCCGACTGCGGACAAACCAGGAGCCGTCCTCCTGTTGCGTGCGGAGGAGGTACTTCACGCCTTTCTGATAGGCTTCGTCGGAGACCGGCAAGCCGGCGGTCTCGAGAGCCGCCAGCGCGCGGCCGGTGGCGAATGCAGTACTCGGCGTGGTGTCGATGTCGGCCCAGCCGCCGTCGCCACGCTGGGTGGCAATTAGGTCGTGCATAGCCTGCTGAACAGCATCCCTGTAGTGGCCGCTCCAAACCAGTCCCGTTAGACGTCCGACGCGATCTTCATTGCCTTTGGGCTGCTGTTTGACGAGCCACGCGGCGGCCAGTTGAACGGCCTGGTCGTACGAGGGACGTTCCAACTTGGGCGCATAGAGTTGCATCGCGCGCATGGCGACGGTGGTTTGGACGATGTAATCGGAACAGATCGGCGGGCGGGCATCGGCGGGGGAGTAGGCCCAGTGTCCGTCGGCGCCCTGGCGGTTCTTCAGGTACATGGCGGCGGTGTCGGTATTCAGATCGGGCTTGTAGTGCTCGGCGTCGAGTCCCAAAAGCATGTAGCCGATGACGACCGGTCCGAAGTACTCACCCACGGGCGCCATGACACCCTGGCGAAGAATGTCGCGCAGTTGCATGAGGCCGAAAACGTTCCCCTGGACTGTCTGCGCGGCGATTTTCTCGTCCACTGCAAAGCCTTTGCGGCGGGCGGCTCCCACCGCCATGGCGGCAAAGCTGTTGTTGTGACAGGAGGCACAGGCGGCCTTGGGCATGAAATTAGCATCGGCCTTCTGGATGAGAGGAAGACTTCCCTGGATGGCGCCGCCGATGGTGTTATCGCGGCGCGGTTGCAACTGGGGTGGAGGCGCTGTATTGCTCTTCGCGCCGGACCTCAACAGGAAGGCGACGATCGGGGTGTCGCCGTGCTGGCGGGCGATGTCGAGGGCGGTCCATCCGCTGTCGGCTCCCCGTTTATGCGCGTCCCTGGCGTTTACGTCGGCTCTGTGTTGCACCAGCATCCTGACTTCTTCGAGTGGGAGATTGTCGGATGCCGCCGCGTACATCAGGGGAGTTCTTCCCGCGGGATCGACAATGTTGACGTCGGCGCCGTGGTCGAGCATCATCTTGACGGCATTCACGTCGCCCGTAATGGCGATGTCGGCTAGCGCCAGGCTGTAGTCGTTCTTATCGATCTCCTTGGCGGTCAGCAGAGACAGACATTTGGAGCACTCCGCGGTAGCGGACATGAAGATCGCCGTCTCACCGACCGGTTTCACTGCGGCGCCTTTGGCGATGAGCATTTCCACGCTGGCGGCGTCGCCGGCGCTGGCGGCGTCCAGCAGCGGGGACGATTCGGCGGAGGGATGCGGATTGGGATTGGGATTCGCGCCCTTGTCGAGGAGCAGCTTCACGACGGCAGAATTGCCCGGTTTGCGCGCCGCAGTCATGAGCGGCGTGCGCATGTCGCTGGACCGGGCGTTGACGTCCGCGCCGTGGCTCAGCAGCACTTTGGTCTTGTCCATTTCGGTGGCCGCCCACATCAGCGCCGTGGCGTTGGCGTCATTCCTCCTATTGGGATCGGCGCCCAGCTTCAACAGACGTTCCAACATCGCCGCATTGGTGTAGAGCACAGCGTACATGAAGGGCGTGGAACCCTCGGGACCGCGCGCATTGAGCAACTTCGCGTCGTCGTCGGCGAATTTCATGAACTTCGCCAGATCGCCCTCGTGCAGCGCGTCGACCATGCTGACAGCCTTGGGATCGATCGGCGGCAACTCGGTTTCATTCGCGAGAGCGTCCGGCCAATCGGCGCCCTGCTCGATCCAACGTTTGATGGTGTCGATCTGCTCCGGCTTGAGCGCGCCGGTGGGCGGCATTTGCATTCCGTAGTCGGTGCCGGATATACGGTGGAATAGGAAGCTGTTCTCGGTGCTGCCCGGCACGACGCCGCGGCGATTGATCACTGCGCTCCTGCGGTCCAGCCGCATGCCACTGGCAGGCTGCTTTCCGCTGTGGCACATGACGCAGTTCTGGCGCAAGATCGGCTGCACATCCTTCGCGAAATCCACTTTTGAACTAGTCTGAGCCGGCAGCAACCGTACGACCGCTAGGAAGCAAAACACCGGCAGCGCAAGTCTGGAAGTCCGCATACATCCCCTCAATGGCGGAACGTGATTACCGTGAGACAACCACCCGTGCGGCAATCCGTTGCGCGATTTGCCGGCGCCCCCCCGAGGGCACTTTCCGGCTGATTTATTCTACACGCAACCGATCTTCCGCGAAGAGAGATCTCCAGTCCCGCGTCAACTTGACGTGTCACGCCCCATAGTGACATTTGCTCCTCATAGAGCGCGGTGGAGGATCTCGCTCCCCCGCGGTGGGGCCTTATTTCTCGTTCGCGACGATCTCCTGGGCGCTTGGATCACTCCAGGGTAAGTTGCCCCACATCGAGACCAGGCCAATATAGAGCAGAATTGCGGCATGGATAGATTCTCAATCATTGCAAAGCTGCGGGGGCATGAAGGCGAACTGCAAGCCGCCGGCATCCAGCATCAGTTCCTTTCCGGCGCGGCTCCCACGCGCGCGGGACAGCGGTCCCCCAGACGTCGCACGCGGATTTCACAGCCGAGTTTAGCCTCTTCGCGCTCTACTGGTACAGCCGGATCACCGGCTTCTGCACGGATTCCAGCGCGGTTTGATAGAGCTGATCTTCGCCGCCCTGCTGGTAGCTCTGCAACAACTCACGCGCGGTATGTTTCTCGGCGATGGCGTTCCACCAGCCATCGGTTCGCTCGTTGAGAGTCTGGGCCGCCGCGGTCTTTAGCCAGGAGACAATCGCAGCTACCGGCTGCGCGGCGGCTTTCATGGCCAGAACCTTGGCGGCTACCTGCCCCGGTACCGTGGTGTTGGCCACATAAGTCTCGTAGGTTTTGAAAGTATCCGGACCGGCAAACTGGCCGGATGCGTAGATCACGCCATCCAGAGTGGCCTCCACGCTCTGGGCGCTTTGGAAGTTGGGCAGACTGCCGGGAGTCTGCACAGAACCCGGCGCCGCCGCACGGAACTGAGCCGGCAACCGCCTGGGATTCAGGATTAGCGTCATCCCGACCGCGACCCCCATCTGCCCGGGGCGCAGTCGCGCGTTCGGCCGATCGAACGCCTCGTAGGTGAGATGGTATCCGAGAGTCCGTCCGTCGGCGGTGGTCAGTTGCCAGCAAATGGCCACTCCCATGATGCTTTGCGAGGTGTGGTTCGCAATCACGACGCCAAACGGCAGCCAGTTGGTGAGATTCGCCGAACGGCTGGAGCCGAAGAATTGGTCGGTGGCCGCGGTGAACTCAGCGCTCGGCGGCCCCAGCAGGTCAACACCCGGCACGGCGCTGGGCGTCACCGTTACGCTCTCGGCCGCACCCGCGCCAATCGCCAAAGCCAGCCACACTACCCCCGCAAGGTTACGCCCCACTATGGTCTCCCTCTTTCCATTATGGCAGCACGCGTTCCTGCCAATCGCCGCTTTCCACCGTTCGGAGGGCGGCGTTATCCAGGAGATCCCCGGCTCCGGCTACAATGGACCCTGAGGATTTCCAAGGATGCTTCGATCCGCCGTTTGTCTCGCCACGATGATTGTTTTTGCCACTGCTGGTCTCTATGCGCAACCGCCCGGGCGCGGGGGCAGAGGGTCCGCCGGCACTGGAGGCCCGGTTCCGACCATCGAAGAGCGCACCGCCGGAATGCACAAGCTGGACGGCTATTTCCCGCTCTATTGGGATGAGCGCACGGGATCGCTGTGGCTCGAAATCCCGCGCTTCAATACCGATTTCCTGCTGGCCGGCGGGCTTGCTGCCGGCCTGGGTTCGAACGATATCGGCCTCGACCGCGGCCGGGAGGGCGGCGGCAAGGTGGTCTCCTTCGAGCGCGTCGGGCCGCGCGTGCTGCTGATGCAGGGCAATGAATCCTTCCGCTCGTCCAGCACCAACCCTGCCGAGCGCCGCTCGGTGGAGGATTCCTTCGCCAAGTCGGTGCTGTGGGGCTTCACGGTGGGCGCGGAATCGAATGGCCGCGTTCTGGTGGATGCTACCGATTTCTTTGTGCGCGACGGCCAGGGCGCCGCGGGCGCGCTGGGCGCCGGTGCGGCCGCCTACCGCCTGGACCGAACGCGTTGCGCGGTTTACCTGCCGCGCACCAAGTCCTTCCCCGAAAATACCGAGGTGGAAGTCACCCTGACGTTCACCAATGAGAACGCCGGCGGGCGGGGCGGTGCAGCCGGCGCCACGGCTCAGGGACCGCCGCCCATCATCGTCTCGACAGCCGGTGCGGCCGCTGGGGGACGGGGCGGGCGCGGCGGTGGCGGTGGATTCGGCGGCGGCCTGTTCTCGGGCTCGGTGGCCAGCGTCACTCCCACCGCGGAGGCCGTTACGCTGCGCGAACATTACTCGCTGGTCCAGCTTCCCGACGGCAATTTCCAGCCGCGCGAAGACGATCCGCGCGCCGGCTACAGCGGCATGACCTTCGTCGATTACAGCGCCCCTATCGGCGAACCCATGGTCAAGCATTACATCCGCCGCCACCGCCTCCAGAAGAAGGATCCTAACGCCGCCATCAGCGAACCGGTGAAGCCCATCCACTACTGGGTGGATCCCGGCGCCCCGCCGGACGTCCGCCAGGCGCTTCTAGAGGGCGCCCGCTGGTGGAACCAGGCGTTTGAAGCAGCCGGTTTCCGCAACGCCTTTCTGGTCGATGTCCTACCGGAGGGCGCCGACCCCATGGACATCCGCTACAACATGATCAACTGGGTACACCGCTCCACGCGGGGATGGTCCACCGGCGCCACGGTTTCCGACCCGCGCACGGGCGAAATTATCAAGGGCACCGTGACGCTCGGCTCTCTGCGCGACCGCCAGGATTATCTGATCTTCGAAGGCCTGCTCTCGCCTTACACCGTGGGCAACGAGAAACCCGACGTGCTCTACCAGACTGCCCTGGCGCGCATCCGCCAGCTTGCCGCCCATGAGGTGGGCCACACGCTCGGTCTGGGGCACAATTACTACGACAGCACGCAGGGCTGGATCTCGGTGATGGATTACCCGCACCCGCAGGAAAAGCTGCGCGCCGATGGGACGGTGGACCTGACCGACGCTTATCCGGCGCGCATCGGCGAATGGGACAAGGTGTCCATCAACTACGGTTACCGCGAGCTTCCCACGGGCGATGAGAAGGCCGCCCTCACCAAGATTCTGGATGACGCCTGGGCCAAGGATCTGCGCTACATGACCAACCAGGACCTGGGCGCGCATCCGCGGGTGGACCAGTGGTCCAACGGGGTCAACCAGGCCGACGAATTGAAC
>DATJRE010000054.1:0-12382 GCA_035505095.1 Bryobacteraceae bacterium | reverse complement strand
AGCCACATATCCCAATTCATGCCCGCGGGCACCGCCTCTTGGGGCATGCCGCCGGTCCGCACCGGCGCCGGATAATTCACCCCGATCACCAGCCAGATCCGCCCCAGCCCGCCGGTCCGCACGAAGTTGCACGCCAACTGGTTCATGGCCATCGACCGCTGCTGGCTGCCCACCTGCAATATCCGGTTGTACCGCCGCACCGCCCGCACCAGAGTGCGCCCCTCCGCCACATACAGCGTCAGCGGCTTCTCGGCGTACACATCCTTGCCCGCCTGCACGGCATGAATCGCGCACAGCACGCGCCCGTGGTCGTTGGTGCCGACGATCACGCCGTCAATGTCCTTCTGGTCCAGGATCTCACGGTGGTCTTCGTAAATGCGCCACGAAGCCTTGCGCTTGGCCACCGAGTCTTCCGACCGTTTCCGGTAACAATCGGCCACTGCCACAATTTCGGCGCTCTCCGGCAACTGGTCCATCAGCAGGTTGCTGCGGTTGCCCGCGCCGATCACCCCCACGCGAATGCGGTCGTTGGCGCCTTTCGCGCGCCGCGGCAGAATCAGCGGGAACGCCGCGGCCGCCGCCAGGCCCGCTTTGCCGAACATGCGTCTCGATACTTGCTCGCTCATACTTAATTCCTTCCGTGTGCTTTGGTCACATTCTCGAACAGAAACAGGCCGCTCTTCCCGCCCACCGCGAAATCCAGAGCGCCCGTGCCAAACAGATCCGCCACCGGAATCTGCATCCCGCCCCCTGCCCGCGATCCGTAATCAATCACGTGCTTCGACCACTCCACCGTCTTGTGATCCGCCGAGGGGTGGTATTCGTACCAGTAAATGCCCAGCGGCTCGCGCCCGCCCGGGTCGTGCCCGTCGTGCGCCATAAACCGCTTCCCGGTCAGCAGGTCCTTTCGCCCGTCGCCGTTCAGGTCCACCAGCGTCAGCGCGTGCGGCTGCGACCACGATTCATCGATCATGTGCTTCACCCACTGGTGATTCGGCCGCTGCTCCATCCAGTAAATGCCGTAGTCGTGCGCATTGGCAGTCAGCAAATCGGGCAGCCCGTCTTCATTCAAATCGATCACATAAATGAAGCTGGTCGATCCCAGGTCGAACTCCGGATGAAACTTCCACTCTTCGCCGCTGCGTGGATCCGCCGGCGCTTCCAGCCAGCCGCGCGGCGTAATAATGTCGTTCCTTCCGTCGCCGTTCACATCGCCCGCGCCAATCCCATGCCCGTAGCTTCGCGGGCTCACCACGTGCTTCACGAACTTCCCGCCCACCGCCTCATACCACGCCGTGGGCGCAGCCGCGTTGCCGAATTCCGGCAGCACCTCGCGCGCTTTCCCATCGTTGTCCAGGTCTACCAGAAACGAAAACTCCACCGGGTATCCCTGGTCAATCGGATGGTCCTCCCACATCTCGCCCGGCTTCCCCGGATTCCGCGACCACCAGATCTTGCCGGAATGCCATCCTGAGCTGACAATGTCCACGAACCCATCGCCATCCACATCCATCGCCAGGTCGCTCAGCGACGCCAGGTACGTCCCGTACTCCTTCAAATGCCGCACCTCGTGCCGCTGCCACGTCGGATTCTCGTACCAGGCTTCGCCGGAAAAAATATCCAGCTTCCCGTCGTTATTGAAATCGGCAATTGCGCACGTCTCGCTGATGCCCACGTCAATCGTCTTGCGCTCAAACACCAGCTCCGGACTTCGCGCCGAAAGTCCCACCAGCCCCGCCACCAGCAGGGCCAGCGCCGCAGCTAAATAAATCTTCACTCCCACCTCACTACCGCCGCCGGATCTCCGTCAGGCCCGTGCCGCTTGCAATTCCAGCCCGCGCTTCAAAAACTTCACCCCGTCGAACGCAATCGACTCCGCCGTCGGCGCCAGGTCCCGCCAGATCGAAGCCGCCGCCGACAATTCCCCTAGCGCAAATCCGAAGCTCTCAATCGTCACCCACCCGCTGTAGCCTGCCTTTTCGAGCGCCTGAAAAACGCCCGTCCAGTCCACGTGGCCGCTGCCCGGAGTTCCGCGGTCGTTCTCGCACGCATGGAAGTGCTTCAGGCACCCGGCCACCGAAATCAGCGCCGCCGCCACATCCTTTTCCTCGATATTGGCGTGAAAGGTATCGAACAGAACCCCCACGTTCGGATGCCCCACCTCGCCCGCTAACCGTACCGCATCCGCCGCCGTGTTCAGAAAGTAGGTTTCAAAACGATTCAGCGGCTCCACGGCAATCGTCACGTCGTGCGATTCCAGCGTCTCGCCCAGCCACTGATAGCATTCCACCGCCCGCTGCCACTCGTCCTCCGTGCGCCGCCGGCCCGGAAGATACCCTACCGGCGAGTAGAGCGGCCCCGCCACCATCCGCGCCCCCGCCTCCGCCGCCACCCGCACGCATTCCGCCAGGTGTTCGCGCGTCCTCTGCCGCACCGCCGCGTCGTCGCTGATCGCGCTCAGTTCCTGCGGCAGCACCGAGCAGAGCGTGCATTCGAGACCGTTATCCGCCAGGCTCCTGCGCACCTCGGCCAGCGGAACCCGCTCCGGCCGGATCATCGGCAGCTCCACACCGTCAAAGCCCGCCCGCCGTATGGCCGGAAAACGCTCCAGCAGTTCGCCGTCTATGCCCGCAGACCAAATGAACGTATTTACCCCGAACTTCATGGTTCGTCCTCCTCGCTGCCCGCTGCCGTCCCAGGTATGCCCGTCCCAGGTACGCTAAGAGCCATTCTACTCTTGCCCCAACCCGTTCGATAAGATCGTAAGGAGCCACATTAGCCGCCCATGCCCGCCGCTCCCTACGATCTGCGCTACGGTAAGTCCACCCTGCGCGTCTCCGTCCCCGGTGACTGCCTCGCGCCTCGCAACGCCGCGCCCATCGCCCTTCGAGATGGCGGGGAGGAAACCAGCGCCGTCGTCGAAGCCCTCGAAAACCCCATCGGCACGGCCCCGCTCCGCGCCATCGTCCGCTCCGGCGAACGCGTCGCCATCGTGGTCAACGACATCACCCGCCTCACCCGTACCGACCTCATGCTGCCGCCCATCGTCGACACCCTCAACGCTGCCGGCATCCCCGATCGCGACATCTTCATCGTCTTCGCCCTCGGCATCCATCGCCCGCAGACCGAGGCCGAGCGCCGCTTCATCCTCGGCGAAGCGCTGCATGCCCGCATCCGCTCCTTCGATCACATCTCCACCGACGACGCCGCCCTGGTCGAAATCGGCACCACCAGCTACGGCAACCGCGTCGAAATCAATCGCCAGGTCTGGGAGGCCGATCGCATCATCCTCACCGGCGAAATCATCTACCACCTGATCGCCGGTTACTCCGGCGGCCGCAAGAGCCTCGTCCCGGGCGTCGCCGGTTTCCGTACCACCACCTTCAACCACCGCATGATCTTCCACCCCGACTGCCGCTCTGGCCTCCTCGATGGCAACCCCGCACACGAAGACCTGCTCGAAGCCTGCCGCCTGGCCGATCCCGATTTCCTCGTTAACTTGGTTCTCAGCCCCGAAGGCCAACTCATTCGCGTCGTCGCCGGCCACTACGATCTCGCCCACCGCGAAGGCTGCCGCACGGTCGACCAAATGCTGCGCGTGGACCTCGACGCCCCCTACGACCTGATCGTCGCCTCCGCCGGCGGCTTCCCCCTCGATATCGACCTCCGCCAGGCCCACAAAGGCCTCGACAACGCCTGCCACGCCCTCCGCCCCGGCGGCGCCATCCTCTTCTACGCCGAGTGCCCCAACGGCGCCGGCATCCGTTCCTTCGAGGACTACATCCGCCGCTACCGCGACGATTTCGAAATGCGCCAGGCCCTGGAGCGCGATTTCGTCGTCGGCGGCCACAAAGCCTGGTGGGTCGCCCGCCTCGGCCGCCTCTACAACGTCCACCTGGTCTCCGCCCTCGACCCCGATTTCGTCCGCCGCTGCCACTTCACCCCGGTTTCCCCCGCCGCCCACGAATCCGCCCTCGCCGAGCTGCTACGCAACGCCGGTCCCGCCGCCCGCATCGCCGTAATTCCCTTCTCCGGCTTCACCCTCCCCGCGGCCGCCGCCGCCCGCTCGAATGTGTGACACTGGTCCGATACGCGGAAAGGAGGTCCATGCGACACCGCGAGTTAATCGCCACCGCGTTTCGCGTGGGCGGCCTTCTTCTCGCAATGCCTTCGGCCCTCGGATTTGTTTATTTCGGATATAGTGCGGCACGCTTCTATTTCCTGAAGCCACTTCCACCGGCCGGCCAGAGCGGCAATCCAATGATCGGCCTGTTGGGCTTGGGATTGAGCCTTATCGGTAAGCTATTCGTGTTTTTCGGCGGCGCTGTAGAGTGGGCCCTGGTAGTGCTCTCAGTCGTCTCCTTTGGGTGTCTCGCCCTCGCCTGTATCCTCTTTTTCACTGGGCGCGGTCTGCACGCGGCGCCGCGCGAGTCGTGGGCATCCTGCTCGCAATCCTGTTCTGGCTTGTCTCGTTCATCGTGGTCGCTGCAATTCGCAAACCCGTGCCATTGGTCATCTCCAGCGTCGCCTTCGCGCTATCTGCCTATGTGATCTGGACGTTGGGCTGGCGTTTCGCGGGCTGACAGCGGCGATTCAGCTCGCTGTCGCGGGCGCGGTAGACTTCGCCCGTGTCTACGGCTCCGGGCGGCGCTGGCACTTCGCAGGGCCAGAGTCGACGGACGCCCCTACGCGACCCGGATCTGGAAGGCTGCCGCCTGAACGAAGAGACCAGTGCCGCGTTATCCAGGAGCGAACTACGGATTTGCGAGGAGAACCCAGTCCAGGTCGAACCTGGCGAAGGTGATGCGCTCGTACGGCCCGTTCTCTCCGCATTCGTAGAGCATCGCGAGGGTGCCATCGCGCAGAGGGATCACGGTGGAGTAGGCTGCGGGTCCGGGATGGAGCGCGCGCGACCGCGGCCAGGTGAGGCCGGCGTCGAGGCTGAGCTTGACGGTGAGGTTGCGGCGTTGCGGAGCCGCCGCGTTGGTGAAGACAAGGAGGTCCCGGCGGCGGCGCTGGTAGCGGGCGAGACCGGCGTTACAGATGGGGTCGATCAGGGCCGCGTCGTTGGCGACGGTGCCGAACGTTACGCCGCCATCGTGAGAACGAGCGGTGGCGCGGGTCTTGCCATTGCGCATGTTCTGCAGCACGGTGCCATCGGCCAGTTCCACGGCCTTGCTCTCGTCGGTCCCGGCGCCGATAGCCGGGCCGATTTTCCAGGTGCGTCCGGCGTCGTCGGAATAGGAATTGTGCGAGGCGACGATGCCGGTCGCGTCGCGGACGACGGTGGGGACCAGATAGCGGCCGCGACTGGTCTGAAAGTGCGTGCCGGAGGTGGCGAACATAGCGCGCCAGGCGGGGTCCTTGATTTGGGGAGTGAGGTCCTCGGGCGGGGACCAGGTTTGGCCGTCGTCATCGCTCCGGATGGCGTGGACCTGATAGGTGTGCGGGCCGGTGACGGCGCCGGGTTGAGCCGTCGCCCAGCCGATACCGGGCGGACCGTAGTTGTGGAAGCACCAGATGCGGCCGGTGCGGCGGTCGAGCAGGAGGGAAGCGTCGCCGACACCGCCTTCGGCGACCTGGCGCAAGATTTGGGCCGGGGACCAGGTGCGCCCGCGATCATGGCTACGGCGGAGAAACAGGGAGATGCGAGCGGGAAGATCGCGGCTGCTGTCGTGGCGGGCGTCAACGACGGCGAGGAGGGTGCCGCGGCGGGTTTCGAGGAGAGCCGGAATTCGATAAGTGTGGACTCCGTTGTCGCCTTCGTGGAAAAGATCGACCTGTTCGAATCGCGGAGACGCGGCGCCGGTGGGGATCGATCCGGCTCCCAGGAGAAGCCACGCGCGCCGGGTGAGCGGAAGGAGCATTTTGGGTCAGGACGATTATCGCGCATCCCGGCTGTTGCGGCAGACCTCAGGCGGGGTTGGTTAGCCGCCAGCGACCGAATCCCGAGGGCCGGGACCGCTGCGCCGATCGCAATTCCGATTCTTCATTGTGCAGCGATCGGCTCACCGTTGACGCCGTTCCATGGAAAGCCGCCCCACAGCCTGCTCCGGTTGCTCCAGGGCCTGCCTCCCGACTCCCCGAATGCGTGCGATACTCTTCATCTTTTCGGGGACCCGCGGGTAAGGACACTTCCTGTGTGGCAACGGCAACCCGGTTTTCGGAGCGGCGAACTTCGGTACCATCTGTACAAGCGGTCCGGGTCGGTTCATTCAGCTCGGAATGAAGGTCCATTTTGAAGCATGGGGATGGCGGAACGAACCAAATGAGACGACGTAACTTTCTCCAGGCAGGCGCCCTGGCGGCTGTTCGAGTTCATGCTCAAACACCGGCCGGCAGAGGAGCGGATAGCCAGCCGAGGAAACGGCTGGCTGCAATTGTACACGCTTACCGGATGCATTCGGAGGCCGACAACATAGTTACGCGGTTTTTGCAGGGTTACTATATCGGCGATGACTATCACCAACCAGCGTGCGATATCGCTTCTCTGTATGTCCACGAGACGCCAGTGGACGATATTGGACATCGGCTCTCGCAGGCATACCGGTTTCCGGTAACGAAATCGATTCCCGACGCCTTGATGCTCGGAACCGGCAGTTTGGCGGTGGATGGCGTCCTGCTGGTTTGCGATGCAGAGGAGACGCGATCCGAACGTGATTTGCGGTCCGAGTTCTTTCAACAGGTGCTGGACGTGTTTCGGCGCTCCGGCCGTTCGGTCCCGCTGTTTTGCGCCGGATACCTGGCGGAGGATTGGGACCGCGCGCAGGAGATGGTCCGGCAATCCCAGCAGATGGGGTTTGCAATGCTGGCGGGGGCTTCTGCGCCGGTGACCTTTCGCCGTCCCCCACTGGACTATCCGCTGGTCAGCGGGTTCGACGACAGACCCCTCGGAGACACCGCGCCGCCGAAATATCCCTTGGGCGTGGACTTCGCCGAGGCGTTGATTCTCCTTCCGAATGGTTCCCTTGTCGCCGGTCTATTTCCGGGGTTGGAAGTCATGCAGTCTTTTCTCGAACGGCGCAAAGCCGGTGAGAGAGGCATCCGATCGGTCCAGCATCTGGTTGACGAATCGGTGTGGCGCGCCGCGGAGGCCGGCCGCTGGTCGAAGGAGTTGATGCAGGCCGCTCTTTTGCGGGCGGATCGCGCAGGACAGGAAAGGCCCGAAGATGTAAAACATCCTTCGGTGTGGCTCGTGGAATACAATGACGATACACACGCGGCCGCTCTGTCCTTGGGCGGTTTGGTGTCGGAGTACATCGCCGCGTTCCGCGTGAGAGGCCGCCGTGAGATCGATACCACGTTGTGCTATGTGCCGCCAGGCAGCCGCAACGACTACAGCATGCTCGTGCATGGCGTATCGCAGATGGTGCTCACCGGGAAGGCTCCGTATCCCGTCGAACGGACCTTGCTTACCACCGGCGTCCTGGCGGCGCTCCGTAAACAGCCTGTTACCGGCGCGAAAATCGAAACACCGGAGCTGGCAATCTCTTATAACGCGCCCGAGCACTCCTTCTACGCGCCCGGTCGGGGTTGGTAAATGGCGGATCGTCTCGAAGAACTCGTCGGGGAAACGCCGAAAATCGAGAAAATCGTGGACGGCATGATGCAGACCGAAGGTCCCGCATACAGCCGTAACGGAGACCTTCTCTTCAGCGACATCCCAGCCCGGCGGATCATGAAGTGGAAAAACGGGGTTCTCACCGCATTTCGCACCGACAGCAATCGCGCTAACGGTTTGACCTTCGACCACCTGGGCCGCCTGCTGGCATGCGAAGCCGGCCGGGTGACCCGTACGGAACACGATGGCCGCATCACCGTTCTGGCGGACCAATACCAAGGCAGAGGCCTGAATATCCCCAACGATCTGGTATGTGCGATTGACGGAAGCGTTTATTTCAGCGATCTGCGATTTCGCACTCCTCCGCCCAACCCGGCGAGGACCGATTTTTCCGCTTTGTACCAGATTACGCCCCAAGGAAAGGTCAGAGTGGTATCCCGGGATTGCGTGCGCCCCAACGGCATGGCGCTCACCGCCAATCAACAGAAGTTATACCTGGCGGATAGCGGACCGAAGAACCTGTGGGTCTACGATATCGCTGCGGATGGCTCCTTGCAAAACGGCCACATCTTCGCCGACATGAGCTCCGGGCGTGGTGTTCCGGATGGGCTGAAGACGGACGAAGACGGCAATGTGTGGGTAGCCGGCCCTGCCGGAGTTTGGGTTTTCAATGCGCAAGGAAAGCATTTGGGCATCATTCCACTTCCGGTGACCCCGACGAACTGCTGTTGGGGCGGAGATTGGCGGGACTTCTATGTTACCGGCCACACCTCTGTTTATAAGATTGCAACCAACCTCAACGGGACACGCACTTACTGAAAGGCGGCCAATGAATCGCCGCCGGCATCGGTAGGCCCTCCTGGTAGCAGCAGGGGAGCAGGAGGGCCTTCGCCCGATATCCGCCCGCGTTCCTCAGTCTTGGTTCCGGACTGATCCCCTGCGGCGGATGCGCAGTATTCCGGGCATCTGTCCGAAGGTTGACACGCGGGAATCTACCAACCGGGAGGCCGCCAGGCGATGCGGGGCAGGTGTGCGAACGAGTGCCGCGAATCGGCGATTGCGTGGCCGCGAACGCGACGCGTCCGCCCGCACTTTGCCTGGCAGGGTGAACGCGGCGATCTGGCTCGTGACGGTCGTCAGACGTCGCCCACGCGGGGCGCGCCGGGCGGGGACCCGCGGCGTGCAACGCTTTCCGCCGCGGACTTCGCCGTCGGCGCGCGCGACCGCCAGCCCGCGTTCTTGCGGCCGTCGAGGTTGCCGGCGGCGCCAAGCGCCGGAACGGCGGCCTACAGCGTGCCATACTGTCGCGGCGTGGATTTTGCCGTCGGCGCGCGCGAAACACCCGCGCGCGTTCTCACACCCGGTGACGGCGAATGCGCCGGGTAGCACGCCGGCACAGCGCACACCGAGCCGGAGTACCCCGTCGCGCATCCAGCGGCAGCCATCAAGGATGCGCCAGTTCATCCACCGCGTCCCGATCATAAGCGAGGACTCGCCGTACTTTAGAGCCGTGCTTTGCACTTGTTGAGTTGGATGCGACAAGCTGTTGCGCCCTGGCAGCACTCGCGCAACCAATCCATTGAATGGGGGTTGAATGGAATATGATGCGGATGGTGGTTGGGTTGTGCCTTGCGGCGGGTCTTTGCGCGCAGACCGTCACAGTTCCCTGGAGCAGCTATGCGCACGATCCGCAGCATACCGGCCTTTCGACCATCGGCGCGCAGCGACTGGAGCTTGTCAAGTGGAAGACACCCATCGATCTGGTGCTGCAGGGCAGCGCAGGCCCTCTGTATATTCATTATGGATCGCCCCTGGTGACAGCGGGCAATACGGTGCTGGTTCCGGTGCGGACCAGTTCCTCCAACACCTATCGTGTGGAAGCGCACAGCGGGGCCAACAGTACGCTGATATACACACTTTCGACCGATTACACTCCGCCTCCCCACAACTGGATTCCGAGTTATAGCCCGGCGCTGAGCCAGGGCACGCGGCTGTATTACCCCGGCGCGGGAGGCACGGTCTACTATCGCGACCAGCCGGATTCCGCCAGTGGACCCTCCGGCCAGATCGCTTTCTACGGTAATGCGCTTTATGCCACCAACCAGGCGGCCTTCGCCGGCAGCGTGATGATCTCCACGCCCATTACGGCCGACTCCGCCGGCAACATCTACTTCGGATTCGATGTCACCGGGTCGAACCCGGCCAATCTGACGAGCGGGCTGGCGCGGATCGCCGCTGACGGGACGGGATCGTGGACCAGCGCCTCCGCCGCGGCCCAGGGCGATCCTTCGATTGTCGAAGTGGCCATGAATTGCGCTCCCGCCGTCAGCAACGACGGCACCACACTCTATTTCGGCGTTTCGGAGGGTAACGCCACGGGCGGCTACCTGGTGGCCGTGAACAGTACAACCCTGGCGCCCATCGCGCGCGTCCGCCTGAAGGATCCCGAGACCGGACAGGACGCAGAGTTGTTGGACGACAGCTCCGCCTCGCCTACCGTGGGCCCGGACGGTGACGTCTATTACGGTGTCCTCGAATCCACGTGCTGCAGCAACGACGACCGCGGCTGGCTGCTGCATTTCAACGCGGGCCTGACGGAAATGAAGACGCCCGGGGCCTTCGGTTGGGACACCACGGCCTCAGTAGTGCCGGCCAGCCTGGTTGCGTCTTACCACGGCACTTCCACCTATCTGGTCTTCACCAAGTACAACAACTACTATGGGGTGGGTCCTGGCGGGAACGGCGAGAACAAGATCGCCGTGCTCGATCCGAACGGGACGGAGACCGACCCGGTAACTGGCGCCACGGTGATGCAGGAAGTGATCACCATGTTGGGACCCACCCCTTCCGCCAGCGGAGGTGTGCGCGAGTGGTGTATCAATAGCGGCGCAATCGACCCGTTTGCCTTCTCGGTAATCGCCAATAGCGAGGATGGCACAGTGTACCGCTGGGATCTCGCCAGTAATTCGTTTACCCAAAAAGTGGCCTTGACCTCCGGCGTAGGGGAGGCTTACACGCCCACTGCCATCGGCGCCGACGGCACGGCCTACGCCATCAACGATGCCGTCCTGTTCGCGGTAGGACAGGCCGCCAGCCTGACCATCGCTTCCACCCACACCGGCAGTTTCACCGAAGCACAGAGCGGTGCCGTTTACACCCTGACCGTAACCAATAAAGGATCAGGCGCGACCAGTGGTAGCGTCACGGTAATCGATACACTGCCGGCGAGTCCGGCGGCCACGTCGATCGCCGGCCAGGGTTGGACGTGCTCCGAACCCGGCGGATCCTGCACGCGAAGCGACGCGCTGGCGGCAGGCGCCAGTTACCCTCCCATCACGCTCACCGTGAACGTGGCCGCCAGCGCACCAGCCACGGTAACTAACACGGCTACGGTATCAAGCGATGGCGCCGTCAACTCGGTGAACGCCACGGCCAGTGATGTTACGAGCATCCTCACTGCTCCGCTGCCGCCGGTTCTGAGCATCGCCAAAACGCACGCCGGTAATTTTACGCAGGGGCAGCTCAACGCCGGCTACACGGTCACGTTGTCGAACGCTGCGGCCGCGGGCCCCTCCAGCGGAACGGTCACCGTAATCGAAACCTTGCCCGCCGGCCTCGCACTGGTGTCGATGTCTGGCACGGGGTGGAGTTGTGCCGTCAACACATGCACCCGTGGCGATGTGTTGAATCCCGGCTCCAGCTACCCGCCGATCGCCGTCATGGTGAATGTGGCCTCCAACGCGGCCTCGCAGGTGACCAATCAGGTGTCGGTCTCGGGCGGCGGATCAGCCACCGCCGGCGCCAGTGACGTCACCACCATTTCCGCCGCGCCCCCCACGAGCGCGCCCACGATTGCGCTGGTGGCGAATGCCGAGGGCCAAAGCCCAGTTATCGCGCCGAACACCTGGGTGGAGATCCAGGGAGCGCTCCTCGCGCCGGCCGGCGATACGCGCACCTGGCTAGCCTCGGATTTTTTGAACGGCAGCATGCCCACGGCGCTCGACGGCGTCAGCGTGACGGTAAATGGCGAACCCGCCTACGTCTATTACATCAGCCCCTCGCAGGTGAACGTTCTCACCCCGCCCGGTGCCTTGCCGGGAACGGTGCAGGTACAACTGGCCAACAACGGCGCCACCAGCGCCCCGTTTACCGCGATGGCCCAAACGCTTTCGCCGTCGTTCTTCGTCTTCAACGGCGGTCCCTACGTTGCCGCGGAGCACCTCAACGGGAGCTTTCTCGGCCCGGCCAGCCTGTATCCCGGATCGACCACTCCCGCGGCGCCCGGAGAAACGGTGGTGCTCTACGCCAATGGGTTCGGACCGACCACTGTCCCCGTGGCCAGCGGCGCGGCGACTCAATCGGGAGCCTTAGCGCCACTGCCCGTGATCACCATCGGCGGTATCAATTCGACCGTGTTGTTCGCTGGCTTGGTTGCGCCGGGCCAGTTTCAGTTCAACGTAGTCGTACCAGCATCGCTCGGGAGCGGGGATCAGCCGATCACTGCGACGTACAACAATTTCACCGCCCAGGCGGGGACCCTGATCACCATCCAGCAGTAGCTTGCAGTAACGGTTACCGCCGTGGCAAACGGCGACGGCAATCCGCCGGATTCTCGACGGGCTATCCCGATCTCCTGAACGCAAGCACCGATCTCGACCAACGCAACCGGCTCCGTTTCGATGCTAAGGGTAGACGGAACAATAATATGAACAAAGTGGAGGGAAGAAGTGGCTACCTACGTGGCTCTATGGTGTAATTCCAGTCCGGATGAGTCGCGTGGCGGCGAATGGAAATCCCTTCCATCTGGGACTTTGTTACTTT
>DATJRE010000053.1:0-12890 GCA_035505095.1 Bryobacteraceae bacterium | reverse complement strand
AGGAAGCCGCGCGCCATCAGGATGTGGTCGAACATGTACTCGTGGTCGTAAGTGGACCACTTGCGATCCACGTTTTGCAGATAACCCGCGCCGTGGACGAAGATCACGGCTGGGCCGCCGCGGCGGAAATTGGCCGGTTTGAACAGGCGGGCCGGAACCTTGGCGCCGTCGCGCGCGGTGTACGTCACGATGGGCACGTCGAGCCACGGATATTGCCAGAATTCCGGCGCGGGCGAAGAGGTGATCTTCTTGCTCTCGGCCAGCGGGCGGTTCTCCTGGATATACAACTCGGGCGGCTTGTTGGTATACGAGAAGACGTCGGCGATGTACTTACCGTCGGGCGAAACCACTGCGGCATGTTTGCCGGGGGCGGCGGTGAGGCGGGTGAGCGGCCCGCCCTCTCCATCCATTTCGTAAAGATCCTGCTCATAGGGGTTTTCCTTGCTGCCGGTGATGTAGAAGCGCGATTTATCGGGCGATTGGCGGACATTGGTCACTTCCCAGTTCCCCGTAGTCAGCGAGCGCGGCTCGCCGCCGTCGAAAGCCACCGCGTAAAGCTGGGAATACCCCGTGCGTTCGGACTGGAAGAAGACCTCGCGGCCATTCTTCAGCCAGCCGAGGGTATTGGCGCCGGGGCCATCCACCCAGGCGTCGTCGTGGTCGTGGGCCAGTACTCGGGTTTTGCCGGTGGCGGGGTCGAGCGCCAGAACCCAGCGGTCCTTGTTGTCGGCGGCGCGCGCCTGGAGCACGGCTTTGGAACCGTCTTCCGACCAGACCGGCGCGGAGAGCTGCACATCGCGCTCGGGCGGGCCGGCATTGCGGCCGCCGCCTCCGCCACTGCTCGAAGCGGCTGCGGTGTGCCCGCCCTCGGTGGGTGGGGCTTTCTGGCCATGGTCCACGTATTTCACCTCGCCGGTCACCACGTCGATCAGCGCCAGGCGGAATTTGCTCTGCGTATCGCCCACGTCGGAGCGGCCGTTAATGTCCTCGACGTACGCCGAGTCGGTGATCCAGTTGGGGACCACGGTGTTGCGGGCATTGCCGGCTTCGATGACGCTGGCCACCACGTACTTGCCATCAGGCGCGAGCAGCAGCCCGCCGACGTTCTGGCGAGCCTGCAAGGTGAAGGGCTTGCGCGGGTTTTCCTTCTTACGCCGGGCCTCCTCTTCGTCGTGCAGGGCTTCACGCTGGCGGACGATTTCGAGCAGGTCCTTCTGCTCCTTCTTGAGGTACTCCTGGCTGTCGGTGCCGCGCTGCGGCGGTCCGGCAGCGGAGGTCTGTTCGCCGCCGCCGCGCCCGAATCCGCCCCGGCCACCGCCACCACCGCCGCGTCCTCCACGGCCCGCAGTGGCAGCGCCTGCCCCCGCCGCGGCCGCGGGCCGGATGTCGGTCATCTGCTCGATCATGCCGCTATTAAGCGACATGACGTAGAGGTTGCCGCCGCGGGTGAAGAAGATGCTCTTGCCATCCGGCAGGAAGTGCGGATTGGACTCGCTTTCGGAAGTCTTGGTGATCTGGCGCGTCTGTCCGGTGGAGTTGTCGTAAATGAAGAGGTCGCCCTCGCGGTTGTAGGTGACCAGGCGGTGGTCGCGGCTCTCATCGCCATTGAGCGGGGGCGCCTGCCTGGCTTCTTCGTCGGTGAGCTTGCGCAACCCGGAGCCGTCGCGGTTGACTTCGTAGGTATCGGTAGGTTCGTCTTCCTTCTGAGTAGCCTGCTTCCACTGGAAAAAGATGTGCTGGCTGTCGCCAGACCAGCGCACCTGGCTGGGTTCGTAGCCCACCAGGCCGGGACCGCGCATGATGTTATCGATGGTCAGGGCAAAGCGGTTGGCGGTCTGCGCCTGCAGCAGAAACAGCGCCAGAAAGAAAGGGACGGCGAGATTTCGGGTAACTTTGCGCATTTAAGCCAAATGATACCGCGACCTGCCTGGTGGAGCACATCCGGGGTAGCATGGTCTCATGCGGCGGGCATTACTGGCTTTATTGGTGTCGGCCCCTCTGGCGGCTCAGGTCTGCGATCCGCCGGCCAAAGTGCGTGAGGCCATTGACGGTGCGGCGGTCCAAGAGCAAGCTCCCATCGAAGAGCGCTTGGCGCGCGCCGGGACCGTACGGGCCGCGTTCCCAGCGGATTATTTTGCCAACCTGTTCTACCTCGAAGCGGCCGGTTTGCCCGCCCCGGCGGAGGTACAGACGCAGTATCGGCAGTTGCGCGATGCCCGCCCCGGGGATGTGGCTTACCGCACGCTGTACGCCCGCGCTTTGATTGGATCTCAAACCAGCCAAGCGATTCCATCGCTGGAGCAAGCCGGTGCGGCGTTCCCGCCGGCGCTGGTGCAACTCGCGCGCATCCACTCTTCGGTCACCTTCCACGACGATGCCAAACTGCGCGCAGACGCGGCCGCTTATGAGAAGGCATGCCCCGAGTCGCTCGCCATGTATCCTTATCTGTGGCGCATCGAGGACGCGGCCTTCGCGCGCGATCGCGCCGCGAGTCTGCGCCGGATCGTGGCCGGCCGGTCCGACAATGAGGCCCTGGCTCTCTATCGCACGCTGTGGCGCCTGGAATTTCAGACCGTGCCCCTCGCCGGGCAAGAACCCGTGCGCACGCGGGTGCGCTCGGACGCCGTGCGGCTGCGCGCCATGGGCGCCGCGCGGCCCGATGCCATGAAGTCGCTGATGACCGCCTACCGGCTCCTGGACGATACCGAGGGCCAGCAGTGGGTGGCGGAGCACGCACCGGCCGCCGTCCCGCAGGCCACTGGCGAAGCGCAGCGCGCGATCAACCGGTGGGAGCAAGCGAACGACCCCGATGGCCAGGCCTCTTCGCCGGACTATTGGAAGAAACTGCTGGCTCGGAGTGACGCCTGGATCCGCCAGTGGCCACTGGAACCGCAAACGCGACGCGAGCGCTTCGAAGCCCTGGCACACATCGAAGGCAGTGCTCCTGAAGACATCGCCAAAGCCGGCGACGAATGGCTGCGCGTTTACAACCTGCACGGGGAACTCTTCGGCATCTCGCCGTATCTCGAAATCGCCCGGGCTTACGCGGAGAAGGGAATGCGCACCGCCGAACTGCCCGCGCTGATCGAGAAGGGCATTGCGGACATGCGGCGAACGGCGGACGCGCCGGAAAGCGACCTCGACCTCCACGACGCAGCCATGGACATGAGCCACCACCTGCTCAAATGGAACACCCTGGGGATGGCGGCCGATCTCGACATCCAGTTGCGGCGCCACGACCAGGCGCACGACGTGCTGTTGGAATTCGGCAAGTCGCTGGAGGGCCAACCGGCCGGGGTGGTGGAATACCGCTATTGGGCGCTGATGGTGCGGCTGGCACGCGCGGAAAATCGCACTTTGGACGCTCTGGCCTACGAGCGCAACGCCATTGCCGCCAACCTGCGCGACGCAGCGGTGGCCGCCACCTATGCGAACGCGGAAGCGCGCATCGAGCGGCTGGCCAAGGTCGGCGCCGAACGCACCGAAGAGGCGCGCGCCCTGTGGAAATCGCTCGGCGGAGGGGATCAGGCTTTCGCGGTATGGCTGGCGCTTCCGCCCGATTCCGAGCCTGTGCCCGTTCCGCCCGCCAGGCCGGCATCGCTGACCGCGGCCGAACCGTGGAAGCCCATCGGTAGGGCCCTGCCCGAGTTCGCCCTCGCCGACGCCCAAGGCAAAACCTGGCATCTGGCCGACCTGCAAGGTAAGGTCACCCTGGTGAACCTCTGGGCCACCTGGTGCGAGCCCTGCCGCAACGAGCTGCCCTATGTCCAGAAGCTTTACGAATCCGTGCGTGGGCGCAGCGACCTGGCCGTGGTGACTTTCGATATGGACGAAAATCCCGGCCTGATCGAGCCTTTCCTGAAGGAAAACCATTACACCTTCCCCGCCTTACCCGCATACCAATACGTCCGCAAGATGGGCCAGGCAGGGGGTATTCCGCAGAACTGGATCGTCAGCGTCGCAGGGGTGATCGAACAGGGCCGGCTCGGCGCGGGCAAGCCGGATGAGCGGTGGGTGGCGGACATGATCGCTCGTATGGAACGGGCGCGCAAACCGCGCTGAAGCTTGGCCCACCAGTTTTTGCCTCCCGCCGCGCGGCCCCGGGCGTATTGGCACTAGAGGAAGCTTATGAAGATTCTCGTAATGCTCCTGGCAGCCGGTTGCGCCGCGGCTCAAAGCACACCGGAGGCCGCGCCCCCACCGATCGACGCCATTATGTCGCGGGTGGCGCGCAATCAAGCCAAGACTCTGGACGCGCGCACCGCCTACGTCTACAACCAGACGCAACTGCTGCGGATGCTGCGCGGCAGCCACAAAGTGGCGCGTGAGGAGAAGCGCGAATACGTGGTCACGCCCAAGGACCGCGGCATCGTCAAGAAGCTGTCCCATTTCGAGGGACAGTACGAAAGCCACGGGCAACTGATCGCCTTCGATAAGCCGGGCTACCATCACAAAAGTATGGACCTGGATGCCGACCTCCTGCAGAGCTTTTCCGAAGACATGACCGACGACAAGAGATCGCGCGACGGCATCTCCCGCGACCTGTTCCCGCTCACCTACCACCAGCAGATGAAGTACGATTTCAAGCTGGAGGGCACTGAAACGCGCGAGGGGCGGCTGGTCTACCGGGTGAGCTTCGTGCCGAAACCTAAGCTCACGAAACTGGACGACGATGGCACCATCTGGAAAGGCGAGGCGCTCATCGACGCGGCGGAATATCAGCCCGTGCGGGTGACCACGTCGATGGTCTGGAAAATGCCGCTGGCGGTGAAGACCCTGCTGGGCACCAATATCAGCGGCCTGGGATTTACGGTGACCTACCAGCGGATCGGCGAGGGCGTATGGTTCCCGGTGACCTACGGAGGCGAATTCCGGTTTCGCGGGTTGTTCCTTTATGAGCGGTCGGTGACCATTTCGATGAAGAACAGCGATTTCAAAAGGACCCAAGTGACCAGCAACGTGGCATACGCGAACGGACAGTGACGGTATTGGAGCAGCCGGGCCCGACGGGCATCTCAGGGGCCTCGCAGGAGACCCCAGCGCTGGATTTCGCCGCTCTGGTGGAGGAGCACCAGTCGATGGTATTCAGTGTGGCCTACCACTTTCTGCACGACCGCCCGGCGGCCGAGGAGGTGGCCCAGGAAGTCTTCCTGTCGCTGCACCGGCACATGCGGGACTTGCAATCGGCCGCGCACGCGGGTTTCTGGCTGCGGAAGGTGGCCGTGCAGCGGTCGCTCGACGAGGCGCGCCGGCGCAAACGCCGCCCGCAGGTTTCGCTGGAAGTGGTGGGAGAACCGGCGGCGCAGGGTCCCCAGAGCGGGCCCGAAACGCCCGGCCGCGATCCGATGTTGGGAGAGACCTTGCGGCGGCTCATCGCCAGCCTGCCGGAGGCGCCCCGCATGGTCATGATCCTGCGCTATCAGGAAGACCTGGACCCGAGGGAGATCGCCGCCATTTTGCGGATGCCGGTGGGCACGGTGAAGAGCCATTTACAGCGGTCGCTGGCGTTGCTGCGGGAGAAACTCGCACGGCGCGGCGTGGGAGAATTCGGATGGACTGGTTAGAACGGGAACTGCAGCAGGCGCTGGAGCGCAAGATGCCGCCGGATGGTTTTGCGGCGCGAGTGTCGGCCGCGGCCGGCAAGCGCCGTTCGTTTGCGCCGCGCTGGTGGATGGGGGCAGCGGCGGCGGTGGTGCTGCTGCTGGCGGGAGGGTCTCTGGAGTATCGCGAGTATCGGGGGCGGGTGGCTAAGGAGCGGGTCCTGCTGGCGCTGCGCATCACCGCCGGCCAACTGCATTACATCCAGCAACGGGTACAGCGCGAGTCCCAGGGCGCGCCTGTTGAGGTGCGGCAGTGAAACGCAAAGCCCTTTTGGCGGTGTGTGCCGCCGCCCTGCCGCTGGTGGCGCAGCAGTTTCAGTTTCACCTGGAGCATCTGGCCGCCAAGGCATCGAATACGGTAGACCTTTCGCTGAATGGGTCCACGCTGCAGTTCGCCGCCAAGTTTCTGGACAGCGACGACCCCGACGAAGCCAAGGTGAAAAAACTGATCGCCTCCCTCGACGGCATCTACATCAAGAGCTTCGAGTTCAAGAGCGACGGCGCGTATTCGCCCGCCGACCTGGACAGCATCCGCAACCAGCTCAAGGCGCCGGAGTGGTCGCGGATCCTCGGCGTGAAGAGCGCCGAGGACGGCGAGACCGCCGAAGTGTACCTGCGCACGGAAAACAAGAAGATCAGCGGCGTGGCGATTCTGTCTGCGGCCCCGAAGGAGCTGACCGTGGTCAACATCGTAGGCCCGGTGGACCTGGATTCTCTGGCCGAGCTGAGCGGCCATTTCGGCCTGCCCCGGCTCAAGGAAACCAAGCCCGGCCGGCGGATGTAAGGGCGGGGCGCCGTAGCCGATCCTCCTGAAGCTTCAGCCGTCTAGCTCTCGTCTAGCTCGACAGGAGTTGGAGATCCAGAGCGAACGCCAGCGCCTTCTTGAGTTCCGCCATTAGCTCGCTGGAAACGCGCCCGATCTTCCGCTCAAGCCGTACGGTCGGGATGGAACCGAGGCCCTGAACGTTGGCTACGGAATCCCGATCGAGAAATGGAAACCGCGGCAGGGGCACTTCATAGGAACTCGCCCGGCTCTGAGTTGTAAGCGGCACGTACAAAACCAGCGCTCGGCGTGCATCCGGGTCATGGCGAAACACAATTACGACCGGCCGGGTTTTCGGGGCTAGCCCGAGGTCTGCCAACCAGACGTCACCGGGTCGGGGACTCATCAAGCAGGTCGAGGACCTCCTGTTCAGCAGCACGCGAGCGCGCAAGATCGAGAAGGTCGTGATCGGCCAACTCCATCACCTCCGCGATCCGCTCACGCGCCTCGGCGGCCGTCTCGGGCTTCCATTGGCGCAAACGGGCATCGAGCTTTTCCGCCAGGGTATCCACGTAATCGCCTCCTCGCCTCCCAGTTTACCGCGTGGTTGCAAGCGTGTAAGCACAGCCGGCCGATATGCGAATCGGCGAAATTACAAGCCCCGCCGCCCCAACGGCCTATTGCGTGACTTTCTTTTTCTTGTGCTTATGCGGCGGGGGCGCGTCCGACGTCTCGGTCATGGCGCCGATGCGGTCGGGCGCCAGCTTGCTGAGGATGCGGTCCTTGATCCAGTGCTCGTCCCACCACTCGCGCGGATTCGTCTGCACCCCGTCAATCTGCATCCCGAAGTGCACGTGCACGCCTTCGGCTAGGCCGGTCTGCCCGGCGATGCCCATCTTCTGGCCCTTCTTCACCAGGTCACCCGGCTTCACGTCGATCTCGTGCATGTGGCCGTAAATCGATTGCAGGCCGTAGCCGTGATCCAGCACCACGCAGTTGCCGTAGATGCCGAGGTCGGAGGCCCACACCACGCGGCCATCGTTGGCGGCCATCACCGGTCCGTGCTGGGTGTCTGAGAGGTCGAAGCCCAGGTGCACCTGGTGGTCCACTTTCTTGCCGTTGTACACATAGTTGCGCACGTCGGCGAAATCGGCCTCCTCCTTGCCCCAGTGGATGAACGGGCCATTCCACAGGATCTTCTCTTCGGTCTTGAAGCGCAAATCGGCAAGCTGCTGGTTGTTCTTCTGGCGCATTTCGCCGTTGATCTTGAGGAAGCGCGAAAGCAGGTCGGGGCCTGGGGCAAGCTGGCCGGTGGGGTCTACTGAAGTAACCAGCTTCTCCATCAGTTTGTCGTCCAATACCAGGTCGCGCACGCGGAACTTCTTGGGGAAGAGCTTGAACCAGAACGTGCCGGTGGCCTCGGTGCCCGCCTGGTTACGGACATAGACCACGGGCTGCACGTCGGGCGGCAGGTCCCAGGGGTAGCCGAACATGGCGAAGCGCTGCTCCGGCGGCTTACCGGGCAGCGGAAAACTGCGGAAGGTGTACTTGCCCACCCGCACGCCGGCCTCGCTCCACGATCCCGAAACGGTGAAGGTGACCAGCTCCATGCCGCCCTGGTTGATGTAGTGCTGCAGGTCATCGGGGATCACGCGCGGCGGCGTCAGCACCACGCTGACATCGGCGGCGGCGGTATCGGTGGAACCGCGCAGATCGTTGGAAACCGTCTCCACCACCAGGCGCGCGGGGCCTTCCTTGAGGTTGGGGGCCTTGTTCTTGCCGGCCTCGAAGGCTACATGGACCGGCGCCTGATGCCGGCTCCAGAACAGGCGATGCGCCGGCGCACTCTGCTGGAACACCGGATAGCGCACGCCATTTTGCTCCACGTACGCGCTCACCCGCCGCACGCCGTGAGGGTTGGCGATATCCACCGTAACCGGCGTGCTTAACCCGATGGACTTCACTGGCGCCATATGCAGCGTACTCCCCGTGGAGAACACCAGCAGCACCAGAATGACCACCACCACAACAGATCCAACCGCGATAATGATTTTCACTTTTTCACCCAGGAATCCAACCAGCCGATGAAATTGTTGTACCAGAACACGCTGTTCTGCGGTTTCAGGACCCAGTGGCCTTCATCGGGAAACACGATTAACTTGGACGGCACTTTTTGCAATTGCAGGGCAGTGTAGAGCTGCAGCCCCTGCGTGTACGGCACTCGGAAATCCAGCTCGCCGTCAATCACCAACGTCGGGGTCTGGAAGTCCTTCACGTAATGGCTGGGCGACATCGCGGCGTAGGCCTCGGGCTTATCCCACGGGGTGCCCCCGAACTCCCAGAGCGGAAACCACAGCTCATCGGTGGCCCCGAATTCGCTGGGCAGATCGTACACGCCGGCGTGCGAAATGAGCGCCTTGAAGCGCTGCGTGTGGCCCAGCATCCAATCCACCATGTAGCCCCCATAGGAACCGCCGGCGGCCGTCAGCCGCGAGGCATCCGCGTAGGGAATACCGGAGACCACGTAATCGGTCACCGCCATGATGTCGTCGAAAGGTTTGCCGCCCCAGTCGCCGTTGATCTCGTCGATGAATTTCTGGCCGTAGCCGGTGGACCCGCGCGGGTTCGGCATCACCACCACATAGCCCGCCGCGGCGAACACCTGCGCGTTCCAGCGGTAGGTCCAGCTATGTCCCCAATTGCCTTGTGGTCCACCGTGAATCAGCATCAGCACCGGGTATTTGTGATCCGCCTGGAAGCCATAGGGCTTCACCACGAAACTCTGCACCCGGGCGCCATCGGCGGTATCCACCCAGAACTCTTCGAGCGAGGTGAGCTGATAGCCGGAGAGCGTCGCATCGTTGAGATGGGTGAGGGCCAGCGGCGCGCCGCCCGATGAAGAGGCGCGATAGATCTCCGCCGGAGAGACGCCCGTATTCTCGGTGTAGACCATGGTCTTGCCGTCGTGCGTGAGCTGCATGTCGTCGAGTTCGCCATCGCCCGAGGCGGCGATGCGCGCCGCGCCGCCGGTCACCGGAATGAACTGGATGGGCTGGCGGCCGCGATCGCCGGTGGTGAAGAAAAGCAGCGCCGAATCGGGGCTCCAGGTGAAGCTGTTCACCCAGCGGTCCATGGATTCGGTGAGGTTGGTGGTGTGGCCGGTGGCCCGCTCCAGCACCATCAGGCGCCAGCGGTCGCTCTCATAGCCGGTGCGGAACTGGGCGCGCCAGGCGAGGTACTTGCCGTCGGGGGAATACTTGGGGCTGGCATCGGCGCCCGGGTTGGAGGTGATCCGGCGCGCTTCGCCGCCTTCAATCGAGACCGCAAACAGATCGCTGTTGGTGCTGGTAGCGGGCACCGGGTCCAGATTCTCGGAGTAGCAGACTTCTTTGCCGTCGGGAGAGATATCGTAATCGTCGGGGCCGCCCAGGGAGAATGGCGGCACATCGCGATTGCCAGGGGTGAGGTCTTTGGCCGCACCGCCGGATACCGGGACCACCAGCAGATGGCTGCGGCGGCGCGATTGCCAGGCGGTCCAATGGCGGTAGAGCAGTTCGGTGTAGACCCGCGCTTTCACTTTGGATGCGGCGTCGGCGTCCAGGTTCTTCTTGTTGCAGGCGTCATCGGCGCCGCAGTCGGGGTAGACCTCGCTGGTGAAGAGCAGGTTCTTGCCATCGGGGGAAAAAAGCACCCCGTCGGCTTCGCTGGCAAGGCTGGTCACCTGAAACGGTTTGCCGCCATCCGGGTCCATAGTCCAGACTTGCGAGGAGCCGCTGCGGTCGGAGACGAAGGCGATGCGCTTGGAATCGGGCGACCAGCGAGGCCGCTGGTTGAGGCTGCCCTCGTGGGTAATCTGGCGCGGCGCGCCGCCCCCCAGCGGAACGGTCCAGATCTGCTGCGGCTTGCGGTTGGCCGCTACATCCACGGATTGCACCGTGAACGCCACCCAGACCCCATCGGGTGAAATTTGCGGATCGCTGATCCGCTGCAACTGCAGCATTGCGTTTACGTCAAGCGGCTGCTTCCCGGCGAAGGCGATCGCCGCGGAAGCCAGTAAGAGGAGAAGCCGGCGGCGCATACACTGTGATTGTAACGCGCACCGCCGCCACCACCGCCAAGGGAAGTGTTCGCGCGCCTCCGCAACCAGTCAGCCAGCGCGGCCGATCGGCGTGAACGGCCGGGTGTTTATTGTGTACCACCACGGCTGCAGGGCGCAGCTCACACCCGGAGGAATCGCTATTGCACAACAGATTTGCCATTACAACCGGTTTGTCGTGCGCCACGGGAACCCAGACCTGGAATTTATGGGGAAAGCGCGCCGCGGGGCGATCGGATCCGAGACTGCTTTCGTGCCCGGCAGCTTTTGCAGCGTGCGGTTTTCGGAGGCCATCCAGGTCACCCGACTTCCGGCCGCTCCAGCGCATATGTCACCAGGGCCGTATCCGTCTTGCGGTGCCGCATGGCGAGACGCTCCATCAGCCGGATGGAGCGTTGGTTCGGAAGATCGGCCCGCGCAAACACGCGGGGAAACGGCGTCGTCCGCCAGAAATACTCTAACGCTGCGCCGGCGGCCTCGGCGGCTAAGCCCAGGCTCCAGAATTGCGGCCGCAAACAGCACATCAACTCCACGTCCGCGGTCTGCGGGATGAACTGAAATCCGACGTCTCCGATCACCTCGCCCGCCAGCGCCTGACGGATCGTCCAGTAGCCGATGCCGTGCCTCCCGGCGCCGGTAAGGGCGCCGGCGAGCACCTCGGCTGCCCGGCTCCGCGATACCACCTGGTCGTCCCACAGGTAGCGGCGGACGTCGGGGTCCGTCCAGAGCGCTTGGAGCGCGTCCAGATCCTCGGGAGCGAATGGCTGCAACACCAGCCGCGGAGTCCGGACCAGCGGCAGCGGCATGGCCCTCAGTCCCGCATTTCGCGCAGCAGCGCCGTGGAACGCGGGATCAGCTCAAAGGCCTCCCCGGCCGCGATCAGCGGCTTGTCCTCGCGCTCGGGCGCGGCCGAATCGAGCATCACTTCCCAGGCGGTGCCTTCGCCGGCCGGCATGAAAAACCGGATCGGCTCGTGGTGCGGGTTCAGCAGAATCAGGAAGGTCTCATCGCGGATCGCTTCCCCTACGCCGTTCACGTCGTCCAGCGTACGCCCGCTTAGCCGCAGGCCGATGCAGCGAATCCACCCCTGGTGCCATTCCTCGGGGGTCATCTCCTGCCCGTCCGGCCGCAGCCACGTGATGTCCTGCTCCTGGTGGCCATTCACTTCGCGCGAGGAAGTGCCGGGGTCGATGCGGCGGTCCTGGAAGAACTTGCGGCGGTGCAGGTTGGGGTGCTGGCGCCGCACATCCACCAGCCGGGCGGTAAATTCCACCAGTTTGCGGCGCGCTTCGTCCAGGTTCCAGTCGAACCAACTGATGGCGTCGTCCTGGGCGTAAGCGTTGTTGTTGCCGCGCTGCGTGCGGCCCATCTCGTCTCCCCCGCAGATCATGGGGACGCCTTGCGACAGCAGCAGCGTCACCAGGAAATTGCGCGCTTGGCGCTGGCGCACGGCATTGATCTCGGGGTCGTCGGTATCGCCCTCCGCGCCGTAGTTCGAGGAGTAGTTTTCGTTGGTTCCGTCGCGGTTTTCTTCGCCATTGGCCTCATTGTGTTTGTGGTCGTAACTCACCAGGTCGCGTAGGGTGAAGCCGTCGTGGGCGGTGACGAAATTGATGCTGGCGCTGGGGTGGCGGCCATCCCGCTGGTAGAGGTCGCTCGAACCGGTAAGCCGGTAGCCCAGTTCCGCCAGTTGCCCGTCATCGCCCTTCCAGTAGCGCCGCACCACGTCGCGATAGCGCCCGTTCCACTCGGCCCACAGGGGCGGAAACTTCCCCACCTGGTAGCCGCCCTGGCCTACGTCCCACGGTTCCGCAATCAGCTTCACCTGGGAAACCACGGGGTCCTGGTTGATGATGTCGAAGAAGGCCGAAAGGCGGTCCACATCGTGCAGCTCGCGGGCCAGTGCCGAGGCCAGGTCGAAGCGGAAGCCGTCCACGTGCATCTCCTGCACCCAATAGCGCAAACTGTCCATAATCAGCTTCAGCACCTGCGGATGGCGCACGTTGAGCGTGTTACCGGTCCCGGTGAAGTCCATGTAATAGCGCGGCTGGTCGTTCACCAGCCGGTAGTAGGTGGCGTTGTCGATGCCGCGGAAGCTCAGGGTCGGCCCCATCTGGTTGCCCTCCGCGGTGTGGTTATAGACCACGTCGAGGATCACCTCGATCCCGGCCCTGTGCAGCGCCTTCACCATGGCCTTGAACTCGCCGATCTGCTCGCCGCGGTTGCCGGAGGCGCTGTAGCGGGCTTCGGGAGCGAAGAAGTTGATCGAGTTGTACCCCCAGTAATTGCGCAGCCCGCGCTCCAGCAGGTGCTTGTCGTCCACGAAATCGTGCACCGGCATCAGCTCCACGGCGGTTATTCCCAATTTGCGCAGATACTCGATGGCCACTGGATGGGCCAGCCCCGCGTAGGTGCCGCGCAGATCCTCGGG
>DATJRE010000052.1:0-16013 GCA_035505095.1 Bryobacteraceae bacterium | reverse complement strand
TCTCCGGGTAGGTTAGAATCTCCTCCATGCGCATCCTGATGACGTTGCTGACGTTTGGATTGCTGGCCCAAGCGGCCTTGGCCCAGGGACGGGGCGCCGCGGCTGCGGCGGGCGCTGCCGGGCGGGTCCTCTTCATCCGCGAGAACTACACCAAGTTTGAATACCGCATCGCCATGCGCGACGGCGTGAAGCTGTTTACCTCGGTCTACATTCCCAAGGACGTCTTCACCGACGGCCGCACGTATCCCATCATGCTGCTGCGCACGGGCTACAACGTGGCGCCTTATGGCGTCGACCAATACCGGACGAACCTGGGTCCTTCGGAGTTGTTCGAGCGCGAGAAGTTCATCTTCGCCTACCAGGACGTGCGCGGCCGGTATATGAGCGAAGGCGACTACGTCACCATCCGCGCGCAGAAGCCGGTGAAGAACGGGCCGAAGGATATCGACGAGAGCACCGACACTTACGACACCATCGACTGGCTGGTGAAGCATCTGCCCGGCAACACCGGCAAAGTGGGCATGTGGGGCATCTCGCAGCCGGGGTTCTACGCCACCGCGGGCATGATCGACGCGCATCCGGCGCTGGTGGCCGTCGCGCCGCAGGCGCC
The DNA here is from genome assembly GCA_035505095.1 of Bryobacteraceae bacterium. GTDB lineage: Bacteria > Acidobacteriota > Terriglobia > Bryobacterales > Bryobacteraceae > JOPF133. Next base: position 15,403 of record DATJRE010000052.1, on the reverse strand, counting down.
GGTGACCGATTACTACATGGGCGACGATGTGTACCACAACGGCGCCTTCATGCTGGCGCACCGGTTCAGCTTCTACATGGGATTCCGCGACCGCGTGGGCGATCCGGCGCCGCCGCCGCGCGCGTTGCCCTTCGACTACGGCACGCCGGATGGCTACGAGTTCTACCTCAGCATGGGGTCGCTGGCGAATGCCGACGAGAAGTACTTCAAACACCAGCAGCCCATGTGGAACATGAACGTGGACCACACCACTTACGACGAAGAGTGGCAATCCCGGGCCATCTGGAAGTACCTGAAGGCGGTCAAGCCGGCGGTGATGCTGGTGGGCGGCTGGTATGACAACGAAGATCCGCAGGGGCTGCTGCGGCAGTTCGACTTTATGGAACAGCACACGCCGCCGGTGGACATGCTGGTGATGGGGCCGTGGAACCACGGCGGCTTCTCGCGCGGCGATGGCGACCGGCTGGGCAATATCAACTTCGGCTCGAAGACCGGAGTGTATTACCGGGAGCACATCGAGTTTCCGTTCTTCCTTTATTACCTGAAGGGCCGCGGCGAGGGCAAGTTTCCCAAGGCGTGGGTATTCCAGACCGGCATGAACCAGTGGCGCCGCTTCGATGCCTGGCCGCCGCGCGAAGCCCGCCCTACCAGCTTGTTTCTGGACGCCCACGGCAAGCTGGCGTGGAGCCGCCCGGCGGAGGCGGGAACCGAGGAGTATCTCTCCGACCCCAACAAGCCGGTGCCGTATGTGAGCCGCATCGTGCAGGGGATTCTCAACTCCTACATGACCGAAGACCAGCGCTTTGCCGCCACGCGTCCGGACGTGCTGGTATTCAAGACCGAGCCGCTGGACCACGATGTGACGGTGTTTGGGCCAATCCTGGTGGACCTGAAAGTGGCGACCTCGGGGACGGATTCGGATTTCGACGTGAAGGTGATCGACGTGTTTCCGGGCGATTATCCGGACTACAACAACCCGGTGGCGGCCGCTCCCGGGCTGGGGTTAGCGCCAGCGGCGGCGCTGGCGGCGAACGCGGTCCCCATGGGCGGATACCAGGAACTGATTCGCGGCGAACCGTTCCGCGGCAAGTTCCGCAAGAGCTTCGAGAAGCCGGTGCCGTTCGAGCCCAACAAGCCGGACCGGATCACCTTCTATCTGCCGGACATCGCGCACACCTGGCGCCAGGGGCACCGCATCATGGTGCAGGTGCAAAGCTCGTGGTTTCCGTTGACCGACCGCAATCCGCAGAAGTTCATGGAGATTCCCAAGGCGCATTCGAGCGATTTTCAGAAGGCCAACGAGCGGGTGTATTATGGCGGCGCGGACGGGTCGCGGATCGAGTTGCGCACGGTGGAGTAAAGGCGCGGCGCGAGGCCCAATCGGATGTGATCTGCGGGGTTCGGGCGGCTCCGCACGGGAGCCTAATTGCGCGAGCCTCAGCCGGCTTTCCAGGCGGGGACATTGTCGCCAGCGCGCAGGACGGCCACGCCCGCGAACGTGCCCAGCCGCTCGATTTCGGCTTTCTGCCAGCCTTCGATCACCCGCGCAATGGCGCCGTCGGGCTCTATGAGAAAGCTGGTGGGCACGCTGGAAATACGGTACGCGTTGCTGGCCGGAAAATCGTCCTCTTCGCGATCCAGCAGCATCGGAAAGCGGACGCCGAACTCGCGCATGAATTCGCGGGTGTCTTCGGCGTCGTTCTGCGAGATGCCGTAGATCGAGAGGCCGGGCGCGGCGCCGTTGCCGGCCGCGTGGATGCGTTCCAGAAACGGCAGCGTCAACTGGCACACCGGGCAGGTGATCTTGAAGAACACCAGGAGCGCCGGGCCGCCGGCGAGGATCTCGGCAAGCGACATCGCGCCGCCATCGAGGCGGGCAAGGCGGAAGTCCGGCGCGCGCGAACCGGCCTCGGGCAATTTGCGCTGGCGATGGGCAGCCATGCTTCAATTCTACGACGGCGTCAAACGGCGGCTGCGGCTTGCCGGCTTGCGACGCGGCTGCCGCCGGTGGTAACAATCGAGAATGAACAAGCGAGGGTTCCGGAAGGCCGCGGTGATGGGCGCGCTGCTATTGGCGGCGGGTGCGGTGTTGGCGCAGCCCGCGGCGCCCCGGCCGAAGTTCGACGCGTTTGACGTGGCGTCCATCCAGCCGACCGATCCCGCCTATCGCGGCGGCCGGTTCATCCGCATGGAAAGCGCGCACCAGTTTGTGGCCCGCAATTACAGCGTGCAGGCGCTGATTGCGGCGGCCTACAGCCTCACGCCCAGAACTATCGCCGGCGGCCCGGCGTGGATCGATTCCGACCCCTACGATATTGTGGCCGGGGCGCCCAACGCGGTGCGGCCGAACCACAACGAACAGATGGCGATGCTGCGCAAGCTGCTGGCGGACCGCTTCCAACTGGCCTTCCATCGCGAACGCAAAGTGCTGCCGATTTACGCGCTGACGGTGGCCAAGGGCGGGCCGAAGCTCAAGGAGAGCACGGCGCCCGCGGACGATCCTCCGGTCCTGATCAACCACGTTTTCCCGGACCATATTGCGCTGCCGGCGCACAACGCGACCATAGATCAGTTCGCGTTGATGATGCAGCGGGCGGTGGTGGACCGGCCGGTGGCGGACCGGACTGGCCTTACCGGCACGTACGATTTCGACCTGGAGTGGACGCCCGACGAAACCCAATTCGGCGGGCAGGGGCCGCGGGACATTCCGGACATGCCGCGGAAGCCGGATCTGTTCGCCGCCTTGCAGCAGCAACTCGGCCTGAAGCTGGAAGCGAGCAGAGGGCCGGTGGAGGTGATGATTATCGACCATGTCGCGCGGCCCTCGGCGAACTGAGCGGTACATCCGACGGGCCTTCAGATCAACTGCGGGGCTTCCGGCGTGGGGGCGCTGGATTGCGGTTGACCGCAGCGCGGGCAGAAGGCGGCATCCGGCGGCACATCGGCATGGCAGCGCGAGCAGGAGTGCACCAGCGGCTTGCGCAGGACGAAGTAAAACACGAAGCCGAGGGCGTTGGGAACCAGCACGACAAGCGCCGTCCAGGCGACCGGTGGCATCCCGCGCCGCCGCGCATCGGCGTACACGTAGCCGGCCAGAAGGACGAACGCGGCGGCAAACGCGCCGATTACCACTCCGCCAACGCCGGCCAATTCCGGGATCCAGTGGCTGCCCGCCAGCCAGGAAAACAGGCCGGCGATGATCACGAACACGGACGCGGCCAGCGCCTTGGCCGGCGTGGGAATCAATTCCAGTGCGCGTTTCATAATGTCTCTCCATCGCCGCTCGAACCATCGCGGAGGAAAAGCCCCGGGAACAACAGCAGCAAGGTGAGCAGCATCGAAGGCAAAAACCAGAAGGCCGCAAAGGCGATTTGCCAGGCGGGGGCTGCCACGCTCCATCGCCCGGCCAGCCAAGCCGCGGGCTGATACATCGCCAGGGAACCTACAATCGTCAGCCCGATCGCAACCGGGACAGCTTTGGCAAGCCGGTGCGATGGGGCGAGGGCCGCACGGCGGCGGAGCGCTTCCTGCACGCGAAGCGGGCCGGCAGGGTCAAAATCGAAGGCGAACGCATCGAGCGCGCCAAGGACGCGCTGCGACAGTTCGGCGTAACCGGCGCATTCGGCGCACTGGGCGGTGTGGCTGTGGAGCCAGCGCTGCTCTTCCGGGGAGATGCCTTCCACGGCGGCCCGGTCCAGCAGGCGGCGCGCTTTTTCATGCGATTCAAACGGCATGGGTGCTCCCTTCCAATTGGGATCGCAGCATGGCGAGGCCGCGATAGATGCGCGACGAGACGGTAGAGACCGGCGCCCCCGCGACCTGGGCAATTTCTTCGAGCGAAAGGTCTTCCTGAAAGCGCAGCAGAAGGGCTTCGCGGTAGATGGGCTCCAGCGCTCCCATGGCGGCCGCGATTCGCACGGCGTCCTCGCTTTTGGCCGCGGCCAGAAACGGAGACTGGGTGTCCGAAGCGGCGAATTCCAGCACCCGCTCGGCATCCGGCGGCGCGGGGTTGTTGACGGCCATCCGGCGGCGCAGGTCGTCGATGGCCAGGTTGCGGGCGATCGAGAAGATCCACGGCTCAAAGCGGGAACGCCCGTTGTATTGCGCGGCACGTTCCAGCACGTGGAGCCAGGTTTCCTGCACGAGGTCTTCGGCGAGTTCCGGCCGGGCGGTCAGGTGGATCAGATAGCGCAGCAGGCGGTAGTGGTACTGCGCCACCAGCCGGCTGAGGAACTCCGGGTCTTTGCGTTGGAGGGCGAGGGCGATGGTGCGAGCCTCGGTTTCCAGCCCTTGCGAGAATGCCATTACCATGGCTGCCATACACACTGTATACGAAAGGGGAGCGGGGAATTACGCAAGCTGACCGGCCGAATGGAGCCGGCCCTATGGGAAAAACGCCGGCGCGAGCAGCCGGTTGGCCTGCTCGCGGTTGGTTTCCAGAAACAGGCGGTGGCCGTCGCTGCGGATGGTCACCAGGCCATCCCGGTCGGTACGCCGGGTCATGCTGTGGTGATCGGCGAGGCGCTCCAGCACGTCGCGGTTCGGGTGGCCGTAGCTGTTCTCGAAACCGGCGGAGATGACCGCGAACTCGGGCTGGGCGAGGTCCAGGAATTCCTCGGTGGAGGAGGTGCGGCTGCCGTGGTGGGCCACTTTGAGCACGTCCACGTGCTGGATCTCGTTTTCGTCGATCATGCGGCGTTCGATGGGGCGCTCGGCGTCGCCGCAGAGCAGGAAGCTGTGGCGGCCGTAGCGGATGCGCAGGACCAGCGAATCGTTGTTCTTGGGCGTATCGCCGGGGACGTAATCGGCAAAGGGCGCCAGCACGTCGATTTCGGCGCCGCCAAAGGCGAAGTGCGCGGGGGCGATCTGGGGCACAATCTTGACGCCGGCCCGGAGGGCGCGCGCGCGCAGAGCGTCCCACAGCGGGCTGTCCTGGGTGGCGCCGGTCCACAATTGGCGGGGATGGAAATCGTCCAAGAGGGCCGGCAGGCCCCCGATGTGATCTTCGTGGGCGTGGGAAAGGGCGATCACATCCACCGAGCGGAAGGCGCGGTACCAGAGGTAGGGAGCGACTACGTCCTCGCCGGTATCGAGCTGGCTGTGCTGCTGATGGCCGAAAGCGGGGATGCCGCCGCCATCCACGAGCAGGCGCTGGCCGTTGGGGAAGACCACCAGGATGCTATCGCCCTGGCCGACATCGATGGCGGTCATTTCCAGCTCGCCGGGCCAGATTTCGGGCGGGAACGGCTCCCATAGCAGCAGACCCAGGAAGACCGCGACGGCGGAAATGGTGGCGATGCGCCACCATCGGCCGCGCGCGGCGGCGGCGGCGATGAGGGCGGCGGAGAAGGCGATCGCCAGCCACAGGGGCGGGGTGGGAATGCGCCAGGCCGGCTCGATGGCGGCGTGCCAGTGGACCACCCGTTCGGATAGCCATAGCAGGCCCGCGGCCAGTTTCGCCACCCACACCCAGCCGGTGGCCACGGCCACGAAGCCGAGCGGAACGAAGATGCCCAGCAGGGGCACCACGAAGGCGTTCGCGGAAAGGCCGGAGAGGCCCACGCGGTGGAAGTACACGACCATGGGCAGCGCCAGCCCCAGTTGGATAATGGCCGAAGTCACCACCATTTCGTAGACGAAGAACAGGAAGCGCGCAGGGAAGGTGACGGCCCAATGCGGCAGGCGCAGCGTTTCGGCGAGCAGGCGCATTTCGATGCGGAACTGGGCCACGCGCGGGGGCAGATGCGGGTCGCGGCCGGTGTCTTTGAGGCCTTGAAGGCCGCGTGCTAGAGGACCGGAGGTGGCCTGCACCAGGGGAACGGCGAACGCGCCCAGGAACCCGACCGCCAGAAAGGTGAGCTGAAAACTGGCGTCGAAGAGTTGGTCGGGGTCGACGATCAGGAAGCCCAGGGCCACGGCGGCCAGCGCATTGAGCGCGCGGCGGCGGCGGTACAGATAACCACAGGCCAGCAGCAGTGTGAGTCCGGCGGCGGCGCGCGTGCAAGGGGCCTGCCAGCCGGTCATCACGGCGTAAAACCAGGCGGCCAGGGCGGTGGCCATCAGGGCGGCGGTCTCGGGCACGAAACACAGGCGCAGCAGGAACAGGAAAAAGGCCGCCAGGATGGCGACGTGGGTTCCGGAGATCACCAGAGCGTGGAAGGTGCCTGTGGAGCGGTAATCTTCAGTCCACACCTTTTGCAGTTGATAGTTCTGGCCGACGAGCATGGCCTGCATCATGCCGGTGCGGTACGAGTCGCCGCCATAGAGCCGGCTGATGCGGGCGAGCGCGGCGGCGCGCACATCCATGACCGCCTTCTGGAAGCGCGAGCCGCAGCGGCCGGGCAGGATGTGGAGGGTGTCCGCGGCGGCGGAGGCAGTCCAGAAGATATCCTTGCGGGCCAGGTAGTGGGCGTAATCGAAAGCGCCGGGGTTGCCGTAGTTGCGGGGGACGCGGACGCGCGCGTCGACTTCGACCTTCTGGCCGTAGGCGAGCGTGGGCAAGGTCTCGCCTTCCTTGGTGTAGAGGGTGACCTGCGCGCGGGCATGCGGCTCCAGTTCCAGGACGAAGCGCTCGCGCTCGCCGGAAATGGCGGGCGGCTCGACCACGCAGCCGCCCAGGATGACGATCTCGCGGCCTTCGACGTCCAACTCAGGCGGAGGGCCGGGGGCGTGGAGCAGGGTGAGGAGGGCGCCCGAGGCGAAAAGGGCGAGGCCGCCGCAGGTGGCGGCCAGCCAGCGCGACTGGCGAGGCGCCCCGGCGAAGAGGGCCAGAATGCCGAGAACCAGGAAGGCGGCCATGGCTCCCAGCAATTCGATTTTGGAGAATGGTACGAAGCGCGAAACCAGGATCCCTGAGGCAATGGCAGCCAGGGGCCCGAGAAGCGGATCCTTCACGGGAAGCTCGATTGTAACAGGCGGCAGGGGATTGCGGGCCGCGGGGCCCATTCGACGCGGGGCCCATTCGACGCGGAGACGCGGAGACGCAGAGACGCGGAGACGCCCAACAAGCGCGGAGAAAACGCAGGGTAGGGAAGGGTCGCAGAGGGAGCGGATTTTACGCGGAGACGCCAAGGAGGCTGAGGGCGCGGAGGGGGCGCAATGCGGGGAATTGGCGAGGAACTGGAGGTTTTCAGGCTATCTTTTGGTTCTTTTTCGTGTCGTTCTATGCTTTGGCGGCGCTGATTGGCGCCGGGACATTGGAACCGGTTCCGTAACCCGTCCGACTGCGACTGATTCTCCCCGTCAAAGAGAACCTGCCGCCGCCGGTCGCCTTCCGAAAGCTCGAATACGCATGCCAACCGGACTTTAAGGCCTCTGATCAGTTCAGGCGCCGGTACGTACTCTACCAAACGGGCTGCGCTCAGCGAGCGAGCAGCTTTGTTTACAGGTTCACGGTAACATGCGGGTTTCGGGGTTCCGCAGGGGTAAGTCTGTAAATGATTGATAGGATTGAGACGATTGTTGGCGAATTTTGTGAACAGGAGACGGCGGCGCTTCGCTTCGGCACGAGAGGGGATGAAAATGGATGGCTCTCCGTCCACGCGGCGCCCTACGACCCGTTCCGCCCGGTGATCGGCTTACGCTAGGCGGTATGGTATCCCCGGATGGCCGTTAACAGCTTCAACACAGTGAAGGGCTTGTGAAGAAAAGCAACACCGGGCGGGACCCGGTCGGGGCACCCGCTCATACAGACAATCCTGATCCCCGGGTAAAGGCTGCGGACCAGGCCGATCAATTGGAGTCCATCCATGATTGGCATCGCCAGGTCGGTGAGAATCAGATCGATGCGGCCTGAAGAAGCTTCCAACGCGGAAGCGGCTTGCTGCCCATTCGCTGCGCAGATGGCCTGCCAGCCGGCAGATCGCATAACATTGGCGATCAATTCGCAAATGGCCGGTTCATCATCGACAATCAGGACTGCGCTCATGTTTCATGCCTTTTCGTAAAGCCGGGACGGCGCGGCGGTGGCGCCTGGGTGACGGCCGGCGCTTGCTTCCGCTTCGGACTGTCGTAATTGATCGAAGTCCAGGCTAAAAGCCGCCACCTGCCACCACCTTTCTGGATTTGGTACCCTGCGCGCGTTCCGGAGGGCGGTTCCGCGGCGACGCATATTGGGCATTTCCTTCACCAGCCCACCAGGCATTCTCAACTACGCGAAGCACCTCATGCCGATCGAAAGGATCTCCAAGGAGAAGATCAAAGGCTCCCAGGTTCAGCACCTCTGCCCAAAGGCGTTCGTCGGCCAGCCGCGAAGAGACGACCAGGCTAAGGCGAATCGGCATTCTATGCACGGCCGCCAGAATGAGTTTCCAATCGCCATCCGGCAGAATGTAATTGCAGATCACTACGGGGGTGGCGTGGCTATGGCGCCGAAGCGCGTCCATGCCAAGGCGCGCGGTGAAGGCGGATTGCAATTCCCAACCTGCCGGATCCAGAATCTGGCGCAGCGATGCCTGTTCGCCGTCTGCAGCGCCTATGAACAGGACATGTCGCGTTGGTTGGACCGTTTTCAACGCCTTGGCTGCCTTCACGAAGAGGCACGGCGATCACGCGCACAACGGCGTTACGCCGGCCTCCTCTGACTCGCCATCAAAGGAAAGTCATCTGCAGATAGCTGTATAAGACAAGGTTACCGGAACACACGATTCAAAGGAACCGGGAATACTGCTAGGTCTCTGACCCCGATGTTATGCGGTTGGCCCGCGTTGACAGACACTCCCTGATGGCCGCGGCTCCGATCAATCAGAGTCACGAGAGTGAGAAGCTGTGAAATCATCTAACGTGTGCACCCCAGGCGCGTGGGTTGGCAATCGGGCCAACCGGATCAAGCCGCTGGAGACCCAGGCATGCAAACACTCTAGGCGGATTCCGGGGGTGAAGTCAGACCCAATTCCATGGCCCGCCGGGTGAGGTCCGCGGTGCTCCGCACGCCCAGTTTTCGTTTGATATTTTCCCGATGGAACGACACGGTTTTGACGGAGATCCGCAAGGCCCAGGCGACCTCCTTAGCAGAATACCCTTCGGCGATTTGTTGGAGGACTTGCCGTTCTCGTGTACTCAACTGCAATTTGCCGGCGACTTCTTCGGGGCGCCGCCGATGCGACAAATATTCGGCGGAGAGTTGAGGCGAAAGATAGACCTGCCCGGCCATGACTTTCCTGATGGCCTCCAGCACGCATTGAGGGTCGTCCGATTTGAGGAGGTAACCATCCCCTCCCGCGGCCATCGCCGCCTGGATGTACCTGGCGCCGTCGTGGCGGGTAAGGAACAGTATCCTGGTTTTAGGCAGCTTGGTCTTGATCAGGCGGGCCGCTTCAATGCCATTCAGCCTGGGCAAGGAGATGGCGAGGACCACCAGGTCTGGCTTCAACCGAAGCGCGGCATCCACCAGATCGAGCCCGTCCCTAACGGCGCCGATGATTCGGTGGCGGCGCGCAATGATGGTTCGAAATCCCTCTATCACCAGCCCGTGGGCCTCGCCGTAGAGGATAGCGACTTGTGATCCCACAGATTTCAAACTATCGATTTGAACGGGGCTCGCATGCATAACGGCTGCTCGCACTACCATCACAATGACACCTTGCTACGACACTTTACTCTCCCGAACTACTGCATGCGCCGAAGGACGGCAGCTTGAAACCAGCGGCATCCGAGCAACCCTGGCTGTCGGCGCGGGCCGGTGCAATGACCGTTTGAACAGCGGCCAGAATCGCGGGGGGCCCAAACGGTTTTTGAAGGAACACTACACGGGTTCGCGGGTTATGGAGTTCCTCGCGCAAGGATTCCCCGGAAATGTAAACGACGGGAACCCCGGGATACTCGCTTTTGACTGCCCTTACCAGGTCGATGCCATTCATGCGCGGCATCTTGATATCCGTCACGAGAACGTCCACGGTGCCGTGCATACGGTGGACAATCGATAGCGCATCGATTCCGTCCCCGGCCTCCACCACTTCGAAACCTTCCTGGCGCAGAACTGCCGAGACATAGGCCCGCAGCGGCTGCTCGTCATCCACCAGGAGAGCAATCTGCCGCATTTTTCGCCTCCTTTCGCAACGCTGACTGAACGGTTGAGAGTAATGCAGTGGGTGCAAACGGTTTATTGAGCACATCCACCGCGCCGGCCCGGAGGACCCGTTCGCGAACCGGGCCGTCATCGTGCGCCGTGATAAAAATAATGGGAACACGGGAATGCTCGTTCCGAAGCCGGACTTGCAGTTCCGGTCCGTCCATTCCAGGCATGCGAACGTCGAGGATGACGCAGGAGGCCCCGGTTGCCACACCGGACTTCAGAAATACCTCAGCCGACTCAAATGTAGTTACGTGATAACCTGCGGATCTCAGCAGAGCCCTTAGCGAATCACGTATGGATTCGTCGTCGTCGACAATTGCGATTAAATTGGACACGGTTCCCCACGATCCACCAGCTTGCCTTCCGGCGCGTGCCGGTTGACTCCCCGAAGCACCCGCAGATATTCCGCGAGGGCCCTGGTTTCTTCATCCCGAGCGCGCGCTAATGGGCTGTCCGGACCAGTGGCCTGTCCAATCGGCCCACGCATCAGCAGTCTCCGGTACTTCCTATTGGCGGCAGCATAACGGTTCCACATTCTTTGCAGTCTCATAGACAAGCCCTGCCATTTGCTGAACGGAAGGTACGCACCGGCGTGTTCCGAGGGCTCGAGAGAACGTGTGCCCCAAGCTTCTGGTTTGCTGCGCCGGAGCCCGAACCTTGTAACCTATGACTTTAGTTTGATCCCGCGTCTTGGGCTGGCGCCAGTCTGCCTTGGGCGAATCGGACTAGACTTTGGTCTAGCGGGAGTATGGCGCGCGGACAGCGCGGATTAGACCCGCGCCGATTTCACAGTGGGCAGATCGAGTTTTTCGGCCATCCGGATGAGATCGGCCAGGGAATTGGCTTGCATCTTGTGCATCACACGCCCGCGATGCAGCTTTACGGTTGCCTCGGTGGTGCCTAGCTGGCCGGCAATCTGTTTGTTCATCAAACCGCGAACGACCAGCACCAGCACTTCCCGCTCCCGTGCGGTTAGCGAGTCGTAACGGGTGCGCAATTCCTGGGTCTGCCGCCATTGTGCCCGCGCCTCACGGTCGCGCGCAATGGCTTCCTGGACGGCATCCAGGAGGTCCTGATCGCGAAACGGTTTGGTAAGGAACTCGACGGCGCCTGCCTTCATCGCGCGGACCGACATCGGAATATCGCCGTGCCCGGTGATGAAGATGATGGGTATGTCGATCTGGGCGTTGGCGAGTTCGCGCTGCAGATCGAGCCCGCTCAATCCGGGAAGCCGGACGTCCAATATGAGGCAGCCGGGCGCCTCAGGCCGCCCGTCCGCCAGGAACTGCCGGGCGGTGTCGAATGTTTTCACCTGCAATCCGACGGAGCGGAGAAGGTTCCGGAGTGCCTCCCGTACCGAAACATCGTCATCCACCACAACCACCACGGGGCCTTCGGAACCCATGCCCTCTATGATGCCTCACTCGCGGTGTAGACTTTTCCGGCAGCCGCTTCGGCCGGTAAACCAAATTGCACCGTGAGTCCGGATCCCTGGTTGGCGTCCGCCCAGATTCGCCCTCCATGGGCCTCCACGATGGATCTGCAGATCGATAGTCCCATGCCGATGCCCGCGGGCTTGGTGGTAAAGAAAGCATCGAATATGCGATGCAGATTGGCGGGATCGATTCCGGCGCCGCTGTCGCGCACGGCGACCAGCACGCCGCCATCGCCGGTCTTTCCGGAGGTTACGAGTAAATCTCGCGGCGGCGGCGCATCCACCATGGCTTCTACCGCATTCAGGATCAAATTGACGGCGACCTGCTGCAACTGGATTCGATCTCCGCGCACGCACGGAAGATTGCCCGAAAGCTGCGTGCTAAGGTTGATGGAGCGCTTCTCTATCTCGCCGCGAGTGAGCGCGACGGCTTCTTTGACGACGTCATTCAGGTCGATCGACGCGGTCTGAGAATGTTCCTTCTTGAGAAACTCGCGGATGCGGCGAATCACCGCGCTGGCACGGTTGGCATCCCGGGCGATCAGCCCCAGCGACACTCTGGCTTCTTCCAGATCCGGCGCTGCGCCGCCGAGCCAGCGTAGACCGGCCTCGGCATTGGTCACCACGCCGGCAATCGGTTGATTCACTTCATGAGCGATGGAGGTGGCCAATTCGCTGACGGATAGCGCCCGCAACACGCGCGCGAGCTCCGCTTCGGTTTCGCGCAAGGCCTTTTCCGAGGCGAGCGCCCGCTCCTTCGCGAGCAGTTCCAGGCGGTCGGTAATGTCGATATTCATTTCCAGGATCGAGACGGGTTTGCCATCTTCGTCGTGGTGGAGCGCCCAGTGGCTCGCCACGGTGAACGGCGTGCCATTGCGCCGCGTGTGGACCAACTCGCCATCCCATTCACCGGACTTGTACATCCGCGCCCGAATGCGATCCAAAGGAATGGGGAACGCGGTATGCAGCAACGAATGGCTTATCTGCCCAACGGCTTCGGCCTCCGAAAACCCGTAGAGATCGGTTGCCCCTGGGTTCCAATAGACGATACGATCCTCCAGGTCGCGCACGAAGCAGACGACGCGCTGCATGAGCCGAGCCCGCTGGCGAAGCTCGGCGGCCTGCTGCATCATCAATTTCTCGGTAGCGCGCTTGCCGGTCACATCGCGGAAGACCAGCACCACGCCGATCACTTCGTTGCGGGCATCGCGAATGGGAGCGGCGCTGTCGTCGATGGCGATTTCGGTCCCGTCGCGTGCAATCAGCAGGGTGTGGTTCGCCAGACCGACGACCTTGCCTTCGCGCAGCACTCTGGCCGCGGGGTTCTCAAGCGTTTGGCGCGAGATCTCGTTGACGATGCGGAAGACTTCCTCGATCGGCCGGCCGCTGGCCTCCTGGTTGGTCCACCCGGTCAAGCGCTCAGCGACAGGATTGAGGTAGGAAAGGCGGCCGGCGCTATCGGTAGAAAGGACCGCGTCGCCGATGCTGCTGAGGGTGACCCGCAAGCGCTCGCGCTGCTCGGCAACTTCCTTTTGCGCCTCGACCTGAACGGTGATATCGCGGATGATTTTGGAAGCGCCCGTAATGCGCCCCGCGGCATTCAGCACGGGTGAAACGGAAACCGAGGCGTGAATCAGGCCTCCCGATTTGGTGCGGCGGATGGTGCGGTACTGGTCCACGCGCTCGCCGTGTGCCACCCACTCCAGAATCTGGACCATCTCATCCGGAAACTGAGGGGCCGCCAAAACCGAAGACGGTTTCCCGATCATTTCGTCGGCGGTGTATCCGAAAATGCGCTCTGCCCCGATGTTCCAGGTTGTGACAATGCCGTTCAAATCCTGGCTGAAGATGGCGTCTCCGGAGGATTCCACGATGGACGCCAGCAGGCGGCTGGCCGCTTCGGCGTGGCGGCGCGCGGTGATATCGCGGAACACCAGCACTGCGCCTTGCATTTTGTCGCCGGAGCCCAGGAGGGGAGCCGCGCTGTCGTCGATGGGCACCTCGGTCCCATCCCGCGCGATGAGAACCGTGTGGTTGGCCAGTCCGACGATGCCGCCTCCACCGAGCACCCCTGCGACAGGACTTTCTACGGTTGCGCGAGTCTCCTCGTTCACGATGCGAAAGACCTCATCGAGGGGCCTGCCGGAGATCTCGGGCTCCGGCCAGCGCAACAGCGAGAGCGCGACCCTGTTGGCGAAGGTCACACGCCCGTCCGCGTCGGTAGCCACTACGGCGTCACCAATGCTCCTCAAGGTTGTCTCGAAGCGTTGCCGTTCAGTCTGTTCGGCACTCTCCGAACGAAGCGCGCGTTCCACGGCCCGCCGCTGGGAGTCGCCAAGGTACACAATGCCAAAGCCGAGCACGAGATAGATCACGAACGAGATCTGATCGGTCTGATTGTTGATCAGGAACGACCCCACCGGCTCCGCGAAATAATAGGCGGAGGCGAACCCGGAGATCAAAACGCAGAGCGCACCAGGGCCCAGCCCGCCGAACCAGCCGGCTAAGAGAACGGCTGGAAGCGCCATGGCAAAGCCAAGTTCCGTGGGCCCAATCAGCGGCGTCAACGCGATTCGGAGCAGGAAGGCGGCGGCGGCTGAGGCAACGGCAACACCATACCGCACGGGCAGCGCTCTTACGGGGTACCGCGGATGGACCTCAGCGCCAGGTGCGAGATGGAGCGCAAACAGAAAGAGGAGTCCCAGCGAGGCTACCGAGGTCGCCAGAAGAGTGGTCCTCGCGGCAGTTTCTCCCTGGATGGAAGCCTGGCGTTGGCGGCCTTTTTCGGCGGTTTTTATATCCCGGCAAACTGCACGAATCGCGTCCATGGTCCGTTTGCCTTCGTCACTCAGGGCCAGGGCGGTGGCCGGGGCAGGGCTTCCCGCCCGCCGCAGATCGATGGCTTGTTGCAACTCCGCGAGTTTGCGGGTGGCCAGGGTGCCCAGCAGCGCCACATGGCGCGCTTCGTCCGGGCGCATCCCCAGGCGGTTTCGAACGGCGGACAACTGATCCGCAAGGGCACGCACGGCTTCCTGGTAGGGCGCCAGGTACCGGTCCTCGCCGGTAAGTAGAAATCCGCGCTGGCTGGTCTCCGCGTCGGTGAGGCCGGAGAGGACCTGGTCGACCGATTCAACGGCTTGCGTGATTTGGGAGGCTTGCGTGTTGGCGCGGCTATATTGCTGCCATTGATGGAAGGAGAATCCTACGATGACCAGCAGCACCACGGCGGCAAGGCCGATTCTTGCAGTGTTCAGACGTGTCCTGCCAGGCAGGGGAAGAGTTCTGTCGATATTTGCAGCGGGCGACATACCGGGTTAACCGAGCGGAAAGCGAAGTTCCGCCTTCGTGTAAACTATAGCGTGCATCGCCCCACAACTGGAAATATCCCCAGGGCAAATTGAGGCAAATGCAGGATTTAAATATTGGGCAGGCCGCCTGGCCGCGGCTTTTTTGTACGCGTTCATACCTTCTTTTGTTGGATTGCAGAACGCGACGCCGCCCAGGCGCGGGTAATGTTCTTGTGGGGCCCGAAACCGCGCCGGTTCGACCTGGTGCGAGGTACATTTTTCGATCGGGGCAGAAGTCGGCTTGCCGTGAGACTACCTCCGGCGGGCCGGGCGCCCGAATGCCGGGGCCAGGGCCGATGGGAGGGGATTCCACTTCCCGCTGCCGCTGGATGGCGGTAGATTGCGCCTGCCTTGGGCGGGGCCCTTCGGTGATAGTATCAAGGGCTATGCTCATCACAGCCGCCATCCTGGCGATCTTTGTCTACGGAATGATCGCCGCCATGCTGGGGACGATCCTGCCCGATATTTCCCAGCGCTTTTCCCTGACGCCGAAGCAGAACGGCAACATCGCTCTGTTCCAGGCGGTGGGCCTGATGATCGGGTCGTTCT
>DATJRE010000051.1:0-7335 GCA_035505095.1 Bryobacteraceae bacterium | reverse complement strand
GAACACCGCGTCGCGGCGGATTTCCGAAAAGCAGGGTATGCGGGTGATTGCGGTAGAGCAGGGCAAGTACGTGTGCGGCACACTTCCAACGGAGATCTGGGAAATCACGGCGGAGGAGTGGCGCGCGCGGCGGCGCTAGTGTAAGTTACTCATCGTCCGGAGCCGCAAGCGTAAGTCGCAGTGCAGTCGGCCGCCATCGCGCAACAGCGCCTGGATGCGGCGGGATGGGCCCAGCGCGGCATCCTGTTCCAGATCCGCGGCCGTCAGGTAACTGTCGCCCGCGAATTGCAGCTCGTCGAACCACTGCGGAGGGTATCCCGCGCCGGCAGTCAAGCGTTCGCCCGGCTCGCTTGCGGGGACCGATTGCGCGTGTTCCGAAAGATGCCGGGGTGCCGGGTGGTGGATCATGACGTAGCCGTTATGGGGCAAGCCAAGGGATTGTCCTGCTCCGCGCGGCGTGTGCTCGCGCTCCAATTCCCAAGTTGCTACCCAGATACACAGCCCGCTTGAAGAAGCGCCGGCGATGGTGCCTCTGACCGCCTGGCAGGCACTCAGCCGCACCCGCCGATCGTCAAAGCGGTCCCTGTTTAGTGTTCTTTATGTTTAGTGTTCTGGATCGTACTACGGTCCGCCGGAAAGGGGCGCGGGAACCTATCGGCCTGCCGGGTTGTGTTAGAGTGGCTGAATACTCGTTAAGTTTAGCGGGCAGAAATGAACTGCGCCCTGAATGAGATTCCCGGCCTTCGTGCCTCGCGCGGGACGGGGAAAAGTTTGCGCACGCGCGCAACCTTCTGTGTTATGCCGCCGGAGAATCGATCGAAACCGGGCGTAATCGTGCCACATCCCGCTATCCCGGTGTCCGATTGCGGGCTGCGAAAGAAGGCTCTGATCAGATGCGCTTCTCTGTGGATAGCCGATGAATCGAACCTCCCCAAGTCCCCCGTCGTGGGAACTGGCCCAGCGGCTTCTTGCTTACGAAACCGCCAGTGGCAATCCTTCCGTTACCAGGATGTCTGCCGCGGTGCGCGTTTCCGAGAAACTGCGCCGCCGCCTGGTGACACTCGCCGGCGTAGCCGGTTTTTGCGCGCTGCTGCATCGCGCCCTGGCCCTGTCCAAGGCGCAAGTGCCGGGACTTAGCAAGCTGAGTGTCCGGCCCGACGGCTCTTTAGAGGGTTTAAACGAACTTCATGATGACGACGCGGCCCAGGCAGGGGCTATGCTTATCGCGGAGCTGATCGAGCTACTAACTACATTCATCGGAGAACATCTGACCCTCATCTTAATCCACGATGTGTGGCCCGACTTAGCAGAATCGGGAGAGAGAACAAACTTATAATGACCCCACAAAAGAAAGTCGAGATCAAGAAGCTACCCACGGGCGTCTCCGGCCTCGATGAGATTCTGGGCGGGGGCCTCCCGGAGTTCTCGTTTAACATCATCGCGGGCGCTCCGGGAACCGGCAAGACCACTCTCGCGCATCAGTTCGTGTTCGCCAATGCCACGCCGGAGCGACCCGCGCTTTACTTCACCGTCCTTGGCGAGCCCGCCTTGAAAATGCTGCGCTACCAGCAGCAATATTCCTTCTTCGACTCTTCGAAGTTGAACCGGGCCATTCGCTTCATCAATCTGGGCCAGGTACTGGAGGAGCGCGGGCTTGAAGGAATCCTGGAGGAAATCACCAAACAGGTAGAAGCCGCCAGCCCCGGCTTCGTGGTCGTGGATTCCTTTCGCACGGTGATGCGCAGAGCGCAGAACGACGATACCAGCATGGGCATACAACTGTTCGTGCAGCGTCTGGGCCTTCTGTTGACCAGTTGGGAGGCCACCACCTTTCTGATCGGCGAATACACCGACGTCGAACTGCGCGACAACCCCGTATTCACGGTCTCCGACGGGCTGATCTGGCTGTACCAGATTGTGGAAGGAAATTCGATTGTACGCAAGCTGCAAATCATGAAACTGCGCGGCCAGACGTCGGTCCCGGGCCTGCACATGTTCCGCATTACGGATGCCGGTCTGCAGGCCTTCTCGCGTACCCTGGGGCTGTCCGGCCGGCCGAGAAAGATACCCGCAAAAAGACGCCTTTCCATGGGCATTCCCGAACTCGACAAGATGCTCGGCGGGGGCATTCCGGAAGGCGACAGCGTTTTGATCGCCGGCCCTTCCGGCACCGGCAAATCGCTCCTGGCAACCCAGTTTATCGCCGCCGGCACGCACCTGGGAGAGCCCGGCATCGTGGCCGTATTTCAGGAGCGGCCCCAGGAATACGCCGTGCGGGCCGGAAGCTTGATTCTCGATTTAGGGGCTGCCTTGGACGCCGGGCAACTGCAAGTGATTTACCTGCGGCCCCTGGATCTCTCGGTGGACGAAGCCATGCACGAGATTCTGGAGGGCATCGAAAAAATCGGCGCCAAACGGTTGGTGATCGACTCGCTGGAGGGCTTCGAAATGGCCCTGGCGCCGGCTTTTCGCAGCGATTTCCGCGAATCGCTTTACCGCATGATCTTCGCTCTAACCGGCATCGGTGTCACCGTTCTGAGTACCCTGGAGTTGGAGGACTCCTTTACCGAGCTTGCCTTTACCAGTTACTCCATCTCATTCCTTACCGACGATATCATCCGCCTCCGGTATGTGGAAATCGAAGGCCAGTTGCGCAAAATCATCATGGTGGTGAAGATGCGCGCCAGCGATCATGCCAAATTTATCCGCGAGTACGAAATTACCGCCAAAGGCGTGGTGATCAGGCAAAGGCTCACCAGCTACGACCGGCTGATCTCAGGAACGCCCAGGCGGGTGGACAGGTCCTCGCGAAAGGAGTAAGCTCACGGAATCCGAACCCGCAGCCAGGTGGCAGTTCATGAGCAGGAGGGTAACGCAGGGGGCAAAGCGAAAAGTCGACATGGCGGCGCTGTGCGAGCCGGCGGCCGAAGAGTCCCCCATGCCTGTCGCCGCGGTAGAAGGGGTCGGGCACGTGATCGGCTACGTCAACCCGCCCTTCTGCCGGCTGGTGGGCAAATCGAAGCAAGAATTGATCGGAAGCGCGTTCGCCCAGGTGGTCCCCGCGGGCGAGGAATGCCTGCGCCTGCTCGACCGGGTACATGACACCGGGCAGGCCGAAACCCATATAGGCGAGGATCGCCCCACCGCCGACCCGTTCTATTGGTCTTATTCCATGTGGCCGCTGCTCGGCCCGGACGGCACTCCCGCCGCGATCATGATCCAGGTTACCGAGACTACCCCTTTTCACCAGGAAGTCACCCGGGTGAACCAGGCACTCATGCTGAGCACCGTACGGGAGCATGAACTCCGGGAGGCCGCCGAGCTGCTGAACGCCCAACTGCAGGGGGAGATTGCCGAGCGCAAGCACGCACAGGAAGAACTGCGCACCCGCAATGCCGAACTGGCCGAGTCGCGCGATTTCCTGCACTATATTGTGGATGGCGTGGCGCAGCCGCTGCTGGTGCTGGATACGGAAATGCGCATCCGCAGCGCCAACCAGGCCTTCTACCGGTGCTTTCTGAGCGTGCCGGAAACTACCGTGGGGCATTTGCTGCATCGGCTGGAGGGCGGCCAGTGGCACATTCCGGAAATTCACGCGCTGCTGCGCAAAGTTCTGGAGAACCAACCCTTCGAAGATGTCGAGGTGCAGCGGGAGTTTCAGAAGGCCGGCCGCAAGATTCTGCTCCTAAGCGCACGGCAACTGGATGCCGTGCAACTGATCCTGCTGAGCATCAACGACGTGACCGAGCGCCGGAAAGCCGAAGCAGCCCTGCGGTCCGGCGAGGACCACCTCCGCCGGGCCCAGAAAATGGAAGCCATCGGAAGACTGGCCGGCGGAGTTGCGCACGATTTCAATAATCTTCTGACCAGCATTTTGGGGTACAGCGAGCTGTTGCTCGAATCGACCGCTCTCGACGACAAGCGGCATCGCGAACATCTCCAGGTCATCAAGAACTCCGCCCTGCGTGCGGCGGAGCTGACCAGGCAACTGCTCACCTTCAGCCGCAAACGGGTATCGCAATCGAAGGTGTTGCAGTTGGATGCGGTGATTGCGGGGATGGACGTAATGCTTCGCCGGGTGCTGGGGGATCATATTGAATTAGTGGTGGCGCATGTTCCGCCGCGCGGGTTCATTCGCGCCGACCCCGCGGAAATCGGCCAGATCGTCATGAACCTGGCCCTGAATTCCCGCGATGCCATGGTGCATGGGGGAACCCTGACCATTGAAACCCGAACCGTGGAGGTGCGGGAGCCGGCCGCGGCGGAGTACGTGAAGCCCGGAAACTACGTCATGCTGGCGGTGAAGGATACCGGCGTCGGCATGGACGACGATACCCAGTGCCACCTTTTCGAGCCGTTCTTCACCACCAAGGATTACGCGCTGGGAGCGGGGATGGGCTTGTCGACGGTTTTCGGGATCGTGGAGCAGAGCGGCGGGCAGATCCGGTTTTCGAGCCAACTGGGGCACGGCACCACTTTTCGGATCTACTTTCCGCGCGTGGCGGATCCCGCGCCTCAGGCTGAAAAACAGCGGCCGCCGGCGGCGTCGATGAGCCTGGCGCCCTCGGGATCGGAAATCGTTCTTCTGGCGGAAGACGAAGAGGCCGTGCGCATTCTGGTGCTGAGCTTCCTGCAGGCCAAGGGCTACACCGTACTGGAAGCCGAAAACGGCGCCGACGCGCTGGCAATCTGCAAAAGGCAGCAGCACATCGATCTTCTGCTCACGGACGTCCGGATGCCGGGCATGGGCGGGCGCGAGTTAACCGAAAAGGCCGCGCCCCTGCATCCGCAGATGAAGGTAATTCTGATGTCCGGCTACACCGACGACGCCCTCATCGCGGAGGGGATTCGGATGAAGGGAATCCCGTTTTTGCAGAAGCCCTTCACCCTGCCGGAACTGGCGGCGAAAGTCCGCGAGGTGCTCGATGGCAAGAAGCACGTGAAGCGCGAGCATTGACCGCCGGCCGGCGGCGCATTCACGGCCGCCCGAGGCGCGGCGCGCGCCAGGCTACGACTTCTTGGCGCCCGGCAGGCCCATTTTGTCGATCTCGTTGAAGTAGACCTTACGGCCTTCGTCCATCGACAGGTTCGACAAGATCACCGCCACCGCATCGGCCATGCCCACTTCCAGGTCCGCCAGGGGGCGCTTGCCGTCGCGGCAGTTCTGGAAGAAGCTCTCCAGCTCCACGTCCACCGGATTGCGGGCCTCTTCCTGCATCAGCACGCCCTTGGCGGTCAGCCAGCGGCGCGCGAATTTCACCTCGCGGTCCAGGAAGCCTTCCTTGCCGGTGAACTCCATATCGCTGGTCATGATGGGGATCGGCCCGTTGGCGCCGCCCGATGCCACCATGGTGGCGCCGGCTACGAAGGTGTCCTTCTTCTGGCCCGCCTTGGTCACCGTGGCAGCGGTCTTGGGGGGTTCGCGATACCACCAGGCGATGGCCGGATGCACGTCGTCGCCCACGGTGATTTCCACGGTTCCCTCGGTGCCCATGATAATCTCGCCCATCTCCGGACGGTTGCCGTTGAAGTACGGCAGGAACTGGTTGGTACTGATGGAGGAGTAGGTCAGCTTCTGTCCCTTGGGGTACTTGTAGATCAACTGGATGTTGTCGTAAACATCGCGGCCGTCCTTGATGGTGTCCAGGCTGCCCAGGCCCATCACGAACTCGGGCTGCGAGCCGAACATCCAGTCGGAGACATCCACCTGGTGGGAGGTCAGCTCGGCCGTCAGCCCGCCCGACATCGAGCGGTACAGCCGCCAGTTGGCAATGTTGCCTTCCCCGCCCGGCTTCATGGTCCACAACGAGCTGGGCTTGTTGATCATGTTGCGGTGCCACTGGGCATGGATGTGGTGCACGTCGCCCAAAATGCCCTTGTCCACCATCTGCTTCACGGTCTGGTAAAAATAGCTGTAGCGGCGCTGCAGGCCGGTTTGCAGGGTTTGCTTGGGATGCTCGGCGGCCAGCGCCCGCAAGGCGTGGACCTCCTCGGGCTTGAACACCAGGCACTTTTCGCAGAAAACGTTCTTGCCGGCCATCAGCGCATCGCGCGTGAGGGGGAAGTGCACGAACAGGGGCACGGTGACGAAGACCGCGTCCACGTCCTGCAAGGCCAGCAGCTCCCGGTAATCCTTGAAGGTCTTGGGATTGTTGGCGATGGTCTGGACGCCGTGCCCCAGGTTCTCCGCGTTAATGTCGCAGAGCGCCACGCAGCGGCCATTGTCGATGTTCTTCAGGTGCTTCAACAGATAGGTGCCGCGGCTGCCGGTGCCGATCATGCCGAACTGCACCTGCTCGTTGGCGGCCCGCACTTTCTGGATGGCGGGCGCGCCTTGCAGAACCGGAAGGGCGGCGGCGGCCGTTACGGCTCCGGCGGTTTTCAATAAATCACGGCGTGAGAGGTCAGTTTGCTCTGCCATGGAGGCAACCTCGAAATTAGGGTGGATTCTTCCGAATTGTATCATGGGGGTATGCGTGTGCTGGTGTTGGGCGGAACGAGCCTCACGGGACCCTTCCTGGTGCGGCGACTGAAGGCCCTCGGCCACGAGGTGTCGGTGTTCCATCGCGGCGAGCACGAAACCGAGCTGCCGGAAGGCGTGCGGCACCTCCACGGCGATTTCCACAACCCGCCGCGCGAGCTCCGGGCGCTGGCTCCGGACGTGGTGGTGCACATGTGGGCGCTCACCGAAGCCGATGCCCTGCGTTTCGTGGAACTGTTCCGCGGCTTCGCCGGACGCGCCGTGGTGATTTCGAGTTGCGATGTGTACGCCGCCTACGGGCGGCTGCAGCGGCTGGAATCCGGCCCGCCGACGGCCATTCCCCTGGCCGAGGATGCGCCCCTGCGCGAGTCGCGCTATCCCTACCGCAACCGCACCGGGCCGGTGGAGATTCCCGATCAATACGATAAAGTGCTGGTGGAGGCCGCTCTGCGCGAACAGAGCGGCCTGCCGGTCACCATCCTGCGGTTTCCAGCGGTGTACGGCCCTCACGATTACCACCGCTTCCGTCCCTGGGTGCAGAAGCTGGTCCCCGGTAATGGCGAGATTAAACTCCAGGACGATTTCGCCCGCTGGCGCTGGACCCACGGCTTTGTCGAGAACGTGGCCGAGGCGGTGGTGCTGGCGGCAACTCGGGATGCCGCCGCCGGCCGCACGTACAACGTAGGGGAAGCCATCGCGCCTTCCTGGGCCGAGCGCCTGGCGGAATGGGGGCGGGTGGCCGGTTGGCACGGGCGGATTCTGGGGGTGCCGGCCGACGCCCTGCCGGAAAACGAGCGCATGCCGCAGGATTTCTCGCACCACCTGGCCATCGACACCACCCGCATCCGCCGCGA
>DATJRE010000050.1:0-5254 GCA_035505095.1 Bryobacteraceae bacterium | reverse complement strand
CGCAAGATCGCCATGCTGGCGATCGGCCATCTGGCCTCGGAAGCGCCGGGCTGCGCGGAGATGGCCAAATGGTTGCGCGGCGTCTTTCCCGCACTCTCGGTCGAGTATTGGGAGACCGCCGATCCCAGTTGGATACCCCGGTCCTGAGGAGGGAACGCATGGATAAAACCGATAGGGACGAGAGCATTTCCCGCCGCGGGTTCGCGCGATGGGCCGGTACGGCTCTGGCGGCAGGCACGGCGTTGGCCGGATCGGCCGAGGCGGCACCGGCGGATGCCCTCACGGCCGCCCAGATCGTCGACCGCATCAAAGCAAAGCTGGCCGCGGAGGGCGTCGTCTGGGGCCCTTCGTATTTCGACCGCTTCCACCTGGGCGATCCCAATATCCCGGTGATTGGCGTCGCCACGACTTTCCAGTCCACCTTCGGCGTGCTCCAGCGGGCGCTGGCGGCCAGGAAGAATTTTGTCATCTCCCACGAAAGCACCTTCTGGGATGGCTTCGACCCGGTCGAGGTAATGGTGAAGGATCCGGTGTGTCAGGCTAAAATCCGGTTCGCCGAACAGAACCGCATGGCGGTGTGGCGCATCCACGACCACTGGCATCGGCGCAAGCCTGACCCGATCTTTGCCGGCCTGGCCCGCAAACTTGAGTGGGCGGAATACTATAAGCTCGACACCCGGCCGAGGCGCTATGAGATCCCCGAGATGTCTTTGCTGGAGGTGGCCCGCCACGTCCAGGCAAAGTTAGGGACGCAAAACGTGGTGGTGGTGGGTGATCGAGACCTGCGGGTGAAGACCATCGGCGATTGCGCCCACATTCTTTCGAGCGTTCTGCCCGCGCTCCGCACCTGCGATGTGGCGCTGGTGGGAGAGACGCCGCAGCATGACACCTTCGAATACCTGCGCGACGCCATGAGCCTGGGAATGAAGAAGGCAGTAGTGATGATCTCCCACGAAGGGCTGGAAGAATGGGGCATGCAGTCCTGTGCCGATTGGTTGAAGCCGCTCATCCCCGAAATCCCCGTCGAGTGGATCGCTGCGGGTGACCCTTTTCAGGTTTCCCCGATCCGGGTCCGATCACCCGCAAGGCCCGGATAGCGTGCCGCGGCCGGCGGGGGCTTACACCTGAGGACGCCGCCGTCCACGGCGACGTTGCCGGGAAAGTGGCGCTATGCGCGCCGGCAGCGTAGAATCAAAGAGAAAATCACACAAGGCAACCAGATGAGCGCGACCTTACATGAGCGGGTGCTGGCGTTGGAGAAGACGGCCCTACGGCACGATAAGCAGATGTCACGGCACGATAAGCAGATCGAAGTCATCCGCAACCTCGTTCGCGAGGGAATTCGGATCGTGGTGCAGAACGCCAAGGAGCAACGCGAGCTGCGGGTGGCAGTTCGGGAGTTGACTAACAGCCTGAAGCGCGGCTCCAACGGCCACGCGAAGGGCAAAGTAGACTTGCAGTGATACTCGGGTAGCTAAGCCCACCCGGCTCGAGCGCAAGGTATGGTGCCTTGGACGGCTTACCGGCGGATTGGTTAGGCGTGGGGCCGCACCCGGCCGCTCAGGCGCCGTGGCACTTCTTATATTTCTTGCCGCTGCCGCAGGGGCACGGGTCGTTGCGGCCCACCTTCTGGCCGGCCACCACCTGCTTGGGGCCGCTGGAGCCATCGCCGCCGACAAGCTGGAGTTCCGCCAACTCGCGCTCTTTCTTGCGCTGGATGTTGCGGGTGAAGTCCTCCATGGTGCTCTTGGCGGCCAGCCGGTCCTGTTCGTTCGGCTGGGAAGCGGCGGAGTTGGCGGCACGCGGCGGCGGGCCATTGCCTTCCTGGTCGGGCTGCTGCTCCGGCTCCTCGTCCTCTTCGTCCTCGTCCATCGGGAATGGCAGCACCGGGGAAGAACTGGTGGTCACCTGCAGGAAGTACAGGTAGCGCACGGTGTCATCCTCGATGCGGTCCATCATGGCGGTGAACAGCTCGTAGGATTCCTTCTTGTACTCGACCAGCGGATCCTTCTGGCCGTAAGCCCGGTTGCCAATCCCCTGCTTGAGCTCGTCCATGGAGAGCAGGTGGTCTTTCCACTGGTTGTCGATCACCTGCAGCATGACGATGCGCTCGGTCTGCCGCATGACGTCCGGCCCCACCAGGTCTTCCTTCTCCTGGTATTTCTGCCCGAGGCGCTCGCTGATGCGGTCGGCCAGCTCGATGCGCGTCAGGTTGCCGATCTCGGCCAGGTCGATGCGGGCGCCAAACTGGGTCAGGACGTCATTGCGCAGGGCATTGAGGTCCCACAGGTCGGGGTGCCGGTCCTCGGGGCAGCGGTTGTCGATATCCTGCTCGACGATGGCGCGCACCATGTCCATGACGCGTTCCTTCTGGTCCACGCCTTCAAGCAACTGCCGGCGCATGCCGTAGACCGCCTGGCGCTGCTTGTTGTTGACGTCGTCGTATTCCAGGAGGTGTTTGCGGGACTCGAAATTCTGCATTTCGACGGCCTCCTGGGCCTTGGCGATGCGCCGCGTGATGAGCTTGGATTCGATCGGCACATCTTCTTCCATGCCCAGCCGCAGCATCAGTTTCTGCATGCGGTCGCCGCCGAAAATGCGCAGCAGGTCGTCCTGAAGGGAGAGGAAGAAGCGCGAGCTGCCGGGGTCGCCCTGGCGGCCGGCGCGCCCGCGTAGCTGGTTATCGATGCGCCGCGACTCGTGGCGTTCGGTGGCCACGATGTGCAGCCCGCCCAAGGCCGTCACCTGGTCGTGCTCCACGTCGGTCTCGGCTTTGAAGCCGCTGAAGAGCTGATCCCATTTCTCGCGCGGCACGCGATAGAACTGGTCGTGGTGGGTGAAGAAGTAGAAATGTTCGTCGGCTATGAACTTGGCCTCTTCGGGGGACAGACGCTCGGCCACCTTCTCCTTGAGGCAGGCATCCTTGGTCATGAACTCGGGGTTGCCGCCCAGCAGAATGTCGGTGCCGCGGCCGGCCATGTTGGTGGACACGGTGACCGCCCCCATGCGCCCGGCCTGCGCCACGATGGAGGCTTCGCGCTCGTGATTCTTGGCGTTGAGGACCTCGTGCTTGACGCCCATGCGCTTCAGAATGGCGGAGAGCTTCTCCGATTTCACCACCGAAATGGTGCCCACCAGGACCGGCTGGCCGCGGCCGTTGAACTCCTTGATCTCTTTGGCCGCGTTGCGGAATTTCTCCTCTTCGGTGCGGTATACGACGTCCTGGTTCTCGATGCGGATGAGCGGGCGGTTGGTGGGAATCACGGAGACATCGAGGTTGTAAATCTTCTGGAATTCGGCCGCTTCGGTTTCCGCCGTACCGGTCATACCGGAGAGCTTCTTGTACATGCGGAAGTAATTCTGGAAGGTGATGGTGGCGAGGGTCTGGTTTTCGCGCTGGATGCGGACCCCCTCCTTGGCTTCCACGGCCTGGTGCAGCCCGTCGGACCAGCGGCGGCCGGGCATCAGACGGCCGGTGAACTCGTCGACGATGATGACTTCGGGGCCTTCATCGCCGTCCTTGACCACATACTCGCGGTCGCGCACGTAGAGCACGTGCGCCTTGAGGGCGGCCTCCACGTGGTGCTTCCACTCGATGGTGTCGAGGCTGTAAATGTCGGCCAGGCCGAGCAGTTTGGCGGCCTTGTCGAAGCCCTCTTCAGTGAGCGCTACGGCGCGGTGCTTCTCGTCGATGGTGTAGTCGCCGGTGGTGTAACTCTCGCCCGGTTCGCGGCCTTCGATCACCTCGCCGCGGACCAGCTTGGGGATGATGCGGTTGGCCTTGTAGTATTTGTCGGTGGATTCTTCGCTGGGGCCGGAAATGATCAGCGGGGTGCGGGCTTCGTCGATGAGGATGGAGTCCACTTCGTCGACGATGGCGTAGTGGTGGGCGCGCTGAACGCAATCCTCGATGCGGAACTTCATGTTGTCGCGCAGGTAATCGAAGCCGAATTCGTTGTTGGTGCCGTAGGTGATATCGGACCCGTAGGCTTCCTTGCGCTCGTCATCGTCCAGGTCGTGGACGATCACGCCCACCCGCAGGCCCAGGAACTTGTACAGGCGGCCCATCCACTCGGAATCGCGTTTGGCCAGGTAATCGTTGACCGTGACCACGTGTACGCCTTTGCCTTCCAGGGCGTTGAGGTAGCAGGGCAAAGTGGCCACCAGGGTCTTGCCTTCGCCGGTCTTCATTTCGGCGATTTTGCCCTTGTGCAGCACCATGCCGCCGATCAACTGGACGTCGAAATGGCGCATATTGAGCACCCGGCGCCCAGCTTCGCGGACCACCGCGAAGGATTCCACCAACAGGTCGTCCAGGGGGGCGCCCTGGGCGATGCGTTCTCTGAATTCGATGGTTTTGGCGGCGAGATCGATATCCGAGAGCTGCCGCATGGCCGGTTCGAGCTCTCCGATGGCAGCCACGGTGGGCCGCATGGCTTTGATCTCGCGGTCGATCTTGGTACCGAAAACTTTAGCTAGAAAGGTGTCGACAATCATGAAAGGGTCTCTGGGCGCCCTCTGGGCCCTGGGGCTACCGCAATTCCTATTTTACTCTCTCGTAAGGGAGACGAACGGGTTGGGGGAGACTTAGCCGGGCGTCCGGCCGCGGCCGCGGGAGCGCAAGGGCTTTGGTTGCCGGCGCGTGCGGCCGCGCGCCATGCCGGGAACCGGCGGACCCGCGTCGGGCGCCCATACCACGGCCGGCAGACGCCGGGACTGCGGGATCCGACCCAAGCCGCGGACCCGCGTCCGGCAGTGCGCGGAGGGCTGTCACGGGAGCGATGGGCCTTCGCCAGCCGGCGTTTATGCCCGTTCCAGGCTATACCGGGAGCCGCGGACGGGGCCGGGCGCAGGGCCGACCGGTCGCCACTGGAGCCGTGGGACCCCGACAACCGCCGTTTGTGCCTGCAAGGCTACAAAGCGGGCTGCGGGGGCAGCGCCCGGCGCGTGTCGCCGGCCGACTGTCACCGGGAGGCGTGGGATGGCGTCTAATGGAGAGAATGCACAAGCTTTTGGCCGTTTTCCTCCTGCCTGCCGCCTTGGCGGCTGCGATCCTGCCCGACATGATCGGCGATTACCACCGCGAGGCCACCTCCCGGCCCACACTTACCGATCGCCCTCTGTGGGACGAATACG
This sequence comes from Bryobacteraceae bacterium, assembly GCA_035505095.1. Lineage (GTDB taxonomy): Bacteria > Acidobacteriota > Terriglobia > Bryobacterales > Bryobacteraceae > JOPF133. Next base: position 118 of record DATJRE010000050.1, on the reverse strand, counting down.
GGTTCAAGCAAGCCGAAACTGCTCAGTACCGGAACGGCGATTCGCGGTTCAGCGTGACGGCCTACCGGCTGCTCGACAGCACCGGGGCGCTGGGCGCCTTTGACTGGCAGCGCCCGGC
>DATJRE010000049.1:0-33777 GCA_035505095.1 Bryobacteraceae bacterium | reverse complement strand
ACTCGCGACGGAGCGCGGGCCGTTGAAATGAGACATTGTACTCATGACTGCTCCTCTTCATGAATCTGCTTGCGCGCTGAGGCGGCATAGAGCGTTGCCGCTAACGACCACGCGGCTAGATAAGCAATCGCCAGACCCGTGGCGCCAAACCGCGGCGCAGCGAGAGCCGACGCCGCGAGCAGAAGAAGCGCCCACAGGCTGATGATCGCCAGGTTCCACCAGAATCGGCCGCTTGCGATTAGCGCCATGTAGAGGTTACCGGCGGTCACTTCAATCACAACCGAACAGAGAAATAAGCCGAGCAGACTATTCGAACCTGCAAACTGCTTACCGAATAGCCCCACAAACAGGTGCCCTCCGAGGAATGCGAGCGATGCCCAAAAGAGTGCCAAGGCGGCGTTAGTTTCCACGGTCCTCCAGAAGGCTCGGATGTAACCGGTAAGGTCGCCCATGGCGAACATATAATTCAGGCGAGGTGCAGCGACCCTGAAAATCAATGACGGCAAGAACATAACCACCGACCGCAAATTGTACACTGCGGTGAAAATGGCCAACTCACCATAGCCGCAGGCTCTAACCAGAATATTGTTGGATCCCCAGGCCGCCAAGGACCAGACCATTCCGCAAGTAGCCGCGGGGATCGAAACCTGTGTTAAGACTAAACGCTGTTCCCAAGCCCCTCGAATTTGAACATTGATACCTCTCTGGCGGCATGCAGCCCGCACCGCGACCTCGTAAAGTAACCAGAGGAGAGTTGCCCCGGCACACTGCGCTACCACTGCCCCCGGGATGCCATACTTTAATGCACCCCACCAACTCAAAAGCGGGCTTGCCAGACCGCAGGCTATGCCTATTCGGCCGATGCTGCGAAAAGCTTCAAAGCCGACGAGGACGCCAAGTTGGTAGCCAATAAGAGTTTGGAAGAAGACGTAAATCGCACTAAGGCGGAAACCCACGCCAAGACCGGCGTGATCCGCTCGCACGGCCAGCATTGGAGCGCATGCGACCAAGACGATAGAGAACAATAAGCCCGTCAGGACTACCAGCACTAATGAGAACCCGAGTAGTCTGCCGATTTTCTCGGGCTGGCTGGCGCGGTACTCAGAGATGTACTTCGTAGCGGTCAAGCCTAGACCCAGGCTAGCCACGCAAGTGAAGGCCGTTACAGTGCTTTGGATCAGGGCGAATTGTCCGAAGGACTCTCTGCCGAGGGTCCGCGCGAGGACGAGCGAACTGAGTAAAGATCCGCCTTGCGCAAAGGCGCTGCCTACCACGCTCCAACCGACGCTGCGAGCAAGGCTCGATTGGACAAGTCTAAGTAAATTGGCACCCAGTTCCCGGGGCGTCTTTTTGAGGGGTGGCGAAGCAAAAACCGTCAACCCGAAATCGCGATATCGGAATGTCCGCTCCATAGATTCAGTCCGGCGGAGTTTTTCGAAGAGCCGCCTCATCGTCCTTCCGTCTCTACTTCCGCGCGATAGTGCCGGTAATACTTGGGATGATAGTGGTAGTAATAATAGTTGTCGCTGCTGTCGGCTCGAACTTCATTGAGCACGATGCCCACAATATTGGCTCGTAACCTTTTAAGGGTGGTCACGGCCGAGGAGAGCGCTTTACGGTTGGTGCGGCCTGCCAGTGCAACCACAAGTACGCCGTCGACTGAGGCCGCCATCTGCAGGGGCTCGGGGAAGCCTAACAGGGGCGGCGAATCCAACACCACCAGATCATACTCGGCCGAGGCGGACTCCAGCAGGGCCGTCAATTCCGCGCCCACCATATCGGCCGCGCGACGGGATGGAGGGCCGGCGGGTAGAATGTCCAGGGTGGGCAAACCTTCCCGACGAACAATCACAGTGCGCCACGGTACGTCTGTGGTGAGCACGTTGGACAAACCCGGAGCGCTTGCGACATCGAATCGGCGGTGAATGCTGGGACGCCGCAGGTCGCCATCGATCAGAAGCGTTCGGCGGCCCTGCTGGGCATGTGCCAGTGCCAGGTGAGCGGCAGTAGTTGATTTGCCTTCGGCGGGCCCCGAACTGGTGACCATCAAAGTGCGAATGCGGCGGTCGAAGTCCGTTAAGAGGATCGAGTTCCTCAGAGTTCTGATGGCCTCTTGGAAAGTGCTAAGTCCCGAGTTATTGAACGGATCTCTGGGGACCAGAGCGGCATTGGGCGTACCGCCGATGATCGCCCGGCCTTGCCACTCCTTCACAGCCGGCAACGATCCGATTACCTCGGTTGAAAGCGTGCGCGAGACCTGCTCCGGATCCCGGACGGCATTGTTCAAGATGTCCGCCACGATGGCAACTGCCACTGACAGCAGTAACGAGAAAAGAAAGGCAAGCAGCGCATTGAGCGTGATGTTGGGAAATACCGGCTTGCTCGCGGGACGCGCCAGATCGGCGATACGGATCGAACTGCTTTGAAATCCGGCATTGATGGTAGCTTCCTTGATCTTGCGAACCAATTCCTCATAGAGGCCCTTGTCGGCCTCAGCTTCGCGTTTCAGCGATTGGTATTCGAACGAGTGGGCATTCAGCCGGTCGAACTCAGCTTTCGTCTCGGTCACAGCCTTGGACAGCATCGATTCGCGATTGACTGCCTCGCGGAATTCGACTTCGACGCGCTGACCGATGTTCTCCTTGGCAAGAGACAGTTCTCTCTGCAACTCGGCCAACTCCAGTGCGGACTTCCGATACTCAGGGTGATTGGGACCAAAATGGGCCTTGATCTCGGCGAATTTCTGCTGCTCTTCGTCGATACGGTCCGACAGCTTCTTGAGGGCGTCGCCCTGGCTGGACACTTGAGCAGCTTCGAGCGACCCACCCGACACGGACCGGTAAGCCGCTTCCTTATTGACCCGGTCGGCCTGTGCGCTGGTATATTCGGTGTTCAGCTGGAGCAGGCGGGCAGTAAGGATACTAGTCTTCTCTTCGGGGCTGATGACGTTGAGTTCCCGTTCAAACTGTGCCAGCGCCTCACTGGATTGCTCCATTTTGGCCTTCAGCTCTTCCAGTTGTTTTTCCATAAAAGCCGACAGGCCGGCCGATGACTTGAAACGGATGTTATAGGTATGTTCCAGGTAGGATCGAACGATTGCGTTGGCGACATCGGCCGCTAGTCGAGCATTGGTCGAGCGGTAGCTGATCAGTAACAGGTAGGTATTGGGTGGGCGTGTGACCTTCATGTTCTTCAGCAGCACGGGCGCATCTTCAAGGCCAGATTTGCCTTGGTTCGAGGCTGCCAGACCCGAATCGAAGCGCGCCAACTGGTATTGCTCCGCAACAGGCCGCAGCACGGAATCCGACTGGATGAGCTTCGCCTGGGTGGCCAGGAACTGGTCGGAGTCATTAACCATAGTGCGCATGGAGTCCTGTCCGATGACGCCGCTAGGCATTTGGCGGTCAATGTCTACTGTTGCGGTGGACTCGTACAGAGGCACCAACCGGCTGGACAACACCAGCGTGCCAGCTACCGAGCAGACCACGAACAGCATGATCCGCCACCAGTTCCGCTTCAGGATCCAGAGGTAGTGCGATAGCGGCACCGCATCAGTCGCGGATTCAAGCTCCGGAACGAAATTAGGCGTGTGATAGACCCCCGCGCCGACCGGGAGGTTGCGCTCCGGCGAATCCTCGACCGGCGCCGGTAATTTAGAAGGCAATTCGTTATCAGCCATTTTGTTCTCACCGACCATAAATAAGCGCCGTGGCGCCCGCTGTAGAACCAAACAGAAGCAATTTCTCAAGCGCCGCCATGCCGACGCGCTTTCCATGGTTATCCGGGACATACAGAATGTCGTTTGGCAATAGAGGAGCGTCGGCCGCTTTGCGATCCATTATCTTGCTCAACTCTATGGGAATCTCGTTCTTGGATCCCGAGGCTTCACGCCGGTAGATGTAGGCGTACTTACTGGCGTAGGGCGTCAACCCTTCCGCCAGAGCGAGCACTTTAAGCACGCTGGTTTCTGACCCATCGTGCACCACAAATGCTCCGGGTTTCTTCACGTTCCCGACCACAAAGACCTTTCCGGCTTCGGGTACCCGCACCTCTTCACCGCCCGTCAGCTTCAAATTGGCCTCCGGGTCGGCCGAGTCGATCAGCGCCTTAACCGGGATGCGCTGGATCAATGAGGCAGGTTCGCCATCCGGTCCGGTCTGCATTTTGCTGATGAGGATCTCCGATCCCGCGTCGGGCGCCAAACCGCCGGCGCGCGTGATGGCCTCCAGCAGGGTCACTGGGGCACTGGCCTGAAAGGTCAGGGGGGTCCTGACCGCACCCGCCACGCTGACTGGGCGGCTGCTATACTCGACCACCGTCACCGTAACAAACGGGTCCACAATGAGCCCCTCGCGAGCCAGGGCTTCTGCGACGGTTGTTTCCAGTTCATTCGGCATTAGTCCGGATGCGGGTATCTTCTCCTTTAGCATCGGGAGCCGCATCAGTCCGTCGGCCCCAACCCTCACGGTGCGGGTAAGCTCAGGAGAATCATAAACTTGAATAGCAATCAAGTCTCGGGGTCCGATCTTCTGGGCGGGAAGATTGGCGGTTGCCTCCGCGGGCAATGCTTGTACCTGGGCATCGGCCAGGCCAACCAACAGCAGAATGAGAGTGACTAGTCGCATGGCAGTTTTTGGCGATCGTGGACTGTGCCCCAGGTCGGCAGTCAGGCGCTTGCTTGGGTTCGCCTCCCTCCAGTACCCGGCGGCTTGGTCTCAAAACAAACTATCGGCGGTATCCCAAAATCCTGTAGGGCCTACGCAAGATTTTTGTGGCGATGAGGGTCTAATGTAAGATTGCCGTTCTGCCGATCTCCTCAACAAGGTTCACCGTGTGCTACTTTGTAAACTCTATGAAGCAGGTCCTCTTGATTCTTTCGGGTGCCACGATGCTCTTCGGCTCCGCATCGGTACGGCCGGAACGGCTTCGCTGCGAGTACCGCGTCAACCCGGAAGGCATCGACGTCCCTGAACCAAGGCTGAGTTGGGTGCTGATTCCAGCCAATCCCAAGGCGCGCGGCCTACACCAGCGTGCGTATCGGGTGTTGGTATCCTCGACAGACCAATCGTTGCGCGCTAATTCCGGGGATCTCTGGGACTCCGGCAAAGTGGACTCGGACCAATCCATCCAGGTGGTATACGGGGGAAAACCCCTGACTTCAGGCTTTGCGGCTTTTTGGAAGGTCCAGGTTTGGGACCAGGAAGGCCGCGCCAGCGAGTGGAGCGCTCCGGCCGAGTGGTCGATGGGACTCTTGCGAGCTGAAGACTGGCAGGGACGATGGATTGGCCATGACGAACTGGGTTTAATCCGCGATCCGGCGAGCCAGTACCGCGATCTGGAACAGGCGCGATGGGTTTGGGACGTGCCCGAGGCCCAAACCAGCGCTCCGCTGGGCGAACGCTACTTCCGCGAGACGTTCACCCTGCCCGCAGGCCGCAAAGTCAAGCGGGCCATCTGTATCGTGGGCGCCGCCGATCAGGCGCAGGTCTTTTTCAACGGCCGGGAGATCGCCGCAGCGTCCAATTCCATTTTACCGTTCCCGGCTGATGTTACCCACCTGATTCGACCAGGTGACAATGTCGTAGCCGCGCGAGCCTCGCATACCAGGCCGGACCGGCCCGCCGCCTTGATCGGCGCTGTGCGCGTGGAATTCGAATCGGGTGATCCCCTCTTAGTCCTCTCTAGTAGTCATTGGAAGGCCGCTGCCAGACCGGAAATCGGCTGGGAAATGCCGGATTTTCTGGATATCGCCTGGCCGGCCGCCAAGGAGTTGGGTAAATACGGCATGGCGCCTTGGGGGCCGGCGGCCCTCACTGCGGAACATCGCTTGCCGGCACGCTGGCTGCGCAAGGAGTTCTTGGTGAAAAAGAAGGTTCGCCGGGCGGTGATGTACTGGTCGGGCCTGGGCAGCTCAGAGCTATACCTGAACGGCCAGAAGGTGGGTAACCACGTGTTGTCGCCGGGCCTTACCGACTACGACAAACGTATCTTATACGAAAGCTTCGACGTGACCAGACAGCTTGGCCAAGGCCGCAATGCGATCGGCCTGGTGCTAGGCAATGGGAGGTTTTATGCTCCACGGGGCGACGGATCGGCACGTAACTTCGGCTTCCCTAAGGCATTAGTGCAGCTCAATCTCGAATTCGAAGACGGCAGCCGTGCGAGCGTGGTCTCCGACACCACCTGGAAATTGACCACTCAGGGACCCATCCGCGCCAACAATGAGTACGACGGCGAGGAATACGATGCCCGCATGGAATTGGCCGGCTGGAGCCAGCCGGGATTCGACGATGCCGATTGGGAGGCTGCCCAGACAGTTGACGCGCCATCCGGCGTTTTGGCCGCTCAAATGGCTGAGCCTCTGCGGGTTACCGAAACCATCCGGCCGGTCAGCGTCCAACAACTGCGGCCGGGTGTATATATTTTCGACATGGGCCAGAACATGGTCGGCTGGTGCCGCCTGAGAGTCTCCGGCCCGAAGGGAACCCAGGTGCAATTGCGCCATGCCGAAACTCTAAATCCGGATGGATCGTTATACGTCGCTAACCTGCGCACGGCGCGCGCTACCGACCTTTACACGCTGAAGGGTCAGGGCACCGAAGTCTGGGAGCCGCGCTTCACTTATCACGGCTTCCGATTCGTCGAAATGACCGGATTCCCCGGCGAGCCGAACTTATCGACTCTCGAAGGCCGCGTGGTCCACGACGACATGGAAAAAACCGCGGACTTCACCAGCTCCAACGAGTTGCTCAACCGCATCCACCACAACGTGTTTTGGGGTGTGCGCGGCAACTATCGCAGTATCCCCACCGATTGCCCCCAGCGCGATGAGCGGCAGGGCTGGTTGGGTGACCGCTCCCAGGTAAGCCGCAGCGAGAGTTATCTGTTTGACGTGGCGGCCTTCTACACCAAGTGGATGCAAGACTTGGCGGATTCCCAGAAGCCCGATGGCAGCATCCCGGTAGTCTCGCCAAACTATTGGCCGCTCTACTACGACGACCTGACGTGGCCGAGCACTTTCATCTTCGTCCATGGCATGCTGTACGACCAGTACGGCGACAAGCGCGTAATCGACCGCGATTATCCCGCCATGAAGAAATGGATCGAACACGAGCGGACCTACCTTCAGGACGGATTGATGCCCAAGGATCAGTATGGCGATTGGTGCGTGCCGCCCGAAGACCCTAAACTGATCCATTCCCAGGACCCCGCCCGCATCACCGACAAGACGCTGTTGGGGACTACCTATTATTACTATCTGCTGCGCACCATGGCCCGTTACGCCCGGCTGCTCGATAAGCCACCCGACGCGGCTGAGTTCGAGGCGCAGGCGGATCACATCAATGCCGTATTTCAGAGGCGCTTCTTCAAGCCTTTGGCGGCCATCTACGATAATGGAACCCAGACTTCCAGCGTATTGCCTCTGTATTTCGGGATGGTGCCTCCCGAAAGCCGCGCGGCCGTTATTGACACCCTTATCCGGCGCATCGAGCAGGAAAGCCATGGGCACGTGGGTACGGGCCTGGTGGGGGCGCAGTGGCTGATGCGCACGCTGACCGAGAACGGCCATGCCGATACAGCCTATCAGATCGCCACGCAAAAGACTTATCCCGGGTGGGGCTACATGGTGGAAAAAGGCGCCACTACGATTTGGGAGCTATGGAACGGCGACACGGCTGATCCGGCCATGAACTCCGGCAACCACGTTATGCAGATCGGCGATCTGGCCCTGTGGATGTATGAATACCTGGCCGGGATCCGGTCGGACCCCGAAAAACCCGGCTTTCAGCACATCATCATCCGGCCTTATCCCGCCGGTGACCTGACCTTTGTTAAGGCGTCCCATAAATCCATGTACGGGACCATTGCCAGTTCGTGGAAACGGTCCGGAAGCACTTTCAGTCTGGAGGTCACGGTGCCACCCAATACTACCGCGGCGGTATGGCTGCCGGCCAAGGACCCTTCTGTGGTGACCGAATCGGGTCGCAAGCCCGCCCAGGCGCCAGGCGTAAAGTTGGTGCGTGCGGAGAACGACGGGGTGCTGTTCGAGGTGGAATCGGGATCCTACAGTTTCCGCTCCATCCTCTAGCATCTAGCGTCGATGCCGGTGCCCGCTCCCGCCGCCTGGCGCAACGGCCGCCCGCGTTTTTGGGAAAATGAACGTAGTCCATGTATCTGTTCCATTTGTTTCGCTCTTTTCTGCCATTGCACAATCCTATCGGCTTCGGCGCGAGCGACTTTTTGGAACTGGCCGTGGCGGCGTTAGTGGTAGCCCTGATTTTGGGCCGCGCCGCAATCCAGCCTGCCGCTCTTCGAATCGCTCCAAAAACCGGTTGGTGCATGTTGCTGGTCGGCGGCCTGGCGGTCGCACTTCGTGTGGCCCTGCTGCCCCATTTTCCCGTGCCCACCCCATCCGGAGCCGACGATTTCAGCTACCTGTTGCTGGGTGACACGCTGGCCCATTTCCGGCTGGCCAATCCGGTTCACCCGATGCACGAGTTTTTCGAAACCAACTTCGTGCTGCAGTCGCCGTCATACAGTTCCATCTATCCAATAGGACCCGCGTTCGCCCTCGCCATCGGCCAATTGTTATTCGATTCGCCGTGGGCCGGCGTCCTGCTGTCTGCCGCCGCCGTCAGCGCCCTGTGCTACTGGATGCTGCGGGGCTGGACCACGCCCGGCTGGTCTCTCGTCGGGGGCCTCCTGGCAGTCTGTACCTACGGCCCACTCAGTTCCTGGATGAACACTTACTGGGGCGGCGCCGTTTCCGCCATTGCCGGCTGTCTGGTGTTCGGCGCACTGCCGCGGTTGCGCGATCACGGCCGTGTGCGCGACGCGGTCCTGTTAGGAGCCGGCGCAGGTCTCCAAATGCTCTCGCGGCCGTATGAATCCCTGTTCCTGGATCTGGCAGTGGCCTTGTTTCTGCTGCCCTCAGTCTGGTCGCCGGAGAAACGCCACCAACTGATCCGCATGGCCAAACCGGTGGTCCTGGCCGCAGCTCCGGCGTTAGCGTTGGTCCTGCTGCACAACCACGCCGTCACCGGGAACTGGACGACCCTTCCTTATATGCTCAGCCGTTATCGGTACGGCGTTCCCACTACGTTTACCTTCCAGCCCAATCCGCAACCGCACGGCAATCTTCTGCCGAACCAATGGCTGTACTATCAGGGTCAGGCGGCTGTGCATGGCGACGCCCCCGAAACCCTTCGCCGTTATCTCAACCGGCTGGCAAGCCGCATCCCGTTCTTCCGGTTTTTCCTGCTGCCGCCCTTACTTCTGGCGTTGCCCGCTTTTCTGGCGGGCTTACGCCAGCCCCGCGTCGCCTGGCTCGCGATTACAGTGGCTGTGTTTGCCCTCGGATCCAACTTCTATCCATACTTCTTCCCGCACTATCTTGCGGCGATCGCCTGTTTGTTCATGCTGGCTGCCATCCAGGGGATGGCAAGGCTGAGCCGATGGAGCGTTCGAGGTCTGGCGGTTGGCGCCACCGCCGCGCAATGGCTCCTGCTCCTCTGCGGGGCCCATTTCCTGTTCTGGTACGGCCTCCACGCAATCGGGGACCCGGATGTCTTGCGAGCTATGGATCGTTATCAGACCTGGGACACTATCCCACCCGATGACCCCGACGGCCGCATCGCCATCAACCAGACGTTGGCCGAACAGGCTGGCAAACAGCTCGTGTTTGTGCGCTACTGGCCCCGCCACGGCTATCACGAATGGATCCACAACGCCGCCGATATCGACCAGGCGCAGGTGGTCTGGGCGCAGGATCTCGGTGCCGACCGCGACGATAACCTGGCGCGTTATTATCGCGACCGCACCGCTTGGCTGCTCGAACCCGACGCCTACCCGCCCCGGCTCGCACCCTATAAGCCCCACACCGTGCAATTCGAGGAGGTGCACTGAAACGGCTCTCCACCCGCCGAAATTGAAGCTGCGCGGGAGTCCTCCTTGGTCACTCCGGCGCGGTATGGCCCCGTTGGTGACCGATTCGGTTAGCCCATAGCTCAGCCGCATGAGGATGCGCGTCCATGGCGCCCCTGGCAAACACCCTTCTGGCAGTTCGCCTGTGGGCTTTTTGCGGCCTCCCGCCCCTGGTTTTGCCGAGTCCGAACGCGGCGCGCACCGCCGGCGAGAATACCGATCGGGAGGGAATCGGTTTCCGGTTCCCCGTAGATCCGGCGCCCTCACCGGTCTGGGCTAATTGCGCCGCCCGCCGCCGGCGCCCCGGCCGCGCGGAGCCTGCGCCTGGGTGATCAACTCGCCGAATTCGGCGCGGGTCATTTTCAGCTTCTCCGGATGCGCGTCAATCCACTTGGCAAAAGCGGCGTACTTTTGCGCTGTCCATCCGCCTTCAAATTCCGCCCCATTCTTGCCCTGGGAATTCAACTCGAAATTGAAGGCGTCCTGCAGATTGGTGAACTCCGCCTTACTGACGGCCGCCGCGGCAAGAATGGCGGGAATGAAGATCACCCCATCGTGCTTGGCCAGAACCAGGTCGCCCGGCAGCACCACGGCCCGCCCGATCCGGACCGGCACATTGATCCCTGTCAGTTGCATTTGGGCCCAAGCCGACGGATCGTAGCCCCGGTAAAACCCATTCAGATTCTCAATCTCCCGATTTTCCTCGGCATCCCGTATGCCCGCATCGAACACGAACCCGGAATGCGTGTGAGCGGCGATCCCGCTGCCCAGGTTGGACCCGATGATAGTGCCCTCAATGATCTTCCCGTAGCCATCCACAACCATCGTGTCGCCCATCTGCAGCTCATTGATCACCCAGCTATTGGTCCCGCTCACGCGTCCCTCGGTCCGGCCCTCGGCGCCAACCGCTGCAGCCATATCCGGCCGGCGCGGCATGAACTGCGCCGTAAGGGCCCTTCCGGCAAAGGGCTTGTCGATGTGCAGCGCCTGCCAACCGGCTTCAAACTGGTTCACGTAGCCTTGGCCGCGCAGATAATCCCATATGTCTTCGATCGACACATCCAAGGCGCGCGTGAGCAGATTGTCGGCGATCTTGGGGCGCCCGTCCGGGAAACGGTCGCCTTTCCAGTCCTGCGTGTAGAACATGATCTGCTCTTTGTTTGGTTTGATTTGCGCGAAGGCAGGATACGCTGCCAAGAGCATGCAAGCGATCGCAACGGTCGACGCGGGCCTTTTCATAGAGATTTTCTCCATCCATTAGTCATACCGCGAATCGCGGGTCCCCGGCGCGCTATTTCAACCAGCCCCCAACCGTCCCAGCGCTGGCGATACCCGCTGGCCGAAGCCCTCCCGAATTTTCCCGCAGTTGGTTGGCCCTGCGAACCTATCCGCTATTGTAGAGACATGCTCACCCGCCGCGCTTTTCTGGCCTCGGGCGCCCTGGTGCCCGCGGCGCTCCCGGCCGCCGTGCTCCCCACGCCGTACGGCGCCGTGCCCAGCCCGCGGCAGCTTCGCTGGCATGCGCTCGAAACCACCGCCTTTCTCCACTTCACGGTCAATACCTTTACCGACAAAGAATGGGGCTACGGCGACGAAGACCCCAACATTTTCAACCCCGCGCGGTTCGATCCCGATGCCATTCTGGAATCGCTGGCTTCCGCCGGCATGCGCGGTGCCATCCTCACCTGCAAGCATCACGACGGCTTCTGCCTGTGGCCCACCGCCACCACCGAGCATTGCATCCGCCACAGCTCCTGGCGCGGCGGCAAGGGCGACGTGGTGGGGGACCTGGCCGCCGCCGCGCGCCGCCACAAGTTGCTGTTCGGCGTCTACCTCTCGCCCTGGGACCGCAACAACCCGGCCTACGGCACGCCCGCTTATCTGCCCATCTACCGCCAGCAGCTTACCGAACTGCTCACCAAGTACGGCCCCATCTTCGAGGTGTGGCACGATGGCGCCAACGGTGGCGACGGTTTCTACGGCGGAGCGCGGGAGAAGCGTACAATCGACAAGCGGACCTATTACGATTGGCCCCGCACCTGGGACCTGGTGCGCTCGCTGCAACCCAACGCGGTGATCTTCAGCGACGTGGGCCCGGACGTGCGCTGGGTGGGCAACGAACGTGGCATCGCGGGCGACCCCTGCTGGGCCACCTACGATCCGGTGGGCGCCGATGGCGGGCCGGCCTCGCCCGGCGATGTGCGCGAAAAGGAATCGCCCGCCGGCCACCGGCACGGCTCCAGGTGGCTTCCGGCCGAGTGCGATGTCTCGATTCGTCCGGGATGGTTCTGGCATGCACGCGAGAACGCCCGCGTCAAGACACCCGCGCAGTTGGTCGACCTCTATTACAAGTCCGTGGGCCGGGGCGCCAACCTGTTGCTGAACGTCCCGCCCAACCGCGATGGCTTGCTGAGCTCCGAAGACGTGGCCTCCTTGAAGGGGTTTGGCGACTACCGCCGCAAGACCTTCGCGCGGAACCTGGCCGCCGGGGCCAAGGTGTCTTCCGGCGCACGGGCGCTCGTGGATGGGCACGACGATACCTGGTGGGCGGCACCCTCGCTCACCCCCGAAGTGACCATCGATCTGCCGCGCCCTGCCGCCTTCCAGATAATCCGGGTGAAGGAGGCGATTCGATTCGGACAGCGGATCGATGCCCTGGCGGTGGATCGATGGGACTCGGGAGAGTGGCAACCGGTAGCGGCGGCAACCTCCATCGGGCCGCGCCGGTTGATCCGCCTGGACACCCCCGTAACCGCCGCGCGCCTGCGCCTGCGCGTCACCCAAGCCGATGCCAACCCAGTACTCAGCGAGTTCGCGCTCTTCGCGGAGTAGCTCTACGGAGTGGCTCTACACCGCCATCAGGCTCGGGTTGGCCGCCAGGATCTTGGCCTCCACCGCCCGCCGCTCCAGTTCCTCGCGGAACTCTGGCGCGGCGATGCGGATCAGCGCTTCCGCGCGCTGCCGCAAGGTCTTGCCGTGCAGATAGGCCACCCCGTGCTCGGTGATCACGTAGTGCACATCGCCCCGCGAAGTCACCACTCCGGCGCCGGGCCGCAGCGTCGGAACAATGCGGGAAATCGTGCCGCTCTTGGCCGTGGCCGGTAGCGCGATGATCGGCAGGCCGCCTTTGGACCGAGCCGCGCCGCGCAGAAAATCCACCTGGCCGCCGATCCCGCTGTATGGCGCGAACCCCACCGAATCCGAGCAGACCTGACCGGTGATGTCCACTTCCAAGGCCGAATTCACGGCCACCATGCGGTCGTTTTGGGCAATCACAAAAGGGTCGTTGCAATACGAGGTGGCGCGAAACTCGAAGGCTGGGTTGTTGTGGATGAAATCAAACAGACGCTTGGACCCCAGCACAAAGCCGGCCACCGTCTTGTCGCGGTTGATACTCTTGCGCCGGTTGTTGATGACGCCCTTTTGCATCAGCTCAATGACCCCGTCGGGGACCATCTCCGAGTGGATGCCCAGGTCGTCATGGCCGCCCAGAAAGCCCAGCACGGCTTCGGGAATCCCGCCGATGCCGGTCTGGATCGTGGCGCCGTCGGGAATCAGCCCGGCGACGTGGCGCCCGATCGCCTGGTGCAGGGCGGTGACCTCGGGTTGCGGATATTCCACCAGCGGATGGGAACTCTCCACAAAAGTATCCACCGAGCTGACGTGCAGGAAGGAATCGCCCAGTGAGCGCGGCATTTGCGGGTTGATTTCCACGATCACGTGGCGCGAGGCTTCCACCGCCGCAAGGGTGACATCGATGCTGGTGCCCAGGCTCATGTAGCCGTACTCGTCGGGCGGCGTGGTTTGGAGCAGGCAGACATCGATGGGCAGTTCCCCCGAACGGAATAACCCTTCCACCTCGCTGAGGAAAATGGGAGTGTAATCGGCGCGCCCCTCCTGCACCGCCCGTCGCACGTTGCACCCGGTAAACAGGGAATTGTGGCGGAAATGCCCCTCGTATTCCGGACGGGTGTAGTCGGCCATCCCCATGGTGGCCATGTGCAGTATTTCCACGCTTTGCAGCAGTGGTCCACGCGCGGTCAGCGCCGATACCAGGTCCACCGGTTCCGCGCAGCCGTTGTGGATGTAGACCCGGTATCCGGATTGAACCGCCTCCACAGCCTTGGCGGCGGTGGTCAAGCGGGAGTGGTAGTAGCTGTTCACTTCAAGGCACCCCGTTCCAGTGGTGGCTATTCGCCCCTCACATATTATAATCGAACCTTTTAGTCCGAAATGCAACTGGTACGGTGGTACACTTGCGGAGAAGACCGCCGATATCGTTGCCCTATACTTGACTCCGCCTGCCGACTCGGTCGTGTGGTCGGCGGACGAACAGTGTCAACTCCAGGCGCCGACGTGTACCCAGTCCAGCCTGGCTGGCGCGCCGGGTCGGCACTGGCGAGGTTATCTTTACCTTCAATAAGCAGCACGCCAATCAAGAGTGGATTCGATTCCTGGCCATGATTGAAGAGCACTCGCCGCCCGACAAACAGATTCCTCTCATTATCGACAACTACTCGGCGCATAAACTCGATTACCTTGGTGCAACGTTACAGGACTTCTGACACACAACACTAGGTTCCCGACCGCAAGGTTCTGCTCCCTATGGTCGCGGCTCGGATTCGATGTTGAGCCGCGCGGCCGGAGACTTAGTAACCCGCCGTGTGTTTGCTTATGCCCCCTCCTACCTCTCTTTGACCGCGGGGCGTCTCAATGCCGCGTCGTCTACGCGTCCATATGCGGCCCCTGTCGAGAGCGCCGCTACTCCAGCGCCCGCGGGTTGGCCACCGTGGAGAGATCGCCCAGTTCCTCGCCCAGGTATTTCTGCCGCAGAAGGCGGCGAACAATCTTGCCGCTCTGCGTTTTGGGCAGTTCGGCGGCCACAATCACCTCGCGCGGGCGGAACATCGCTCCCATGGCTTCCGCCACCGTGGCGCAGACGGCCGTGGGGTCGAGCGCCGCGCCCGGACGCGCCACCGCGTAACCGACGATCGCCTCGCCCTTGATTTCATCGGGCACGCCGATCACGGCGGCTTCCGCCACGCCGGGGTGCTGCAGCATGGCCTCCTCCACTTCGGCCGGACCCACCTTGCGCCCGGCCACATTCATGGATTCGTCGGCGCGCCCATGCAGGAACCAGTGGCCGTCCTCATCCACGCTGGCCCAATCGCCGTGATACCACATGCCGGGGAAGCGCGACCAGTAGGTGTCCAGGTAGCGCCGCGGGTCGCCCCAGATGCCCCGCGTCATGGAAGGCGATGGCCGGGTGCACACCAGGTAGCCGGTGCGGCCGCGCACCGGGACGCCGCGCTCATCCACCACTTCGGTGGCCATGCCGGGCGCCGGGCCGCCCACCGAGCACGGCTTCAAGGGCTGAATCGGCAGCGGAAAAAGGAACGATCCGGCAATCTCGGTGCCGCCCGAAATATTGATCACCGGGCAGCGCCGGCGCCCGACGCGCTCGAAAAACCACAGCCACGCCGCCTCATCCCACGGCTCGCCGGTGGATCCCAGCAGGCGCAGCGATTCCATGGGCGACAACTCCCGCGCCGTCTTGCGCAGCATCCGGATGGCCGTAGGCGAGACCCCGAAGGTGGTGATGCGGTGGCGTTCGATCATCTCCCAAAGCCGGCCTGGCGACGGGTAATCAGGCGCGCCATCGTACAGGAAGATGGTGCCGCCGAAGAGATGATTGCCCAGAATACTCCACGGCCCCATCATCCAGCCGATGTCGGAGAGCCAGAAGAAACGGTCGGTTTCGCGGTGGTCGAAGCCGAGCCAGATCTCCTTGCCCATTTGCGCCAGACAGCCGGCGTGGGTGTGGACGGTGCCCTTGGGCTTGCCGGTAGTGCCGGAGGTGTAGAGGAGAAAGGCGCGGGCCTCGGAATCGAGCGCCGCGGTGGAGGCCTCATCGGGCTGGTCTGGGAACAGAGGCTCCGCTCCCACCAGGAGGATGCGCTCCACCGTGCGAGGCACTTTGGCCGCCAGCGGCAGGGATTTGCCGCGCCGTTCCAGGTGCTCGGCGGTGAACACCACGCGGGCGCCCGAATCGCTCAGCCGCGCGGCAATGGCGGCGGGTCCGAACCCGGCAAAAATCGGCACCACCGTGAGACCCAGCTTCAGGCAGCCGTACAGAATGGCCAGGATGGCCGGGACCATGGGCAGCACCAGGGCCACCCGGTCGCCCGGATTCAGGCCCATGGCGGCCAGGCCGTGGGCCACCCGGTTGGCGTCGCGCCGCAACTGGGCAAAAGTCACCTGCCCCGTGGCGCCGTTCTCGGATTCCCAGATGCAAGCCACGGGCGCACCGGCCGCCGGGGTAGCCCACCGGTCCAGGCAATTGTGAGCGATATTGATGCGGCCGCCGATGAACCACTGGGACCACTCGGGGCCGTTGGTGAGGTCGAGCACCTGGCGGTAGGGGTGGAACCATTCGACGCGCATTTCGCGCATGATCTCATCCCAGAAAGGCTCCGGGTTTTCGCGCGAGAAGCGCAGAAACGCTTCGCGGTCCTGGAAGCCCAGCCGCCGCATGAAGCGCCAGACGTTGGTCTGTTCGATGAACTCGGGTGCCGGCTCCCAGATCGTGGCGCGCGCCTCCGCCTGTGTCTTGTTGTAGCACAGCGGTAACCACCCGGCCGGAAAGCTGGTCTATGCTTAGAAGAAGCCGTGCTTCAGGAGAACAGACGATTCCGCCGGACCCTCCTTCCCCTGGCGTGGGCCGTGGTGTTGGCAGGTGCGCCCAGCCGTGCCGATGCGCCCGGCGCGGCGCCCGTGACTCCGCTGACGGTGTGCGAAGTGCTGCGCGACTTACACGTCCAGACGGGCAAGACCGTGGCAGTGCTGGGCCGCTACTCGTATCGCGAGACCGGCGGAAGCTGGGTCTCTGAAGACTCGTGCACACCGGCCGTTTCCGGCCAGCCGGCTGGGGCCGCTCCCGAGCTGTGGATGACCGTGGACCGCGACGGCCCGCGGCTGCCCGACGACTACGAACTGGACGCCCCCGACCTGCATAAGAAACTGATCGAAATGCAGCGCCACACCACGCTGGCAAAGTTCCGGTTCGGCACTCCGGATTACGATCGCTGGGCGGTAATCTGGGGCCGCATCGAGCCGCGCAAGGACAATGACCCCCGCAAGGCCGCCGCCGAATTGCTGTATCGCGGCGAGGGAGTGATCTACTACATCACGCAGTAGAGCCGGGAGCCTGCGCCCGCCGGCAGAGCCGGAGGCTTTTCAGTTGCTGGCCCACCAAAGGGGCTTGATCGCAACCACTCAAAACCACGTGCACCGCCCGCGCAGTGCAGTTGGTCGTGTGCCGTCTCCGGGCGCACCGGAAAGCATATTGCCGGATACGGTCAAACTTCTACTTTCTCCCCGGCAGCGCCGGAGGCCTCCGGCAGCGCCGGGGGATTTCCCGCCCGATTAGAACCGCCGCCGCTATCCGGCGGGGTGGGCGCCGGGGGTGTCGTAGACCGGGTCGGTCATGCCGGCCAGCGATCGTGGACCGCCTTCCTCCAAATCGAGCACGATGGCCTGGTTGGCGCCGGCAGACAGCCACGGGGCGGGGACAAACAGGCTCTGCTGGGGTCCGATCTTCCAATAGCGCCCCAGGTTGTGTCCATTCACCCAGACTACGCCCTTTCCCCAACCGCGAAGATCGAGGAACGTGTCGGCGATTTTCGCCAAGTGAAACACTCCTCGGTGGAGCGCCGGCCCGGAGGCGGGCTTCGCCGAGAAGGGCCATCGCGCCGGATCGTCCATCGGCAACCGGTAGATCTCCCAATCCTTGACTTCCTCGCCATCCAGCGTAACCTTGCCGGCGATGCCTTTCCGGTCGCTGGTGAGCAGGGGACCGAAATTGGTCCGGCCCATGTTTTCCACCAGGATGTCCAGCGGCTCCCCGGCCGCCAGGTCGATATCCAGACGGGTCTGGTGGAGACGCCGGTCGAGCGTGCCTAAAACCTTGCCACCCTGCGAGACCACCGCGTAATCGCGCACTTCGGCGACTTCCAGGGGACCGTGAAAGGCCCGGCCGATCCGCTTGCGATAGAGAATGTAGCCGTAGGATTGACCGGCTGCTTCCATGGTCACCGGTGCGGGCGCGCGTAGCGGCTCGCCCAGCCGGGCGGCCAGGGATGCCGACTCGCGCAGTTCGAAACGCGGAATGGCGATCATCGGCAGGGGCGCCGGGAGGTCCGGCAGGGCGCCCCCCGCATACTTGCCGAGCACCTCTCGCAAGGCGTGGAACTTGGCGGTCGGCCTCCCGGCTTCGTCCAGGGGCGAATCGTAGTCGTAGCCGGAGATGTCCGGTTCGTAGACCCGGCCGTTGTTGGCGCCGCTCATGAAGCCGAACGACGATCCGCCGTGCACCATATAGAGGTTGGCGGAGATACCGCGCGAGAGCATCCACTCCAGGCCCTGCGCGCCGCGCGCCGGCGGCGTGGTGTGGTGACGCTCGCCCCAATGATCGAACCACCCCACCCAGAATTCTCCGCACATGCGAGGCACGTTCTGCCGGAAGGCTGCGAAATTCGTGAATTCGCGCTCTGGGTTGGAGGTGTCGCCGAAATTGATCACCGAGAGAACGCCATCCAGGGTGCCACCAGCCAGATTGGTCTTGCCGGACCCGTCCGAAGTGTAGAGGGTTACGTCGAAACCGGCATCCTGGATCATCCGGCGGATGGCGCCCAGGTATGCTTTGTCGCTTCCGAACGAGCCGTATTCGTTCTCTACCTGGACCATCAGGATGGGGCCGCCGTGGGTAATTTGCAGATCGCGGACCTCACGGCCGACCCGTTCGAGGTAGCGGCCGGCGGCGGACAGAAACTTGGGGTCGGCGCTGCGCACCGTGATGGCGGGATCGGCCAGCAGCCAGGGCGGCAGGCCGCCGAAATCCCACTCGCTGCAAATGTACGGCCCCGGGCGCAGCAGCACCCAAAGCCCTTCGCCGTGGGCTATGCGCAGGTACTCGGCCAGGTCCAGATTGCCGCTGAAATCGAACTGGCCGGGATGCGGTTCATGAAGATCCCAAAAGACATAGGTGCAGAGGGTATTCAGGCCGAGGGCTTTCATTTTGCGCATCCGGTCGCGCCAATAGGCGCGCGGCACGCGGGGATAGTGCATTGACCCGGAGCGGATCAGGAACGGCTTGCCATCCAGCAGGAAGTGTTCGTCCTTCCAGCCGAAGTTGTGCGCCGAGCGCTCCTGCGCCCGCGCGGCGCCCGGCACCAGCGGAGCCGCCAGGGCCGCTGCCAGGAATCTCCGGCGATTCGTGTGAAACGTCTCTTGTGCGCTCATTGCAACCAGCATCGTATCAGGGTTGGTGCCCTGAAGGGACGCTCTTGGCCGGCGGCGCCTCTGGCAGATCGGGCTCGGCGGGCGGCTCGTCCTTGACCCCTTCGGCCGACAGCACCACCAGGTCCACGCGGCGATTGTGGGCCCGGCCCTCTTCGGTTTCGTTGGTGTCGGCGGGGGCGTTTTCGGCGTAGCCCGCGATCGCCATGCGCTCCGGTTCCAGGTGGAAGCGGGTACACAGCAATTCCATGGTGGCAATAGCGCGCGCCGCCGATAACTCCCAGTTGCTGCGGAAGCGCGAGTTGTGAATGGGAATCGAGTCGGTGTGGCCCTCCAGGCGAAGGGGGTTGGGCACCTGGTCGATCACCTGGCAAATCTTGCCGAGGATGGGGTAACTGGTTGGAGCCACCGTATCGTCGCCGGAAGCGAAGAAGGCAGCTTCGCGCAGGCTGATGATCAGGCCGCGCGCTGTCATCTTTAGTTCCACCTTGCCGCTTTTGATCTCGCTCGCGAGACCCTGCTGGAGCGAACCCAGCGACTTGGTCAGATCGGCGGGCGGACGCTGAGAGGCTGGCGCCGGAGGGGGTGGTGGATTCTCGCGCGCGTCCACAGGTTCCCGGGTGAGGGGAGCCCTGCGGGCCTCATGTCTGCCGCGCCCCAAGACGGTCGAAATGGCGGCGCTGAACTCGCCATGCTCCAGGGCCTCCTTGACCGACTCGCTGACTTCCCGTGCCTTGGTGTGATCGGCCTGCGTGGATGCGAACATCACCACAAAGAAGGCGAACAGCAGGGTGATGAAATCGGCATAGGAGACCAGCCAGCGCTCGTGGTTCTCATGGGGGGGCGGGCCGGAGCGCCTCATGGACGCCCTCCACCGGCTTTCACCGCCTCCGGCCCACCGGGTTCCTTGGCCTTCCCCGGCTTGCCGGGCCTGGCCGGCTTCGCGTCACAGTTGAAAGCCTCCAGTTTCATACGGATGAGGGTCGGATTGAGGCCCTCGACGATGCCTACCACGCCCTCCAGAATCATCTCCTTCATGAGCGAAATCTGACGCGAGCGGGTGCGCAGCTTGGTGGCGGCTGGCAAAAAGAAGAGGTTGGCGGTGCCCACACCATACAACGTGGCCACAAAAGCCACGGCAATGCCATGTCCCACTTCCTTGATATCCTCCAGGTGTTTCATAACCTGGATCAGCCCCATAACTGCGCCAATGATGCCAATGGTAGGAGCATACCCTCCGGCCGATTCCCAGACCTTGGCATCGCCTTCGGCCACGTGTTCGGCGAGCGTGATCTCCACTTCCATCATCTTGCGCAGCTCCTGCATGTCGGTCCCATCCACCGCCAGGCTGAGGGACTTGCGCAGGAATGGATCGGGAATTTTGGCCGCCTCCATTTCCAGGCTGACAATGCCGTTCTTGCGCGCTTTGGTGGCGAACTGGATCAGGTTTTCGATCATCTCGGTGGTGGAATAAGACCGCTCGAAAAAGACGCTTCCCATGCCCTTCAAGGCGCGCAGAAAGACGGGCATGGGGGTAGTTACCAGGACCGCGCCGATGGTACCGCCCAGCACAATCATGGCGGCGGTGGTTTGAGCCACGTCCTGGATGCTGCCTTTTTCCAGAAGGAGGCCGCCCAATATGCCGCTCAGGGCCACGGCAAGTCCTGCCACGGTCGCCAGATCCAGGCGGACGCGGCCGGACTTCGGCGATGCATTCGCAGGGGCTGCGGCGGCTTTGGGAACGGCCGCCGGTTTGAGTGCTTCCGCGGGTTCAGCCATGCGGTTTTATTTGGTTCCCTCGGCGGAAACCGCGGGCCTGGCGGCTTCCAGTTCCTCGGGCTCCATGGCTTCCACGGTCCAGATGTCCTGCTCCTCGGTGTTCAGGATCTTGCGCCGGTATTCGACAATCCGGCGGACTACCTCATCGGCGCTTTCCCGCACGCGCAGGATTTGGCCGGTGGTCAGGGTAATCACGGTATCGGGCGTCACATCGATGTGCTCGATGAGGTCGCAATTGAGAACAAGCGGTAAGTGGTTCAGCCGGGTTAGCCGGATCATTAGAGGCTCCAACACACCTATCGGCAGAATGGGCTAAAAACATTAATGTGCCGGACCCTGGGGCCGATAAGATCATCGGAGTCTTGCTATGGCATTCGCCGAAATTGTGGCGGGGGGCGGCACGCCGCCTCCCGAGGAGTGGCTAACCCACTTAAATTCAGCCTGGGAGGAGGAAATCAGCGAAATCCTGCAAAGCGCGCGGCAACCGCCCCGGAATCTGGCGGCCGACCCGGACTGGCAGGCCGCCAGCCATTTTCTGCTCCGCCACTGCCGGGAAGTGCTCAGCGGCCGGTGCCGAGGGCGCCTTCAGCGCCGTGCCACCGGCTGCCGCTGGAGGTTGTCCAGCAAAAGCGAAAGCTGGGGCGCTGCTTCGGTCCGCCCCCCGAACCGCAAAGCGTTGTAAGCACGGGTGAATTCGGTCACCGCCGCGCCCAATTCGCCTGCCGGCAGCGAGCCCGCAAACTCCGCCGGGGTGAACCAGGGCGGCTTCTGATAGCCGTGGCGTTTCACCACGTGCAACATCCGCTGGTAGAGCAGCGTGGCATCGCCCATGCTGGCCTGGCCGCGGCGGACTTTTTGGACGCGCCGCCGCATCCGCAGCAGGCGCACCAGGGGCGGCGTCAGGAACCAGAGCCACACGGCAAGCGCGGCGCCTATGCCCGCCCGCAGGCCAGACCGGCGGAACCAGGCGGCCGTGCCCCCGGCCCACCCGGCACCCAAGCCGGAAAACGAGTCGAACCAGCGAATTCCGGCGTGGCGGGCGTTCTGCTCGATGCGGTCCACCAAGGCGTCCTGGCGGCCCAGGTCGTAGCTCACCACCCAGTTCTGCCAGAAGGTGTCGGCGGCATCCAGGTACAGGCTGAGCACCGTGGCCAGGCTGAAGCGCGCCTGGTGGGGATCGGGCGGGGTGGGGTCGAAGGTGGCCCAGCCGTAACCGGGAAGCCAGGCCTCCACCCAGGCGTGCGCGTCGGAAGCGCGCACCAGCCAGAGGTCGGTGATGGAATTGTAGACACCGCTCTGGAACCCGGTGGCCACCCGCGTGGGAATGCCCAGGGTGCGCAGCAGGACCGCCATAGCCGAGGCGAAATACTCGCAATGGCCCTGCTTGCGGGTGAACAGGAAGTAGGCCAGCGGATCGGCCACTTCGTGATCCGGCAACTGCAAGGTGTAGCGATAGTGCGAGCGCAGCCCCCGTTCGATGGCGCGGGCGCGCGCCAGCGGAGTGGTTGCGCCAGCGGTCATCGAGCGGGCCAGTTGGGGAATTCGCGGGTCGAGAGGGGGTAGCCGCAAATCGTCATCGCGCTCGGCGGGGCCTAATTCCGCGGGGGACCAGGCCGGCGGCACGCTTTCGGGCGGCGTCTCCAGCGCGCTGTAGGCATCGTAGCGGACCCCCTGAAGCGCGGCGTGTTGCAGGCGGAAGGTGTCCGCGGCGGTGCGGATGAGGAAAGGCCGGCGCAGGTCTACGCGCAAAGGCGTCCCGGCCAGAAACAGGGCGTCGGTATCGACTGGCTCCATTTCCACGTGATAGTTGATGCCGCGCTGGCCGGGCCGGGCGGTGCCCAGAATCACGAAGCCGTCCTCGCCGATGGGGATCTCGGTGCCGCCTTTGTCGGGGTTGGTCCAGCGTTTGCCGTCGAAGGACGTCAGCGCGCTGCCCCGCCATTGCAGGCGCACGGTCCACGGCTCCCCGTTGAAGATCTGGATGTGCATGACCGGCCGCGAACTGGTCTGGATTTCCCCGGTCTCTCCCAGGTTCACCAGGCTCGCAAAGCCGGGCACGTGCAGGCGGTGGGGAATGAGCCGCTCGAAGGCCGCCTCGGCGGTGCGCGGCAGCAGGAAAAACAGGCCCGCGGTCAGGATCAGGGTGCCCAGCGTCACCAGCACCGCCAGGCCGGCCAGGCGCGCATGGAAGTGGCGCAGGCCGCCCCGGGTAGGCGCCGCGGCCTTGTGCAGGGAGCGGCGGATCTCCCCGCTGGTGAGCGCCGCGACGGCGAACAGCAGATACAGCGCCAGAAACAGGAAGAAGTTGAAGTTGACCGAGAGAATCGCCGCCGCCACCAATTCCAGGAAGGCAAACGCAGCGGTGTAGAGATAATCGCGGATCATCCGGGAGGTGAGGATTTTGAGCACCGCCAGAAAGAACACCAGGTGCACGGTGGCGGCCAGGAAATCGCGCGACAGGAAGAAGTAATCCAGCGCGTAAAAGGCGGCGTAGCCCAATGCGATCAGGCCGGAATTGCGCTCGGAGATATCCAGCCGCAGTACGCCGCAGATCAGCAACCCGCGGAGAACCAGGCCGGCGCCCGTGAGGATCACCGTGGGGGTATCGAGATAGCCCGACCCGGCCACCGCCAGATAGCCGCTGGCTACCAGGCCGAGGAGCGCGAACTGGAAGAATCGCTCGACGGAAACCGCCGCGCTGGGTCCCGCACGCGCCATTCTGCTATTTTATCAGGCGGCATGCGCGCGGCCGCTTCGGATCTCGAAGTCGATCCCTGCCAGCGATATGATTTAGAAGGGCCGGACCGGTGGCGACCAATTCGAGACGTCGGCCGCAGCCGATCAGCAGATGAAGGGGTGGGCCGCTGATACGGACCGGCGCCAAGACCGCAGCATTCGCCCTGATCGAGCCCCAGGAGCACACGAACATGAAGCCAAAGAACACGATCTGCCTGTGGTTCGACAAAGATGCGCATGAGGCGGCGCGCTTCTACGCCGTCACCTTTCCGGATAGTAAAGTAACTGCCGTTCACCAGGCTCCCGGTGATTATCCAGGCGGCAAGCAGGGCGATGTGCTGACCGTGGAGTTCACCGTCCTCGGCATTCCCTGTCTTGGCCTCAATGGCGGCCCGGCGTTCAGGCACACCGAAGCCTTTTCCTTCCAGATAGCGACGGAGAATCAGGAAGAGACCGACCGCTACTGGAACGCGATCATCGGCAATGGCGGCACGGAAAGCCAGTGTGGCTGGTGCAAGGACCGCTGGGGCCTCTCCTGGCAGATCACCCCACGCGCGCTAACCGATGCGCTGGCAGTTGGTGGCGGTGAGGCAAAGCGTGCCTTCGAGGCGATGATGACCATGAGGAAGATCGACATCGCCGCCATCGAGGCAGCGCGGCGAGGCTGACGGGAACACGCCGCAGCCGCCTTATTCGTCTGGATCACGCGCTAACAAGAACTTGGGACGGTTTGGCGACGATCCGTTCCGATCATTCGTGCCTTCAGGCCATTGGTTTCGGGTGGCGCCGGTCTCAAGGCGACGGCATCGGGGTTCTCTCGCAATATCTTCTGCCGCTGCGGTCTGGTGCGCCCCTGCTGCGGCACTCGCGCCTGGTCGCCTCGGGACAGGTTCTCCAATCTTCCACTACCCCCACACGGGCTATCGATCGTCTCTGCTAAGGCGGTGATCGGCGATCGAATCGCGACGTTGGCCAGCATCGAGCACTCTACCACCGAGGATTGGGCGGTCATTTCCGCCGATTTCGGTTGCCTCTACCATTCGCTTCTCACTGCGAGCCTGGCACTGTCTATCCGTACTTTCCGCGCACCGCCGAGTTTTGCGAAAAGTACGACGGGCGGGCCTTCGATCCAAAAGCGGGCGATTATCCGCTGAGGGCACTCGAACCCCTACTGGCGAGAGTTTTCGAGAAGCCGAAGGACACGATCTATCGCGTTAACAGCAAATGAGGCGGCTGCAAGACCTGCGCCCGGCCACGACGTTGGTCCATCCGCGGGCCGCGGAGCGCAAGTCGAGTAACGTGAGCCAGCCTCGAAAGCGGCTCGCCAATCCGGGAACCCCTGCCCCCCGCCCTGCCCTTTCCGGTATAATCGCGCCAATGCAAAAACTGGCTGCATGGCTTCTGTTCTTCCCTCTGGCCGCGGCTTGGACCGCCGGCCGTCCGGTCCAGCTCACCGATTATTACAAGGTCGAAACCGCGGGTACGCCGGCCCTCTCGCCCGATGGGCGTTGGGTAGTCTTCGTCCGCAATACCATCGTGGAGGCCGAAAACGGGCATCACAGCGAGCTGTGGATTGCCCCGGCCGATGGCTCGGCTCCGGCCACACGGCTCACCACCCCCGCCTTCAGCGCCTCGGCGCCCAAGTGGTCTCCGGATGGCAAGTTGCTGTCGTTCCGCTCCACCCGGCGCGCTCCCGGAGCCGGAGAAGTTGCGGCTCCCGCTGCCGGCCGCGGCGGCCGTGGAGGCCGCGGGGGAGGCGGCGAAGGCGACATCTGGTTCCTCCGCATGGACCGCGCTGCCGGCGAGGCCTTTCAGATTCCCGGCGTCGGCGGCGCGCCCATTTTCAGCCCCGATAACCG
This sequence comes from Bryobacteraceae bacterium, assembly GCA_035505095.1. GTDB lineage: Bacteria > Acidobacteriota > Terriglobia > Bryobacterales > Bryobacteraceae > JOPF133. The sequence continues at coordinate 8,182 of DATJRE010000049.1, read as the reverse complement.
CTGGATCGCCTTCCTCAAGCGCACCCCGCCGCCTCGTCCCGCCCACGAGGTCACGCCGCTGGAGCGCCAACTGGAGCAGCGCTTCAAGGGCCGCATCTACGACTGGATGGACATTCGCGCCGATGGCCGCGGCTACCTGCCCGACCCGCGCGACCCAGTGGCCTCTCCGCCCACCGAACTCTACATCGTGCCGCGCGAGGGCGGCGCGCCCCGCCAGTTGACGCACCTCGGCTTCGACGCTCGCGAAGTCTCCTGGCGCCCCGATTCCGCCGCCCTGGCGTTCGCCGCCGATTCGCACCAGCGCGACGAGTATTCCTATGAGCGCCCCGACCTCTGGACCGTCGATCTCGAAGGCCAGGTGCACCGCCTCACCGACGACGGCTTCGAATACGATTCGCCCGCCTGGTCGCCCGATGGCCGCACGCTCGTCTTCCGCCGCCGCCAGAGCCTCACCCAGGTAATTCAGGCCAAGCAGACCTACGGTGCGGCGGTGGACCTCTACAGCATGCCCGCCTCTGGCGGCGCCATGACCAACCTCACCGCCGGGTGGGACCTGATTCCCGACGCGCCCGTTTTCTCCCCCGATGGCAAATACATCTACTTCGCAGCGGCCGAAGGCGGCGATACCCAAATGCACCGCATGCCCGCGGCGGGCGGTTCGGTGGAGCAGTTGACCCACGGCGCCCGCAACCTGGGCGGCTTCTCCTTCTCCGCGGCCTTCGACCGCATGGCTTACACCGCCGCCCAGCCGGCGCATCCCGCCGAAGCCTTCGCCGCGCGCCCCGATGGCAGCGGCGAAAAGCGCCTCAGCGCCTTTAACGACGCCTGGATCGGCGACGTGGCCGTAGCCCGCGCCGAGCCCATCCACTTCCCCAGTAAGGATGGCACCCAGGTGGAGGGATGGGTCATGCTGCCGCCCGGCGGCCAGGCGCCTTATCCGCTGGTGCTGGTGATTCACGGCGGTCCTCACGGCGCTTACGGCAGCGCCTGGGATTTTGAGTTCCAATGGCTGGCCGCCAACGGCTACGCGGTGCTCTACACCAATCCCCGCGGCAGCACCGGCTACGGCGAAAAGTTTCTCTGGGCCACCTGGGGCGGCTGGGGCAAGCTGGATTACGAAGACATCATGGCCGGCGTGGATTACACCCTTGCCCACTATCCCATCAACTCTAAACGCCTGGCTGTGACGGGCTACTCCTACGGCGGCTTCATGACCAACTGGGTGATTACCCAGACCACCCGCTTCGCCGCCGCCATGACCGGCGCGGGTATTTCCAACTGGCTCAGCGACTATGGCACGTCCGACATTCCGCGCACCAAGGAAAGCGAATTCTTCGGCTCGCCCTGGCAGAGCGACAGCAATCAACTGATGCGCTCGCTTTCCCCTATCACCTACGCGGCCAACGTCAAAACGCCCACGCTATTCGTGCACGGCGAGGCCGACATGCGCGTGCCTATTGAAGAGGATGAGCAGATGTACACCGCGTTGCAGAAGCGCCACGTGCCCGCCAAGTTCATCCGCTATCCCGGCAACTATCACGGCGGATGGCCGGTGTGGGACATGGTGCACCGGTATTACCAGGAAGTAAAGTGGTTCGGCGAGTTCCTGCAGTAAAAACGAGGATTCATGAAAACCTATCTCTGCGCCCTGTTCGCGGCCGCCTTGGGCCTTTCCGCCCAGACCGCCCGCCACATCACCACCCCCAAAGAGGAGTTCGGCTTCAACATCGGCGACGATTACCGCCTGGTCAACTACTCCCAGTTGGAAGCCTACTGGAAGAAACTGGCCTCCGAATCCGACCGCATGAAGCTGACCGATATCGGCATGACCGCCGAAGGCCGCCATCAGTGGATGGCCATCATCACCGCGCCCGAAAACCTGAAAAACGTCGCCCACTACAAAGAGATTTCGCAAAAGCTGGCCGCGGCCGAAGGCATAAGCTCCGACCAGGCGCATGCCCTGGCGCGCGAAGGCAAAGCGGTAGTGTGGATCGATGGCGGCCTGCACGCCACCGAAACCGCCGGTTCGCAGCAGCTTCTGGAGATGGTCTACCAGATGCTCAGCCGTAACGACGAAGAGACCCTGCGCCTGCTGAGGGACGACATTCTGCTCGCCGTGCCGGCCAATCCCGACGGCCTGGAGCTGGTGGCCAACTGGTACATGCGCGAGAAGGACGAGACCCGCCGCACCATGAACGGCCTGCCGCGCCTCTACAACAAGTACATCGGGCACGACGACAATCGCGATTCGCTCACTTCCAACATGCCCGAAACCGCCAACATGAACCGGCAGCTTTTCATCGAGTGGAATCCGCAGCTCATGTACAACCATCACCAGTCCGGGCCGGCCGGCGAGGTCATCTTCATTCCGCCATTGCGCGACCCCGTGAACCACAACCTGGACCCGCTGGTCACCCTCGGAATCCAGGCCGTCGGAACGGCACTCCATGAGCGCCTGGTGGCGGAGGGCAAAGGCGGCAGCGGCATGCGCACCCAGGCCAACTACGACGGCTGGTGGAACGGCGGCATGCGCAACACCGCCACCTACCACAACACCATCGCGCTGCTCACCGAAATCATCGGCAGCCCCACCCCCATGTCCATCCCGCTGATTCCCGAGAAGCAGTTGTACATTAGCGACCTGCCCCTGCCCATTGCGCCGCAGCCGTGGCACTTCCACCAGACCATCGACTACCTCATGGAAACCAACCGCGCCATGCTGGATTACGCCTCCCGCAACCGCGAGCCGCTACTCTACAACATCTGGCGCATGGGCATGAACTCCATCGAGCGCGGCAGCAAGGATTATTGGACCATCACTCCCAAGCGCATCGATGCTTTGCGGGCCGCCGCGGGCCAGACGTCCGGTGGCCGTGGAGGCCGCCAGCAGCAGGCCGCGGCCGGTGGAGGCGACACTCCGGGCGGCGGCGGCTTCGGCGCGCGCGGCGTCTCGGCGGCGCTCTACGAAACCGTCCTGCACGATCCCAAAATGCGCGATCCGCGCGGCTACATCATGCCCTCCGATCAGCCCGATTTCCCCACCGCCACACGCTTCATCAACGCCCTGATCAAAAACGGCATCACCGTGCTGCAAGCGTCGGCGGCCTTCGAAGTGGGGGGCAAACGCTACCCCGCCGGCTCTTACGTGGTCAAAACCGCCCAGGCCTTCCGCCCTATGGTGCGCGATATGTTCGAACCGCAGGACCACCCCCGCGACGACCTGTTTCCCGGCGGCCCGCCCATCCCTCCTTATGACATCGCCGGCTGGACCCTGGCCATGCAAATGGGCGTCGCCTACGATCGCGTCCTCGATGGCTTCGATGGGCCGTTTACCAGGCTCAGAGGCTTGCAGAAGCCCATGCCCCGCGCCATTACAGGCCCGTCGAATCCGGCGGGCTACCTCATCAGCCATCGCAGCAACTATTCCTTCACCCTGGTCAACCGCCTGCTGAAAGCCGATGCCCAGGTCTACTGGTTGAAAGCACCGGCTCAGGCCGGCAGTGTCGATCTGGGACCCGGCGCCATCTGGGTTCCGGCCTCCGCCGCCGCTCTGCCCGTGCTGCGTAAAAGCGCCGGCGATCTGGGCGTGGCCGTCTACGCCGTGGCCCAGGCGCCCTCGGGCGAAGGCTTCCGCATCCCGCGCGTGCGCATCGGCCTCTACGACCAGTATGGCGGCCTGATGCCCTCGGGCTGGACCCGTTGGCTCTTCGAGCAGTACGAGTTTCCCTTCGAAGTGGTATACCCCCAGACGCTCGATGCCGGCAATCTGAAAAGCCGCTTCGACGTGCTGGTCTTTCCCGATGGCGCCATGCGCGGCGGTGGCGGTGGACGTGGAGGCCGAGGCGCCGGTGGTGGCCGCGGCGGACGAGGCGGCGCCCTCGATCCCCAGGACGTGCCTGAAGAGTACCGCGGCTGGCTGGGCCGCATCACCGAAGACAAAACCATCCCGCAGATCCGCAAGTTTGTGGAATCCGGCGGCGCCGTGATCACCGTGGGCAGTTCCACCAGCATGGCCACCCTGCTGGGCGTTCCGCTCTCCAACTCCCTCGCCGGTTTGTCGCGCGACAAGTTCTACATTCCCGGCTCGCTCATGCGCGCCAAAATCGACAACACCAATCCCCTGGCTTACGGCATGCCCGAAACGGCGGACGTGTTCTTCGACAACAACCCCGTATTCCGCCTGTCTCCCGAAGCCAAGGCCAAAGGCCAAAATCCGGTGGCCTGGTTCTCCGGCCAGGAGACCCTGGATAGCGGCTGGGCCCTCGGCCAGCAGTTGCTGGATGGCGCCACCGCCGTGGTGGAAGCCACCCAGGGCGAAGGCAAAGTCTTCGTGCTCGGCCCGGAAGTAACCTTCCGCGGTGAGCCTGACGGCACCTACAAACTGCTCTTCAACGGCCTGTTCTACGGCGCCGCCAAACCGGCCACCCTGCGGTAAGGGGCGTGGCAGTCTGCATGTTCGACGCCCTCTCGCAGGACCTTCGCTATGCCGTTCGCCTGTTCCGCAACAGCCCCGGCTTCACCGCCGTGGCCCTGCTTTCCCTGGCTCTGGGCATCGGCGCCAACACCTCCATCTTCAGCCTCATCGACGCTCTCCTGCTGCGATCCCTGCCGGTCTTCCATCCCGAGGAATTGCTGCAGGTCCACATGGCCCCGGCCCAGTTCTTTAGCAACCCCATGTGGGAGCAGATCCGCGACCGCCAGGACGTCTTCTCCGCCCTGTTCGCCTACGGCCGCTGGCCCCTCAACCTTTCCGCCGACGGCGAAGCCCGCTACGCCGATGGGCAATTCGTCTCCGGCGGCTATTTCGACACCCTGCACGTCCACGCCGTCCTGGGCCGCACCCTGGTGCCCGCCGATGACCAGCGCGGCTGCCCCGGTGCCGCCGTCCTCAGCTACGCTTTCTGGCAAAGGGCCTACGGCGGCCGCGACGTCCTCGGCCGGACCATCACCCTCGACGCTCACCCCATCCCCATCGTGGGCGTGGCCGACCCGCGCTTCACCGGCATCGACGTGGGCACTTCGGTCGACGTTCTGGTCCCCCTCTGCGCCGAGGAAATCATCCATGGAGAAACCAGCCACCTGGAGACCAACGCCGTCCCCGGCGACAACAACAATTTGTTTCTCTGGCTGCGCATCATCGGGCGTCCCCAAGCCGGCATCTCCCCCAGCCGTGCCGCCGCGCGCCTGAAAACCCTGGCGCCGGCGGTGTTCCGCGCCACCCTCCCACGCCACTGGCGCCCCCAGGACCAGGCCCGCTATCTTCAGCGCACCCTCGCAATCCGCCCCATCCCCACAGGCCTCTCGTATCTTCGCCCGCAGTATCGCCAGCCGCTCTTCATCCTGATGGTCATCGTGGGCATGGTTCTGCTGATCGCCTGCGCCAACGTCGCCAACCTGCTCCTGGCACGCGGCGCGGCGCGCCGGCGGGAGATCGCCATCCGCATGGCGCTCGGTTCCGGACGCGGCCGCCTCTTCCGCCAGTTGCTCACCGAAAGCCTCCTGCTGGCCTGCTCGGGCGCGGCCTTGGGAGTCATCTTCGCCCAATGGGCCACCCGCCGCCTGGCCGCCTACCTGGATGTCCCTCTGGACCTGGCGCCTGACCTGCGTGTCTTGTCTTTCACCGCCGCCGTGGCCATCCTCGCGGGATTGTTCTTCGGCATGGCCCCGGCGTGGCGCGGCGCCCGCGTGCCACCGCAGGCCGCCATGAAGGCCAATTCGCGAGGCGTCCTCGACGGCTCCCGATTCGGCCTCGGCAAGGCGCTGGTAGCCGCCCAGATCGCGTTATCCGTCCTGCTGGTGGCCGGTGCTGGCCTGCTGCTCGCCACGTTCTGGCAGTTGGCTCAGCTCAATCCGGGCTTCGACCCCGGCCGCGTCCTGCTCACGGATGTCGATTTGCGCAATGGCCATTACCCGGCCGAAGAGCGCGCCGGCGCCTTCCGCGAGATGCTGGCCCGCATCCGCGCCATTCCCGGCGTTCGCGCGGCCAGCATCTCCGACCAGACTCCCCTTTGCGGCTGCAACTCCACGGAAGCGTTGGCCTTTGAAGGCCGCGCGCCATCCGCCGCCGACCTCACCGTATCCCGCAACCTGGTCAGCGCCGGCTACTTCCAAACCCTCGGCACCCCGCTCCTGGCCGGCCGCGATTTCGACTCCGGCGACACGCCCACTTCGCCCCCGGTCGCCATCGTGAACCAGACCCTCGCCCGCCGCTACTTCGGCTCGGCGAGTCCCCTTGGGCACCGTTTCCGCATCCTGAAGGGCGACCGGCTCAGCGATCCGGTCGAAATCGTGGGCGTGGTGGGAGACGCGAAATACGGCTCGCTGCGCGAAGAAATCGCGCCCACCGTCTACTCCGCCTGGAGCCAGGACGCCACGGCGAATCCGCAAGCCGCCATTGCCATCCGCGCCGCCGCCGGCGATCCCGCGGCCCTCATTCCGCCCGTCAAATCCGCCATCGCCCAACTGAACCGCGGTGTCTCCATCGAGTTCACCAGCCTCGCCGCGAAGGTCGGCCAATCGCTTGCGCGGGAGAGGTTGCTGGCGCTGCTCTCCGGTTTCTTCGGCGGCCTCGCGCTGCTGCTCGCCGCCATCGGCCTCTACGGCTTGATGTCGTACACCATCGCCCGGCGCCGCAACGAAATCGGCATCCGCATGGCCCTGGGAGCCGGCCCGGCTCGCCTGCTGGCCATGGTCCTCCGCGAGGTAGCGGTGCTGATCGCCGCCGGCCTGACCCTGGGCCTGCTCCTGTGCATGGCCATGACCCGCCTGATCACCAGCTTGCTCTACGGTGTGCAGCCCAACGACCCGCCGATGCTGGCTCTGGCCGCCGCCGCGCTGGGTGCCACCGCCGCGCTAGCCGGTTACCTGCCGGCCCGCCGCGCCTCCCGCATGGACCCCATGGCCGCCCTTCGCGAGGAGTAATCGGTGACACTGTCCGCGGCGCGCGGGCGGGTGCATTTAGGTACACTGAAGATGAGGAAACGCGTTGCATTCGCACGCCCACAGCCATCACGCCGGGACGGGTGGAACTCTCCGCTGGTCCGTGGTGGCCACCTGGATTTTCGCCGCGGTGGAAGTAGTGGCGGGCCTGCAAGCCCATTCGCTGGCCCTGCTCTCCGACGCCGGGCACAATTTCACCGACGCGCTGGCCCTGCTGCTGGCCTGGATCGCCTTCCTTCTGCAATCCCGCCCGGCCGATGAGGTCAAGACTTACGGCTATCAGCGGGCGGGTGTGCTGGCCGCCTTCGTCAACGCCCTCACGCTGGTGGCGCTGGCGGCCTGGATCTTCTACGAGAGCGTGCTGCGCCTGCAGCACCCGGAGAGCGTTTCCGAAGGGCTGATGATCGGCGTGGCCGGGCTGGGCGTGCTGCTCAACGGCGGCATCATGTGGGCCCTGCGGGCGGCCAGCCGCTCAGACCTCAACGTGCGCAGCGCCTTCGTCCACATGCTGGGGGATGCCCTGGGATCGGGCGCCATCGTGGCCGGCGGCGTGATCATGTTCTACACCGGCTGGCAGCGGGTGGACCCGGTTTTATCCATTCTGATCGGCTCGCTGATTGTCTGGACCGCCTGGGACATCATCCGCGAATCCCTGAACATCCTGCTGGAGGGGCTGCCGCGCGGCATCCGCCTGGGCGACGTGGCCGACCGCATGCGCCTGGTGGAGGGCGTGCTCGACGTCCACGACCTGCACATCTGGAGCCTCGGCTCGAGCATCCATGCGCTGAGCTGCCACGTCCTGATCGCCGACGTGCCGCCCTCCTCCAGCGACTGCATTCTGCGCGCGCTCAACACCGTGCTGGCCGACCGCTTCCACATCTCCCACACCACCGTGCAGTTCGAGCACATCAGTTGCCCGATCTCGGAAACCGGCTGCGCCATTCCAGTGCACCAGCACGAACACGGGCACGCCGGGCATCACCACTAAAGAGGGGTTCTTGGCCTCTTGGCCAGGGTTCACCGCGCCGATCGCCGCCGGCTGGGTGATATCACCCACCCCGCCGCTCGCTGCTTCCCAAGCCACTGATAACAAGCGCCCGCCCTTTGGAAGACCGGGTGCACTGAAGTAGCCGTTCGAGGCCGCCAATTTATGTTTCGATTCGATCGGTTGATCCGCCGCGACATGATCATCCGTGATGTTAAGCAGCGTCATCCGGAAACCATCGCTATTTTTGAGGAATTG
>DATJRE010000048.1:0-4590 GCA_035505095.1 Bryobacteraceae bacterium | reverse complement strand
TGGCTACGAAGTGGGCGCTGATGGCATACAGGCCCGCCGGCGGAGCTTTCGATTCCACCAGTTGCTGGGTGCCGATGGCCTGCGCGTGCAGGCCGTAGTATTCAGGCGGGAAGTAGCCGTAGTAGGCCAGCTTCACGGTGCGGCCCGGCGCGTGGCGCGCCAGCCAGGTCTGCAATTGCTGAAGTCCCTGGCCCCAATCCACGTTGTGCTCGTCGAGCCACAGCACGCCGCAGCGCGAGCCGCCATCCAGGCCGATTTCGGAGGCGTGCGAAGGAAGGCAAGCCAGCTCGTTGAAGTACGAGAGATGGTCGGGATAAATGCCCGCGGCGGCCACCACCATCCACAAGGCCAGCGCGGCCGCGGCGGCTCGCGGCCACCAGGAGCGCGCGGTGGCCAGCGCGGCCAGGCCCCATCCGCCCACCAGGTAGGCGAAGGGCAGGATGGGGATGAGGTAGCGGATGCCCAGGTCGTCGGCGGCAATCGAATAGCCGGCGAACAGCACCGCCGGCGGCAGCAGCAGAAACAGCTTCACCAGCACTGGGATGGTGCGGTTGCGCAGCAGGGCGGCCAGGCCCACGGCCGCCGGAAGGAGGGCCGCGAGCGGCTCCTTGAGCAGCCAGACCACTGCGAAATAACTCAGGAAGTGCTTGCCCAGTTGGCCGGCCAGCAGGTAAACGGAGTTGGGGTTGTGGTCGGCATTCACGCGGTGCACGCCGGCCAGGTAGGCCAACGGATCGGAGGGGAAAAAGTAGCAGGCCTCGACCACCACGGCGGCCACCGCGCAGAGAATCAGGAAGACCAGCGCGCACCGCAGCAGGCGGCTGGCGGCGGAAGGCGGCTGCGCGGCGGCGGATTGGGCGCCGTGGCACATCTTGTACTTCTTGCCGCTGCCGCAGGGGCAGGGATCGTTCTTGCCCGCGGGAGGCGCTACGGTGTGGTCACGGTCCCAGAAGGGCCGAGGACTGCCGGCCGTCCGCTCGGGAGGCCAGCGCAGGGAGGCGAACATCAACAAAGCGCCCACCGGCGGCAGGGCCAGGGCGGAAAATTTGGCGGCTAGCACCGCTCCCATAGCAGCGCCGCAGGCCAACATACGCTGCCAGCTCGGGTAGCGCAGGTAGCTCCACAAGGCGAAGAAGAACAGCACGGTGAAGGCGGCCAGTCCCAGATCGGTAGTCACCAGGTAGGAATGCGCCAGGATGGTGGGGCTGAAGGCGTACAGGAACAGCGCGGCCAGCGCGCCGGCATCGCCGAGCATCTGCCGTCCCCACCAGAACAGCAGCAGGCCGAGCAGGGTGGCCAGCAGGATAAAGGGAAGGCGCGCCCAGAAGAGCACGTGGGCGGGTCCCTGGTCGCGCAGCAGCTCCGAACCGGCAAGGTACTCGGCGCCGGCGGCTCCCGCTTCCATGTTGTGCACGGCCATGCTGTTGGGCAGACGAATTCCGGCGGCCAGCAGTGCCAGGCCCGCCATTTCCTTGAGCAGCGGAGGGTGCTGCGGATTGGCCACGATAGCGCCGGTCTGCCAGTAAGAGAGGCCCGCGCCGATGTGCGCCGGCTCATCGAAGGTGGGGCTTTTCAGCAGGCTGGCGGAGTAGCTCTGGGCAAAGAACACGGCCAGCAGCAGGGCAACGGCGATCCAGTAGCGACGCGAGATGCGGCCGGAGGCGACCATGGGACGATGGGCAGGGGGCGAAGTTCCAGTCTACCAGCCTGGGAAAGGCAGCCGGACTTCCGCCGCGCGGTTCGCGAGCCACAACCACCGGCCTTCGCGACCTGCCGCGCCCCCCTGGGACCGTACTCGGGTTGGCGGCACAGAAGAGTCCCTCGATGACGCTCACGGAAGAAGTGCTGGCACGGTTTCAGCAGCTTCGCGGTTTCCGTCCCCGGATCTTCCGCGAAGCTGCGGCCGTGTGCTGGCCGGTTTGAGCTCGAAGCCCTCGTTAGAATTCAATCCGCACGGTCATCATCATGGTGCGGTTGCCGGTGGCGGCGGTAATCAGCCCAAAGCTCGTGCTATCGATGTTCAGGCTGGGCGTGGTCCAGATCGGTGTGTTGAGCAGGTTGAGAAAATCGGCCCGGAGTTTCAAGGTAAGGTTCCGCTCCTTGTTGAGCAGAATCGATTTGGAAGCCTGCGCGTTCAAGGTGAACGTTCCGAGGCCGCGGAACGCAGTCGGGCTTAGACCGCCAAGCGTGCCCAGCGCCGGATTCTGTAACACCATCTGGCCGGCGGCATTCTGCACCCCAAACAATGCGCTTTGGCTTTGCAGGCTCGATGGCAGAAGCTTGATGGACGGGTCGGGAACCTGCGTCAGATTATTGAAAAACTCCACGTTGTTGCCCACAATATGCACGTTCCCGCTGGGCAGCGGCCCATTGGCTATGGCTGTCGCTGTGGTGGTGTTGTTGAAGGTTCCGCCGGCGCTGTCGGTAAACGTAGTGGGCGTGCCGGAGAACTTATTGAAGATGACGGCGGTCTGCCACCGCTCGACGATGTGCCCCAGAACGCCGTGGCTGTCGCCCAGAATCGTCTTCCCCGGACCGATCGGCAGTTCGTAAATGCCGCTGCTGGTAATCACGTTGGCGCGGTCGTAACTCAGCAGGCGCTTATCCAGGTGATGATTGCGGTCGGTGAAATAGGCCGCGGTTTCGCTTTGCGACGTCCCATCGTAATCGCCCAGCGCCTTACTGCGAACATAAGCGGCTTGCAACTGGAATCCGTGGCCGAATCTCTTATTGAGTTCGACTTGCCCCGAGTTGTAAGTGGAATTGCTGTCGTTGCTGATGTAATAGGCCGAGCCGAACTGCGGATTCGCCGCCACGAAGTTGGGAGGCAAACCGCCGTTCTTAATCAGACCTCCCCGAACCCCGGTCACGAAGGTGTTGTACGCGATGAAATTCGCGAATCCGCCCACGTTATTGGTCAGCAGATACGCGTTCAGGGTGGAATTCTGGCGGACCGCTTGAGAGCCGGTTATGTTCACACCATCCACCAGGCCGACACCGCTGATGTTCAGACCTTTGAAAATCTGGTTGAACAGCGGCGCATTGCCGCCGGCATCGGTCACCTCGAACGCGTTCAGAATCCCGTTCTCAAAAATGTTGTTCTCGTTGATGTTGGAACCGCGGTATAACTTAGTCCCCTTGCTCCCCACATACCGGACATCGAGGGTGATGCTCTGGGTGATTTGCCGGCCGACCGAGAAGTTCCAGTTCTGGACGTAGGGCGTCTTCAAGCCAGTGTTGGCCACCAGCAGCGTTTGAGTGGAGGCATTGTTGTCGTTGATGGGCACCGTGGTGAACGGCGTACTGGTGGGAGTGAGCGGCAGCGTGGAATTCACCAGGTTCTGGTAGCTCGGGGGCGCATAGGAGACTTCATTGAGGTACCCGGGCACGCTATATCCATAGATCTGGTCCACCAGCACCAGGGTATTGCGCTCATAGGCGATTCCGTAACCCGCACGGATCACCGTCTTATCCTTGCCCAACCAGGGCAGCGAGTAGGCCAGACCAAGCGTCGGAGCGAAATTCTTGTTGTTGGAATCCCACGGGAGAATGCTCGGATGCGACGAATTCTTTCCGATGTATTCCAAGGTGGTGAGATTGTTGATGTTGTACACTCCGGGGTTAAACAGGGCGCCCAAAGTGCTGCCCGATATGCCAAAAATGGTGCTGGAACCGCCCACCACGCCGCCCATGTTGCCGAGCGCCGCATAGGGGGTTCCGTAGTAATCCCAACGCAGCCCGAAACTCAAGGTGAGGTCGTGGCGGGCCTTGAAATCGTCCTGGAAGAAGGTGCCCCACTCCCGCTCCTTCCAGGTATGTTGCGCGTTCTGGCCAGGCAAATATTCCGGATTGGCCGCAGGCGACGCATAGAACCACTGCGTTTCGCTGGCAACCGAGCCAGCCAGTAAACCCAGCAGGCTTCCGGCGTTGGTTCCGTTACCGCCAATGCCCGAGATGGTATTGATGTTTTGCGTTCCGGTGCTGGCAGCGATGCCGAGAGTAACGCGCGGCACCGCGTCGAAGGAGACGTACGAGTTGGCCGAGGTATAGCGCCGGTCAATGCCGGCCTTGAAGGTGTGTTTGCCGTGCAGCCACGTGATCCGGTCGCGCGCTTCGTAGACTGGCGAGGTGCGGCCCTGCGGATCTTCGGCGGTAGTCGTGCCTAGGGGGCTGGTGACAATCGAGGGCAAGGCCATGATGTAAGAAGTGCCGTCCAGGCTGGGAAGCGTGCCGGCCTGCCCCGCCGAACTGGCGTTCCAGGGCGCCAGGAAGTACACGCCGTTCTTTGTAAGACCGATACGGGCTTCGTTCACCAGGTTCGCGCCGATGGTGGAAACCAGGGCGATGGAGCCGACCTCGCCCGTATCCTTATAGTCGCCCGCCGGAGAGGTCGGCAGCGGCTGGGCATCGAAGCCATTGGGGTAGTTTTCCATGTCGCGGTCATAACTGGCCGTCAGGCGTTCCCGCTCGCTGAAATTGTGGTCCAGGCGAACGGTGAAGGAATAGATATCGTCGGAGGAAGGCACGATAAAGTTGTAGCCGGCGGTGTTGAGGCCGTCTCCCACGGTCCAGGTGTTGGGCGGCGGGAGC
>DATJRE010000047.1:0-7381 GCA_035505095.1 Bryobacteraceae bacterium | reverse complement strand
CGAGAACCAAGACTCGGCGGTGTTGCATGCTTATGCGGCAAACGATGTGTCCAACGAACTGTACAACAGCAACGACGCGGAAGACGGGCGGGACCAGTTCGGCGCGGGAAACAAGTTCATCGTGCCGACCATCGCCAACGGCAAAGTGTACGTGGGAACCACCACCGGCGTCGGGGTTTTCGGGCTGCTGACGCCGCCGCCGTGCACCCTCGTCCTCAGCCCGGCCAGCGTGAGCCTCACGGCCACCGGTACCTCCACGCCGGCTGCGTGCCCCTCGCCCAGCCAGCCGAATTGCGGCTTCGCTCCGGAGGTGCCGCTGACTTTCACCGTGACTTCGCCGGCGGGCTGCGCCTGGACCGCCACATCGTCCAACCCGGCAGTGCTACAGATCGCCTCGGGAGCCGCCGGTACGGGCACGGGGACGGTCGGTTTCACGCTCCTGAACAACACCCACACCGGGCAGCAAAACGATTCCATCACGGTGGCCACGGCAGCGGCATCGGCCACCTATTCGGCGACGGAGGCGGGATCGGGAGACAGCCAGGTCTACCGCGAAGTTTATGCGCTCTATGAGCAGCTTTTCGGGCGCGACCCCGATACGGCCGGCTTCGCGTTCTGGACCGGATCGGGCGCCGCTGCTTTGGGGCAGATGGCCGATTCGTTCCTGACCAGCCCCGAATCCTTCAACAGCAATTTTGCGGTGATGGCGGCATATCAGGCGGCGGCCGGCGCGCCACCCACTTACTCGCAGTTCGCGGCGGCAGTGACCGGGATCCGGGCCGGCACGCAGACGGTCAGCGGACTGTTCAACTCGCTCATCAGCGCCAGCTTCAACGCGGCCGCTCTATACCAGAACCTTCTGAACCGCGCGCCGGGGGCTGCCGATTCGACATGCATTGGCAGCGGCTTGGAACCGTGCTTCGAGACCATCATCGGGTATCCCTCCGCTACCACGCCAATCGGCGCTGCCGATAACGAGTTCCAAAGTACGGGCATCTACAACACCACTCTGGCGGCTGACCACACCAACTCCCTGTACGTGCAGATGCTTTACTACGTGATCCTGGGCAGAGACCCCGACCAGCCAGGCCTGGTTTTCTGGACTGGCGTGGCCAATTCCGGCGGCCCCGGAATCCTGTTTCAGGGGCCGGCGGGCTATCCGACCCGCATCCAGATGATGGGACCCGGCACGCCCAATCAGGGTTTCATCGGCAGTGCGGAGTTCCAGGGGCTGTTCGCGAATTGACGCGAAGGCTCGGGCCGCGGGATTCGGCTCAGGCGCACGCTGACGTGCACGGCCCAGCGTTGAAGCGGGGTTGCGTTGCCATACCAATGCCCGCCCGGTGGGTTCAGGTAGAGTAGACAGATGAGCTACTTCGGCGAGGTTGACTTGGACTCGTCCCGGCAGCCCGTTCCCGCGTTGCGGAATCTGTTCGGATTCGTACCGAATCTCCTGCGTGCTCAAACCTTGCTGCCGCGGTTGATTGAAGCTGAAGCGGGACTGGCGGCCGCGATTCTGTTCAAGGAGCAGGCTCTCTCCCGAAGCCAGAAGGAGCGCATCGCCTTGGTGGCCAGCGCCGCGCATGGAATCGGTTACTGCTTCAGCGGCCACTATCAGACGCTGCGCTCGTTGGGATCCCCCGAAGAGGATCTCGATCAGATTGTCAGGGACCACCACCAGGCCGGCCTTTCAGCGCCGGACCTGGTTCTGCTCGATTTCGCGCTCAAGCTGACGCTCAGCGCGCCCTGGATCTCAGAAGAAGACATCGCGGCGCTTCGGGAAAGCGGATTCACCGAAGAGTCGATCCTGGAAGCTATCCTCACGACCGCTCTGGCCGACTTGCTGTGCACGCTCTCAGCGGGGGTCGGTCCGTTGCCCGATTTCGAGCCGCGGCAGATTCCAGGCTCGCGCAAAGAGCCGGCGACGGACCGGGGATCGTACATTGGCGGCACTGCCGGACCCTACCTGCGCACGGTGGAACTGACACCCGAAAGCTTCCCTCCTTTTGCCTTCTTTCAGGAGAGATTCGGCCTGATCCCCAACCTCTTCCGGGCCCAGACGCTCAGGCCGGATGTGATCGAAGCCGAGGCCGCCGCGGTCCGCACCATCCTGGGGATGGACGACATTCTTAGCCGCCGGCAGAAGGAGTGTATCCTCCTGGTCAGCTCCGCTGCGAAACTCAATACTTACTGCGTTGCCGCACACTGCGAGATGCTGCGGAGGATGGGAGTATCGAAGGAGGAGGCCGGCCAGATTGCCGCCGATCATCATCAGGCCGAGATCGCCGAAGCCGACAAGCGATTACTGGACTTTGCTCTTAAGCTGACCGAGCGCGCGCGTGAGTTTGGCCGCGAGGATATCGAGCTGCTTCGGCGCCACGGTTTCTCCGAAGCGCACATCCTGGAAGCCGTGGCCACCACGGCGTTCAACAAGTTCTTGAATACCTTGCAAATGGGTCTGGGGGTCACGCCGGATTTCGAACCCCTCCGCGTATTCGGGCCGCCGGAGACGCATCTTTCTCACGGCGCGGACCGTCCAACTATGGGGGTGCAAGGTGACCCGGATGTCGAGTTGGTGGCGAAGGTGCAGGGCGGCGACCTCAATTCCTTTGAAGAACTGGTCACCCGCCATAGCCGGCGCGTCTACCGGACGTTGGTGGGGATCATAGGCGACGGTGCGGAGGCCCAGGACGCGATGCAGGACACGTTCCTGAAAGCGTTTCAGCATATCGGGAAGTTCCAGGGGCACTCTAAATTCTCTACCTGGCTGGTGACCATTGCGCACAATACGGGTGTCCAACGGCTGCGGGAACGGCGGCCTACGGAGAGCCTCGATGAGCTCACTTCGGATTCCGACGGCGACTTTGCCCCGCGGCAGGTAAGGAGCTGGGTGGAAGACCCCGAGCAATTATGCTCCCGATCGCAAAGTCGCGCCCTGGTGGAAAGCGCCTTGATGCGGCTGCCGCCGAAGTACCGGGTGGTGCTGGTGCTGCGCGATATTGAGCAGCTTTCCGGCCAGGAAGCCGCCCAGGCGCTCGGCTTGGGAATCCCGGCGATGAAGGCCCGGCTTTTGCGGGCACGCCTCATGCTGCGCGAAGCGCTCGCTCCGCATTTCGTAAGCAGTGTGAAAAGGATGGGCCAATGATCACCTGCGATGAGTTCATGGCGGAATTGGGAGATTACCTTGAGGGCGACGTCGCGATCGAGGTCCGCCGGCAACTGGAACACCACCTGGCGCACTGTCAGATCTGCCAGGTGGTCTACGATTCCACCCGCAAGACCATCCGGATCGTGACTGACAGCGGTTCGTTCGATCTGCCGGATGCCGCCGCCGGTCTGGTGAAGGACAGGATCATGAGCACCATACGCAAGCAGGCGCCCGGTTAGCTGCCTTAACACTTGTTGCACTTTCGGGAAATCTTCCGCGGCCGGCCAATAAGCCGGCGATTTCTCCCAAGAACCTGTTAAATGGATCAGCATTCGCGGAAATTCTTGCAGTATACCGATCGGATCGGCGGCGATCGCCGTTCGGACCGGCGTTACAACCTGGCGCTGGGGGTGCGCTGGAACCTGCTCTACCGGAAGAAAGTGGTGGATTCCGGCATCGGCCGCACGGTAGACCTTTCGAGTGGCGGCATCCTGTTCGAGGCCGGACTCAAGCTGCCGGCGGGCCTGAAAGTGTGCCTGGCAATTTCGTGGCCTGTCCTGTTGCACGAGTCCACCCAGATGCAGTTGATCGTGGAAGGACGGATCGTGCGGTCGACCGCCGCGGGGGTGGCGATCCGGACGACGCAGCACGAATTCCGCACCGCCACGGCGGCGCCGCGGACGGGCGAGTTGTCCGGTGGGATCCGCGTCCCGTTCCCTTTCCGGACCACCGAACCGACCGTCCGCACCTTCACCTGAGGCTGGTGGGGCCCGGGCAGCTCCAGGTGGCCGCCGGGCCGGAGTCCTCCGGTAACCGCAAAGAAACCGGGAAATCGCGATTTGTGAATCGGTTTCCATTACCCACCGGCACATATGGTCGCATTGGGCCTCAGGGATGCCGTCCGGGCGCTGGCTGTTGGTTGACAGAGTTCATGGAAATGCCGCTGTTGATGCCAAAGCCGAAACCATCGGTCTTGGCCACAGATCGTGAAAAATCCCGCCAGAGTTCGTGAAATTATCCTACGGCTTTGCCATTGTTCTTGAAATGATCCGACCCTAGCCTCCGCTCCGTGGCGAGTGACGTAATGTCAGCGGATCTGAGAAGTGCGCCGGTAAACGCTGGGCGACCAGGGAGGAACTATCGCTCATCGCACCGGGTTTGGGGCGTCGGGCCAAGGTCCGAGATGGCGACTACACGTCCGGATGGATCGCTTCCGTGTAGCCGACGATCCGCTCGGAGCCGTCGGCAAACGCGGCCGCGTCAGGGGAAGACGATTCGCCTCGGCGTCCAGATATCACCGCCGGACGTTATCGATCCAACTTCCTCACCGCAGCCGCTTCTCAGGTAAACTCAGGTGAAACGTGATATGCCGCTGATTCCAGGAGCGCGACTCGGCCCATATGAAGTGAAGGGGCCTATTGGGGCCGGCGGCATGGGAGAGGTCTACCGGGCTCACGATGCCCGTCTGCACCGCGACGTCGCCCTGAAGATTCTCACCCATGAAGCGACGGCCGACCCGTCACGCCGCTCCCGCTTCGAGTTGGAGGCGCGAGCCGTCGCCGCCCTCAATCATCCCAATATCGTCAGCGTCTACGACGTGGGAATCGAGGAAGGCGTCCCCTACATAGTCAGTGAGTTTATTCCCGGAGAACCATTGCGGGGCAGATTGACGGTGCCCAAAGCCATCGATGCGGCTCGCCAAATTGCCAGGGGCCTCGCCGCCGCCCATGGGGCCGGAATTACCCACCGCGATTTGAAGCCGGACAACATCCTCCGTACCCGCGAGGGGCACGTGAAGATCCTGGATTTCGGCCTGGCAAAAGTAAACGACACGCTCGCCGCGCCCTCCGACTCCGCCGAGACGTTGACGCTGCGCACCCGTCCCGGCGTCGTGATGGGGACGGTTGCCTATATGTCACCGGAGCAGGTTCGAGGCGAAGAACTCGACCACCGGTCCGATCTCTTCAGCGTGGGGCTGATTCTTCACGAGATGCTCACGGGCGAGCGCGCGTTTCGAGGCGCTACCCCGGTCGAGGTGATGAACGCGATTCTCAAACAAGAACCTCCCGAGCTACCGGATACCGTTCCCGCGGCATTGCGCCAGATCGTCGCGCATTGTTTAGAGAAGGACGCGCGCGAACGGTTTCAATCGGCGGGCGACCTGGAGTTTGCGCTTAAGGCGCTGGCCGAAAATCAGAGCGGCAGTCTGCTGGCCAACCCGCATCGTGGACGGCAGAAGCGCATGTTCATCGTGCTGGCGGCCGCGGCTGTGATTCTTCTGGCTGCGGGATTGCTCATCGGCCGTTGGTGGTGGCGCACGCCGGCGCCGCCTGTCTGGTCGGGGGTTCGACTGGGTGGGCCGGAGGTCTCCTGGGGTCCACAACTCAGTCCTGACGGGCACACCCTGGCTCTCGCATCCTACGTGGACGGCTCGAGTCAACCCGTCGTGATGAAACCCGAGAGCGGCAATTACGCTATTCTCAGCCGCGACCGCTCTCACGGCTACGTGTGGCAAGTTAGCTGGTCGTCTGACGGAACGCTGCTCTATTACGACAGGCACGTGGACGGCCCCAAGGGGATTTTCAGTGTGCCTGCTCTTGGAGGAGAGCAGCGTTTGGTATTGCCCGACGCCGGGTCGCCGCGGACGCTGAGCGACGGCACTCTTCTGGTCAATCGGATCAACGCCGACCGGCAACTGCAGATTTACCGGTTCTGGCCGGAGAGCGGAAAATTGCAGGCGCTGCCATTCCTGGCGTCGCGGTCGGCGACAACCGTTCCATGCGCCGTTGCCCCATTTCCGGATCGTGCGGAAGCGCTGGTTTATGGAATCCCGGTTGGGGCGGATACCAGCGAGCAACCGCACCTTTACGACATCGATCTGATCACCGGGAAGAGCCGCAGGTTCGCTCCCGATCTGGCCGTAGATTCCGGCTTACTGTCGTTCGCCGTCCCCAGAAATAGCGACTCGATCCTATTATCGAGAATGCGTGGAAGTCTATGTGAGGTGGACGCCATAGCGCGCACGGGGCGCGCCCCTTTGCGCGCGCTATTCACTTCCGCTCTGCGAGCAGCCGTGCTGGACGGCGCCGCGGACGGTAGCATTTACGCCGATCAAGTGGAAATGTCGGCGGAGGTGGTTCGCTTTTCCGCGGCCGGCGGCCCAGTGGAAAGTTTAGCCCGGGTGCCCCAAGGCCGGGTACCCTTCCTCAGCGTACTGCCAGGAGGGCAGGCAGTGATCGCCAGTGTGATTTTCGGCCGGACTCACCTGGTGGTAATCGAAAAGGGAAAGGAGCCGGCCGATCTGCTCACGACCTCGGAAGAGACATCCGGGCCTTTCGCATCCAACTCGAAGGAGATCGCGTTTGCGCTCGGACCCGCGCCTCGGGAGACCATCGGCGTTGCGTCCTTATCCACAGGCCGTATCGTACGCCGGATCGCTGCCGGCAAAGGTCCCTTGACGGCGGTGGCCTTCGCGCCGGATGGCAGCATCTACTTTGGAGCCGGCGCCTTCATATGGCACGCGGAGAATGGGGGCGCCATTCAGCGAATCACAGCCGGAGAAAGCGTGGCCGTGGGGACCGGTGGACTCATCGTCAAGGTGAGCGAAAACGACAAAATCCATCTTCTGCGAGTGTCTCCGGATGGGACCGTAACGGGCGAAGTGGAAAGCATGGAGCCGATTGTGCCCAGTTCGCCCAACCCATTGTCGGCGGATGCGGTGTCCGCCGCCGGACGCATTCTATGCCCGCTGGCGCCGGTCGGCGCGCATCTGTTTGTGCCCGGAGTGACTGGCAAATCCGGCAAGCTGGAGCGAATCCCGATCGACTACCAGGGCGATATTCATGCCTTAGCTTGGGCCCCCGACGGCCGGATCATCGCCTTCGCTGCAATTCGCCGTTCTCGCATTTGGAAATTCAGCCCCAGCCGCGTGGATTCCCTAAGGTAGCATTCCCGATCATATAGTGCGCAAGAAAGGGGACACTATAGGGGATGGATGACGGGCCACTCGGAAGCGAGGCTGTTCAGCCCCTCAACTTGACGAGAAACGCCGTTGCTGACATTTGCCGGTCCAGCGCGGCCAGATCCTCGCTGGTCTAAAATAACCGGCCCAAATCTGCCTGCGCCGAGTTTAGCGTAAGCGATTTAGAATCACGCAGTTTGGCCGGTTATTTTCGATTTATCTGGTCCAATCTCTGCACGCGCCACATTCCGAGGAAGTTAACGCCGCGCGGG
>DATJRE010000046.1:0-10905 GCA_035505095.1 Bryobacteraceae bacterium | reverse complement strand
CGTCCTGGATAACGCCGGGAAGACCAAGTAGCGGCTACTGAAACAGCGCGGCGAAATCGACCTCGCCCACCAGCGGCGTGGACAGCACAAGGCCTGGCGGACGGTGGATGCCGGAATGATCCGCGGCCATGGCCAGCCGCTTGTACGGATCCACCACCCAGACATACGGAATGCCCGCCGCCAGATAATCGGCGATTTTGGCGAGCATATGGCCGGCTCTATCCTCAGGCGAAAGCACTTCGATCGCCAGGTCCGGACAGGTAAGGATGGGCGTAATTTCGTGCGGCCAAGCCTTGACGCAGATATCCGGAACCCGATACCGCGGCTCATCGCTCCCCCGGACGCGCACGGCAATGAAGGCGCGAAATCCGCGCTCGTGCTCCCGGCTGCCCAGCACTCCGGCAATGGATGCCTGCAATAGCCCATGGGAATAGTCGCCAACATGGCGGTCCAGCAGTTCGCCGCCCACATATTCCCTCTCGGGTTCATAGGCCGTGCGCAGATACACCTCAACGGGAACGGGTGTCCGCGCGGCCATAGCGTTCAGTTGCCGATGTCCAGCACTTCAAAATGGAAGCGTTCGGGCGGCAGCAGTGACGGCTCGTGCTGCGACAGGTGCGACCAGGTCTGGTAAGCGCCCGCGGCCATAGTCGAGTTCAGGTAGAACAGGAACTGGTTGGAGAAGCAGTCGATCGGCGGCGGCTGCCGGAACGTCAGGCGAAGGCCGACGGCCCGGTCCAGCGCCACCCCACGGGTGGGTACGTGCTTATCCATCAGCAGGGTCACGAAACTGGCACGGCTGGCGTGTGGCCACACGTCCGGATGCAACAGCTTGCGCAGTGCGTCCTGCGATTCGAAGGTGATTTCGCACTGGCGAACCCACTCCAGCACCGAATCGCCCCATTGCCAGTGCGAGAGCAGCCCCCGGTATTGTTCCGCCAGTTGCAGGGCCAGGTCGAACTTGCGCCGCTCCAACTCTTCCGAATCGGCATCGCTCGATGCCAGCATGTCCTCGGCCTCCCCCATTACCGACCGAAGATCGGGTCCCTCCCCGGCAGAAGCGTGTTCCGCGATCGAATGCACCAGCAAAGGCGGAAGTTCATGCGTCCGGGTTCCCGGAATGGCAACGTATCGTAGTTCCCCCATTTCCCACCTGCCTACACCCTTGGACGTGAACGGCCACCGCTCGTGTACCAAGTTGTATCACAGTGGAATCGGGTGTGAGAACAAAAAGTTTCGATTCTCCCAATCGCAGCCGCTTATCTAAGCGTTAGCAGACAAACGGGTTTGCTGCCAATGTCGGGTGGCGCACGGAAGCTCGTGAAGGCTGAACGCCGGGGGTCTTCTCCGCGCTTCCTCCGCCTCTTCGGGCCCACACGGCACCCCCCGCGTCGAATGGGGCCCCCGCCCGCCGGGAATTTGCTCCCCCGAACATCCCCGCTCTCACCGCGCCCGGTAGCGATCCCGGCATTCCGGAGAACAGAAGTAAAGCGTCTCGCCGTTTACCTTCCCGGTGACGCTTACGGCCGTAGAAACATAAGTCCCGCAGACGGGATCGCGCTTCAGCTCGTTGCTCGCTACCACCGGCGGTTGTCTGGGACCCGATCCGGGAAGGGCCGAGCGGAAGCCTTCCAGCACACTCCGCAACAGCGATCTCACCAGCAGAAAGAGGAAGAGGAAAATCAGGCCGCGGAATAGGACTGCGATTAATTCGCCCATGATGCCGGGGCGGAAGCCATCGGCTCCCGCCCCTCGAAACTACTTCTTCTTTTTCTTCGCGTCGGGGTTCGCGTATTTAGTGTTCACGCTGCTTCCGAGCGTCGTCAGCATGTCCTTGGCCTGTTGCGCAAACTGTCCCGTGGGAGCCAGTTCCAGGTACTTCTGGAACGCCTCGATGGTGCCCGGCGCCGGCGTTACTTTTCCATCGGCCCCGATCTGCGCCTTGCTCACCAGCATCACTCCATACTGGTAATAGGCGTCGGCGTAGGTGGGGGTGAGTTCGTAGGCCTTCTTGAAGGCGTCCGCCGCAGCTTCGTTCTGCCCGCTATTCACCTCCAGCGCGCCCAGGTTGTAATAATACTTGCCGCCGTTGGTGGGGTCCAGTTGGGCCGCCTTCTGCAGCTCGGCCTGGGCTTCCGGAAACTTCTTCGCCTTGGCCAGCGCCAGCGCGTAATTGTTGTGGCTGGCCGGGTCGTCCGGTTTCAGCTCGATGGATTTCTGGTAGTCTTTCAGGCCCTCCTGCATGGCCGCATCGGCATCCGGTCCGGTCTTGGTTCCCGCCAGCTTCACGTTGGCCTCGGCAAGCTGCGACCAAACCGCGACCTGCGTCGGATCGAGGGTCGACGCCTTGGTGAACGACTCCACCGCCTTCGGCCAGTCGCCCACTTTGGCAGCGTCCATTCCGGCGTTGAAGGCGTCGTTCAGCTCTTTCCGGCCCTTCATCTTCTCCGCCTGGTCTTTGATGGACTTTTCCAGGGCGGCCTTCTGCTCCGGGGTCATCTGGCGCTTCAAATCGTCCGAGATCTGCCCCGTCTCGACGGCCTTTTGCATCTCCGCCTGCTTGGAAGCGTTTTGCTGGTTATCGGCCTTCAAATCGAAACTGACCGGTATGGGATCGCCAGGATGCGTCGCCACGCCCTTTTGCTGATCGACCATTTTGCCGTCCATTTCTACGTTGACGTCGTACTTGCCCATGGGAAGCCCCATGTAGATGTAGTGACCTTTTTTATCGGTCTTGGTGTCGTAATTGCCCTTGATGTCCGTTCGGACAATCTTGATTTTGGCCCCCTGGACGGGTTTCCCGTCGGCGCCTTTCACAACACCTTCGATGGCCGTAATCTGGGCCAGCAAAGGGAACGACAGTGCCAGAAGCGCAATGGCTGACAGAGCCAGGCGGTGGAACTTCATAGAACCTCCAACTGAGACTTACGTGTATTAAATTCCAGTATAGCCCGAGCGAATCCGGCCGTGGAGCCGCCCGGACGGCATCTTTTATAGGCGGAGCCGATCCCGGCCGCGTTACCGGGCCGGCCCCGGCTCCGCTCGGCCGCCGGAACCGCCCTTCAGCCGGTCCTGGGACAGCCCCGAAATACCCCGCCATTCCTCATTCTTCAAACAGCCTCGGCTGCTCCTTGGCGGCCGTCTGCGCCTTCCTTTTCCGGAGCGGGCTGCCCACCACCCCCAGTACCTCGGCCGATTGCAGGGCCGCCCGGGGAACGAAAATCCGCTGCTGCCGCCCCGCCGGATCGGGCGGCACAATCATGAACCCATGATCGTACCGCTCCAGCAGGTTGTTGGGCAGAATGCCCTCCATTACCTCCCCATCCCGGTATTTCAGGCTCACCCACAAGCCCTCCATCTTGGGCCGGGTGTAAAATACCCGCCGTTCCGATTCTCCATCCGAGAAATCCCGCACAAATGCCACACTCTTGATCTCGGCGTAGGGAACCACCGCCACCTTGCCCTCCTCGGAAAGCAGTTCCACACCCGCAGGTTGAAGAAAAGAAGCGGGATTGACATAACCCGCGAGGGCTTCACGCTGATACCGGCGGATGACCGCCTTCTTGGTGGTAGACCCGGCCAATGGCGCCTCGTTCACAAGTATGTTTCAAACATTTCGGCGCTTATTGTATCATTGGCACGATGTCCGCAGCGCCTTCGGCCAACTCGGGACCGCTCAGCCGCCAAGTGGCCGCGTTTCTCGACTTCTGCCGCCTGGAGAAGGGCCTGTCGAATAACTCGCTAGCCGCCTATTCGGCTGATTTAGCTAAGTTTAGCGTATTTTTTAAAGGGCCGGCGGAAATTCCAGCCAAGCAGGACCTGCTGGCCTATGTGGATCATTTATATACCGCCGGCTTGAGCCAGCGCTCCATCGCGCGCCACGTCGCCACCCTGCGCAATTTCTATGGCTTCCTGCTGCGGGAAGGCTCCATCGACACCGACGTCAGCCCCTACCTGCGCACCCCGCGGCAGTGGCAAACGATTCCCAAGTTCCTCAATTTAGAGGAGATCGAACGGATCATCCAGGCTCCGGACGCCTCCCGCCCAACCGGCCTGCGGGATCGCGCCATGCTGGAGCTGCTGTATGCCACCGGCCTCCGCGTTTCCGAACTCTGCCGCGTGGGAATCGGCGACCTGGACTTGCAATATGGCGTTTTGCGCACCCTCGGCAAGGGCAGCAAGCAGCGCCTGGTTCCAGCCGGAAAGGCAGCCATCCAGGCAGTCGAAACCTATCTCGCCGTGGGCCGGCCGGCGCTCCTCAAGGGCCGGTCCAGCCGGTATCTTTTTGTGACTGCCCGCGCGGGATGCCTGACGCGGCAGGCGTTTTGGAAGCTGCTGGCCGCCCACGGCAGGAAGGCCGGGATTTTCCGTGGCCTGACCCCCCACGTGCTGCGCCACAGCTTTGCCACCCACCTGTTGGAGGGCGGGGCGGACCTCCGCAGCGTGCAGGCCATGCTGGGCCACGCCGATATCTCGACCACCCAAATTTACACCCACGTCATGCGGTCGAGACTCAGGGAAACCGTCGAAAAACACCACCCCAGGGCTTGAAAGCCGGGCAAATATCGGGGATTCCCCCGGTCCCGGCCAATTTCGCCCGCAGAAAAACGGGCGCGGCAACCGGAACCTGAAATGTTGAGAAGGTCAGGCGGATGAGCGATTACATCTACATGCTGGAGAGCCACCTCAACCCTGGTCAGAACCGGGCGGTCGCGGCCGTGCACCGCGCCGCCGCCGAATCCAGCCTGAACCTGTTCCTGACCGGCGGCGCCATGCGCGACATGCTCGCGGGCTTCCGCATCCGTGATCTGGATTTCGTGGTGGAGGGCAGCGCCTTGCTCCTGGCAAAGGCGCTGGAGGCCGGCGGCGCCAGCCTGATTTCCACCGACGAAGTCCACAAAAGCATTGCGCTGGTCTTTCCCGGCGGGGTTACCGCCACAATTGCCATGGCCCACCGCGAGAACCCCAGCCGCAACGGCGCCAAGCCCCAGATTACTCCAGCCACCATCCAGGAGGATCTGCGCGGCCGCGATTTCACCTGTAACGCCATCGCCCTCTCCCTCAACAAGGCCTCCCGCGGGCTGCTGCTCGACCCGCTCAACGGCTTGGCCGATATCCAGCGCCGCGAACTCCGTGCCGCCAACCCCTACGTCTTCTACGATGATCCATCCCGCCTGCTGCGCCTGGTTCGCTTCCGCGTGCGGCTGGAGTTTGCCGTGGAAGAGCGCACCCAGACGCAGGCCGCCGCCGCCCGCGAATCCGGCGTGGCGCAGTCCATTCCGCCCCGCATTCTGGGCCACGAGCTGCGCCAAATCGCCTCCGAGAATAGCCCCTCGGAAATCCTTAAGCTGCTGGAAGAGAACGAGTTGCTGGAGATTTTCTCGCCCGCGCTGAACGGCCCGAAGCTGAATCTGGGCGGCATGATGAAGCTGGAGAAGGCCGCCCGGCTTCTGCCCGTTGACGCCGGTTCCCAGGCGGTCCGCTGGGCGCCATTTCTGTTCGTGCTGACGGAGAAGTTGCCCGCCAGGGAGCGCCAGGCGCTGGCCCGGACCCTCGAGTTGAGCAAAGCCGACCTGGCGCAGTGGCAGAAGCTGGAGACCCGCTCGAAGAAGCTGGAAACGGCCTTGCGCTCGCCACGACTTCGCAAGCCCTCGCAGGTCTATCACTTAGTCTCGGCCGCTCCCCCGGATGAGGTGTTGTTCCTGCTCTACCATTCTGCTCTGAAGCCGGTGCAGGAGCGGCTGCGCAGCCACTTCCAAAAATACCTGCCGGCGGTGCAGGAGATCACCCAGGAGGAATGGTCCCAGGTGCCCGGAACCCCCGGCTCGCCGCGGTACCAAAAGGCCCGCCACGACTTCATCACCCGCCGGCTGGACCGCCGTGCTCCCAAACCCCCCGCGCCGCCGGATATCCCGCCTCCGGCGCCCGCGCCCCCCGCGCCCGCGCCCCAGCGTGGATCGGGCTGGCGCGCCCAACCCGGCACCGTTGCCCGCCGTGCCCGGGCCAGCCACTTCGGGGGCGGGCAAGGCTAACCCTCGCAGGCGTTCAGACTCGGCCACTCGAACCTGCCCGCGTGTTGGTCGGTTGTAACGGAAGCATGAGATCCTCGCTGCCCCGCGGGTGGGCTTCTCGCCGCCATAAATCCCATAAATCGATGTCGGGAACCCCTCCCCCCGGGCCGGGTCCCCTCCCGCGGCCGCACATTCACCGCAAGGCAGCGGGGCCAACGCGAGACACGCCCCGGCTTGCGACGGCCGCCTGTGGAAAAATGGGGCTAGCGGCACTACCTTTCCACATTTTCATTACGCCACTCCCCTGGGAATTGGATAGAATTGTTAAGGAATCTGGATGGAGGGCCTGGGTATCCTGGGTAAGAGTGTGAATTTAAATGCCATAGGCGTAATTGCCGCGGCAGGCGTGGCTATCCTTGCGCCTTGTGCCGTGGCCCAGACGGCCGCAACTCTGGTCGCTACGCCGTCTCCACAGGCGCTGGTCGCGAAATATTGCCTCGTTTGCCACAATCAAAAAGCGAAAACCGCCGGCGTGGTGCTGGAAGGAGTCGATTTCTCACACCCCGGCGACAACGCCGCGCTGCTGGAACGGGCGCTGCGCAAGGTGCGCACCGGTGAAATGCCGCCGGCGGGCATGCCACACCCGGACCAGGCCACCCGCGAGGCATTCACCAACTGGCTGGCCAATGCCCTCGATGCCGCTGCGGCCGCCCACCCCAACCCCGGCCGTCCCGCCATCCACCGCCTCAACCGTGCGGAATACAGCAACTCCATTCGCGATTTGCTGGCGGTAGATGTCCACGCCGGTCAACTGCTCCCAGTCGACGATTCCGGCTATGGTTTCGACAACATCGCCGACGTGCTTTCGGTTTCGCCCGCATTGTTGGAACGCTACATGTCGGTCGCGCGAATGGTCAGCCGGCTGGCCGTAGGCGATCCCGGCATCAAACCTTCCGAGGAAGAATTCCAGCCGGCCGAGGCGAGCCGCGGCTCACGGCAACAGGCCAATGTACGCGCCAGCGACGACCTGCCTTTCGATTCCGCCGGAGGCATGTCCTTCTCTTACTATTTCCCGCTGGATGGCGAATACGTAATCCGCGTGAAGGCGGGTGCTAACGACGGCCCCAAGCTGGAGGTCCGCCAAACCGTCAAGGCCGGTCTGCGAACGGTCGGCGTGGCCTTCCTGCGCGAATCGGCCAAGCCCGAAGTCGAATCGCTTGGCGGGCGTGGTGGTGGCGCGGGCCGCGGTGCCGGCCCCACAGATCCACCCCTGCCGGCGGAAATGGACCTCCGCCTGGATGGCGTCCGCATCAAGCGCTTTGAAGTTCCCCACACCGGCGCGGGACCGCTGCCGGCATTTAGCGGGGTAACCGTCGCCGGTCCCTACAATCCGACCGGACCGGGCGTAACCGCCAGCCGCGAGCGCATTTTCGTCTGCCATCCCGAACCCGGCGCATCCGAGAAATCCCAGGACACCTGC
The DNA here is from genome assembly GCA_035505095.1 of Bryobacteraceae bacterium. GTDB lineage: Bacteria > Acidobacteriota > Terriglobia > Bryobacterales > Bryobacteraceae > JOPF133. The sequence continues at coordinate 3,414 of DATJRE010000046.1, read as the reverse complement.
GCGCACACCATCCTCGCCTCCCTCGCGCGGCGCGCGTTCCGGCGCGATATCACCGAATCCGATATCCGGCCGCTGATGAATTTCTACCAGAGCGGGCGTGCGCAGTCCGGTTTCGATTACGGCATTGAGCAGGCCTTGCGCGCCATGCTGGTGTCGCCCGATTTCCTGTTCCGCATCGAGCACGATCCGAAAGGGGCCGCGCCCGGCACGGTCTACCGGCTAAGCGATTTCGAGCTGGCCTCGCGGCTGTCCTTCTTCCTGTGGAGCAGCATCCCCGATGACCGCCTGCTGAACGAGGCCGAAAAGGGCAAGCTCCACGAGTCGGCGGTGCTGTGCGGCGAAGTGCGGCGGATGCTGGCCGACCCCAAGGCGGAAGCGCTGGTGGATAACTTTGCCGGCCAGTGGCTCTATCTCCGCAACCTGGAAGTGGTCAAACCCGACCCTGAAATCTTCCCCGAGTTCGACGAAACTCTGCGCGATGGCTTCCTCGAAGAGACCGATCTTTTCTTCCAAAGCATCCTGCGCGAGGACCGTCCGGTGACCGACCTGCTAGGCGCCAATTACACCTACCTCAACCAGCGGCTGGCGGAGCATTACGGGATTCCCGATATTTACGGCTCGCAGTTCCGCCGCGTGACCCTGAATACGCCGGAGCGCGGCGGCCTGTTGGGGCAGGGCAGTATTCTTACGGTGACCTCCTACCCGAATCGCACTTCCGTCGTGCAGCGCGGCAAATGGATTCTGGAGACGCTTTTGGGTACCCCGCCGCCGCCGCCGCCGCCCGGTATTCCGGAATTGAAGCCGGAGAGCCCCGACGGCCGCCCGCTGACGGTGCGCCAGCAGATGGAGGAGCACCGTTCCAATACCGTCTGCGCAAGCTGCCACGCCCGCATGGATCCGCTGGGCTTCGCGATGGAGAATTACGATGGCGTGGGTAAGTGGCGCGACAAGGATGCCGGTGTGAATATCGATCCATCCGGGAAGCTGCCCGATGGCACCCAGTTTGAGGGGCCGGCCGGGCTGCGCCAGGCGCTTCTCACGGCCCACCGTGACGAATTTATTTCTACCATGACCGAAAAGATGCTGACGTACGCGCTCGGCCGCGGCGTGGAGTACTACGACAAGCCGGCGGTGCGAGCCATCGCGCGGGAGGCGGCGCGCGACGATAATCGGATTTCAGCGTTGATAACCGCCATTGTAAATAGCACGCCATTTCAAATGAGGGAGACCCGTAAGCCATGATCATCGAACGTAAATCTCTGGGCCGCCGCACATTCCTCCGCGGTATGGGCACGGCATTGGCACTTCCATTCCTGGACGCTATGGTACCGGCGTTGGGACGCGCAGGCAGCCTGGAAAAGCCCCCCGTGCGCCTGGGTTTCGTTTACGTGCCGAACGGCATCATCATGGAACACTGGACGCCCTCGGCGGTGGGTACGGATTTCGAGTTCGCTCCCACCATGAAGGCGCTGGAGCCGTTCCGCGACCGGCTGACCGTCTTTAGCGGCCTCGCGCAGCACGAAGGCGACGCGCTGGGCGACGGTGCGGGCGACCACGCGCGCGCCGGCGCCACCTGGCTCACCGGCACGCACCCCAAGAAGACTGAAGGCGCCGACATTCATGCCGGTGTTTCGGCCGATCAGGTGGCCGCCCGCACTTTCGGCAAGAGCACCCAGTTGAGTTCGCTCGAAATCGGGCTGGAACAGCCCACCCTGGCCGGTGGCTGCGATTCCGGTTATAGCTGCGCTTACACCAATACGATTTCGTGGCGCAGCCCCACCACACCGTTGCCCATGGAAGTGAACCCGCGCAACGTCTTCGAGCGCCTCTTCGGCGATGGCGACAGCACCAGCCCCGCGGCCCGCATGGCCAGCCTGAAGCAGCAGAACAGCATTCTGGATTACATCAGCGGCGATATCGACCGCCTGGAGACAAACCTGGGCGCGGGCGACCGCGGCAAGCTGAGCGAGTACCTGGACGCCATCCGCGACATCGAGCGGCGCATCCAGAAGGCCGAAGAGCAGAACGCCACCATGAAGATTCCGCTCATGGATCGCCCCACCGGCGTGCCCGAAGATTTCGGCGAGCATGCCCGCCTGATGATGGACATGATGACCGTGGCCTACCAGACCGACATGACCCGTGTGGTCAGCTTCATGATCGCGCGCGAAGGCAGCACCCGCAGCTACCGCTCGATCGGCATCTCCGATGGCCACCATCCGCTAACCCACCACATGCACGACCCGGTAAAGATCGCCAAGGTCACCAAGATCAATACGCTGCACGTCGAGACCCTCGCCTACCTGCTGAATAAGCTGGCCAATACCCCGGATGGCGACGGATCGCTGCTGGATCATTCGCTGATCCTTTACGGCAGCAGCCTGAGCGACGGCAACGCGCATACCCACCATGATCTGCCGTTGGTCATGGCCGGCACGGCCAGGGGCCAGGTGAAGGGCGGGCGGCATTTGCAATATCCCAAGGAAACGCCCATGAACAACCTGCTGCTGAGCATGCTCGATAAGGCCAGCGTCCCGGTGCCTCAAAAATTGGGCGACGCCACCGGTGAGATTCAGTTGCTCTCGGGAGTTTAGAGATTTACGCAGTGCGAATTCGTGCGTGTTGTGGGCCTAAAATTCTTGCCGCGGGTCTGACGGTGTTTTCCTGCTTTGCCGCGGACCTGCGGCTGATCGACGCCATCCGGCGCCGCGACGACGAAGCCGTCGAGAAATTGGTGGCGGCCAAGGTGGACGTGAACGTGGCTCAGCCCGATGGAGCCACCGCGCTTGCCTGGGCCGTTTACCTGGATGATGCGGCCACCGCCGACCGCCTGCTGGCAGCCGGTGCCAAAGTCAACACCGCCGACGAATACGGCGAAACCCCGCTAACCTTGGCCTGCGCCGATGGCGATGCGCCGCTGGTGGCCAAACTCCTTAAGGCCGGAGCCGATCCGAGCGCCGCCCGCTGGGATGGCGAAACCGCGCTCATGATCGCCGCCAACACCGGCAGCGTCGCCGTGGTGGATCAGTTATTGGCGCGCGGTGTGAACGTGAATGCGGCCGAATCGCGCAAGGGCCAGACGGCGCTCATGTGGGCCGCCGCCGAAGGCCACGCCGACGTGGTGAAAACGCTCTTGCAGCACGGGGCGGACCTGAAAGCCGCTTCCAAAGCCGGCTTCACCGCGCTGGTTTTCGCCGCCGTCAAAGACGATCCCTCCAGTGTCGAGTCGCTGCTGACTGCCGGCGCGGACCCCAATTTCGCGCTGCCCGATGGTCTCAAGGTCCTCAACGTCGCCGTTTCCCACAAGTCGGCCAAAGCCGCTATGGCGCTCCTGGCCGGCGGCGCGAACCCCAACGTGGCCGATCCCCGCGGGAACACGCCGCTGCATCTTGCGGCGCAGGCGGGCGAACTCGA
>DATJRE010000045.1:0-22943 GCA_035505095.1 Bryobacteraceae bacterium | reverse complement strand
GGCATTCTGTTCCAGGGCAACGCCGGGCTGAGCACCCGAATCCAGATTCTGGGGCCGGGCACGCCGAACCAGGGTTTCATCGGCAGTACTGAATTTCAGGGTCTGTTCGCGAATTAGGTCTACGGTTCCGCGTACCGCCTTATTGCGCGCGCGGCTCCGAGTGAAAACGGAGCCGCGACCAAGCCGGGTCTTCGGCCTCTTCAGTGGGCCGCACGCTCACAAGAGATCCCTGACGGCCGCGGCTCCGATTCGACGCTGAGCCGGCGGACGGTTCAAGCCGCCCGCACGCGGTCTGCCCAAATCAGCCCTTGCCCTCGGTCACGGTGAGCACCTGATTGGCGCGAACGCCCTTGAAGCGGTCCACCAAGCCGCTCGGCCAGTGCACCTCGACATCGGCTTTTTGCGCGGGACCTAGTCCGAAATGCACCCGCAGATCGCTCTGCGAGATATAACTGCCGCCGCTGCGCACTTCGTCCATCAGGCGGCGGCCGCCTTCGGGTGTGCAGTAGATACGCGCGCCCACGCCCGTACGATTGGACTTCACCCCGATGGCCTTCACCTTGAGCCAGTGATTCTTGCCGTCGCTGTCGCAGCGCAGCAGTTGAGGCGTGTCGTTCACGCAGTTGATGACCACGTCCAGATCGCCATCGTTATCGAAATCGCCGAAAGCGCAGCCGCGCGCCGATGCGGGCTTCAGAATCCCCGGGCCGCCCTCGGCGGAGACGTCCGCAAACCGGCCGTTGCCCAGATTGTGATAGAGCACCTTGCGTTCGCGGTATCCCTGGATATCGTTCGGCTGCCCGACTTCGGGATAAACGTGGCCATTCACCGCCAGAATGTCCGGCCAGCCGTCGTTATCGAAATCGAAGAAGCCCACGCCCCAACCCATGAACCGGGTGTTAATTCCCAGGCCGGCCTGAAAGGTGGTGTCTTCGAAAACGTCTTTCCCCAAGTTGTGGTAGAGGCTGGAGGTGTCGCCGGCAAAGTTGGTCTTGACGATATCCAGGTTGCCGTCGCCATCGTAATCGGCCACCGAAACACCCATGCCAGCCTGCGGCTTGCCATCGGGGCTGTAGGCCACGCCCGCCTCAATGGCGATTTCGGAAAACGTGCCGTCGTGATTGTTCTTGTAGAGCGCCGAAGAGGTGGAATCGTCGGCCACGTAGATGTCGGGCCAGCCGTCGTTATCGAAATCCGCCGCCACCACCCCCAAGCCGTAAGTGCCATGGGTCTTCAGAATGCCCGACTTTTCGCTGACATCGGCAAAGGTGCCGTCGCCGCGATTGTGGTAGAGGATGTTCTTGCCGCCCTGCAGGCCCGGCGGACCGCACGCCACCACGATGCCTTTAAACAGGCACGGGCCAGACTCGGGAAGCGGCGCGGTCTTGGGATCGAAATCGATGTAATTGGCGACGAACAGATCGAGGTTGCCGTCGCGGTCGTAATCCACGAACGCGCAGCCGGTGTTCCAGCGGTGCTGCCCGTTGCCGGGATCGGTGGTGACGCCGGCCTTTTGGGCCACGTTGGTAAATCGGCCGTTGCCGTGATTGTGCCACAAGACACAATCGCCCCAATAGGTGACGAACAGGTCGTCGTGCCCGTCGTTGTTGTAGTCGCCCACGCAACAGCCCTGGCCCCAGCCGGTATGCGCCACACCGGCTTTCAGGGTGATGTCGGTGAAGGTGCCGTCGCGATTGTTCTTGTAGAGGCGGCTCACGGGCGCCTGGCCGGCCGGCCACTCCGCTTCGAAGCGCGTGCCGTTCACCAGGAAGATATCCAGCCAGCCGTCGTTATCGAAATCGAAGAAGGCGCAGCCGCAGCCGGTGGTCTCCATGAGGAACTTGTTCTTCTGCTCGCCGCCGAAAACGGTCTTGGCCTCCAGGCCCGCTTCGCGCGCCACGTCCACGAACTGAACGCCCAGCGGTACGCCGGCGATCAGTTGATCGAAGGAGAACACGGGCAAGGTTGCGCACAGTGACTGGATAAATTGCCGGCGGCGCATGGCGCGGTTAGTTGGCTCCCTTCAATGCCGTCCACTTAGCCATTTCCTGCTTGGCTTCTTCCACTTTGCCTTCCTGCATGAGCGTCTGGCCGAGCAGATAATGCGCCGACAGATTCTGCGGATCGAGCACCAGCGCATGGCGCAGGACGCCATCGGCATTGGCCAGTTCCTTGCGCTTCAAGTAGCCCTTGCCCAGGAGGATGAACGGCGCGCTGTAATTCGGATTCAGCCACACGGAGCGTTCCAGCGGCGCCATGGCCTGGTCCCAATCTTCGCGCCGGCTGTAGGCGTCGCCCAGGCGATAGTAGGCCATCGCATACCCGGGGTTGATGGCGATCTCCTGGTTCAGTTCGGCAATGGCGCCGTCGATATCGGCATGCGCGATGGCCACCTCGCCGAGCAGAAAATGCGCCTCGGGAATGCGTGGGTCCACCGCCAGCGCCAGTTTGGCCTGCCGGGCCGCCTCGTCGTCGATATCGTGGTGCAGCATCATCTGCGCCGTGGTCAGATGGGCGGCGGCGGAATTCGGATCCACGCGAAACAGCCGGGCGAAGGCCTGGACTGCCCGGTCCGGCTGCCGGGTGAGGATGCAGGCGTTGCCCAGCATGTAGGATGCCTCGGGAGCGGGAGTCTTCCCGGAAGTCGCCTTTTCGAGCCAGGGAATGGCTTCGGCATATTTGGCTTCCAGAAACAGGGTTTGGCCCAGCAGCAGCACGCTCTCGTCGTATTCCGGGCTGCCGGGCTTCTCGGTTTTCAAGGCCTCTGTGAAGTGTGCCACCGCTTGGGGAAACTGATGCTGCTTATACGCCGAGAGCGCCGCCTGATGCTCTCCCAACTGCACGAAGAGCAATAGAGCCGGCAACATGAGATCAGTATACTCAGGTTGCCGGGACCGTGCAGTGTGCGGTTTCGGCCATCAACGCCTGGGCCACTTCTCGGCACGAACCATGCCGCTGCCTTCCTTAACGACCACAAGCTGGTTGGCTGCTACGCCTTTCAGGTGCTCCGTGCCGCCGTTGGTCCAGCGGATGGTGAGATCGGCCGTGGCTGCGGCGCCCAGTCCGAAATGCAGACGGCGGTCTTGCACCGAATAAAAGCTGGACTGCGCATTGACCTCCTGGGCCTGCAACTTGCCATCGTACGCCACGGTGACGCGCGAGCCGATGGCGCTGCGGTTGGAGGCTGTACCCACCAGCAGCACCTTGAGCCAGTGGCCCGCTCCGGTGACGTCGTTGCGCAGCAGGGAAGGCGGCTCGTTCATATTCATGATGAGGATGTCCAGATCGCCGTCGTTATCGAAGTCACCGAAGGCGCAGCCGCGGCTGGAGTGAAGCGCGGCGATGGCTGGGCCCCCGGCATCCAACAGCTCCTCGAATTTGACGATGCCTTTCTGCGCGCCCAAGCTGCGGAACAGGAGGCGCGGCGTTCGGTAGGGGTATTCCGGCAGCACGCGAGCCACCTCCGGATAGACGCTGCCGGTGACCAGGAAAATGTCGGGCCAGCCGTTGTTGTCGAGGTCCACCATGCCGGCGCCCCAGCCGATGTAACGGGTTTCCACGCCGAAGCCGCTGCGCAGGGTGACGTCTTCGAAGAGGCCTTTGCCATTGTTTTCGTACAGCCCGTCGGTATCGTCGGCGAAGTGGGTTTTGAAGAGGTCGAGACTGCCATCCAGGTTGAAGTCGCCCACGGCCACGCCCATGCCGGCCTGCTCCACGCCATCCTCGCTCAAAGCCGCGCCGCGGATGAGGCCTTCCTCGCTGAACGTGCCGTCGTGGTTGTTGCGGAAGAGCAGGCTGGGCGTGGAATCGCAAGCCACGTACAGGTCGGGCCAGCCGTCGTTATCGAAATCGCCCGCCACCGCGGTCATGGCATAGCCGGTGCTCTTGGAGATTCCGGAAGCTTCGCTTACGTCCGTGAAAGTACCGTCGCCGCGGTTGTGGTAGAGGTGCACATGCCCCTTGGTGAGGCCGCGGGGACCGCAATTGACGGGCACGCCCTTCCAGTTGCAATTGGAGCCGGCGCCGGGTTTGGGGGCCGTGGCGAGGTCGAGATCCAGGTAGGTAGCCACGAACAAATCCAGCCGCCCATCGCGGTCGTAGTCCAGGAACGTGCAGCCGGAGGCCCATTCGGTCCGGCCGGTGCGAAGGCCGGATTGAGCGGTGACATCGGTGAAGGTGCCGTCTCCATTATTGCGATACAGGACGCAACCGCCGTAGTAGGTGAGGAAAAGGTCCTCGAAGCCGTCGTTGTTGTAGTCGCCGATGGTGACGGCACTGGCCCATCCGGTGCGCGCCAGGCCGGAGTGCGCCGTTACGTCGGTGAAGGTGCCGTCGCGATTGTTCTTGTAGAGCCGGTTGGTGGCGCCCGCCGGAGCGCCTTCCAGGCGGGTGCCGGAAAGCAGGAAGATGTCCAGCCAGCCATCGTTGTCATAGTCGAAAAAGGCGACGCCGCAGCCGACCGTTTCGACGATGTAGTTCTTTTTCTCGATGCCGCCGTAAATCACCGGTGCGGTGAGGCCCGCCTGCGCGGCCACGTCGTGGAACGAAGCGTGAAACGGCAGACCCGAGGGTTTCCCGCGAGGCAGCGGTTTTACGCCGCGAGACGCCACTCCCTGCCCGAATACCGGACTGGCGATCAGCGCAAGCAGTTGTCGGCGATTCATTCGCGCGCCTTCTCATTATAGGGCGCGGCTCAACCCGCGCTGTGCCCGGGTGCATAGACCACCCGCCTGGCGTGCGAAGATGCGGATTGATGCCCATATCGCGCAGAGCCTTTCTCCGGTCCGCGGGAGGCGCGCTGGCGGTCTCTTGCCGGGGAGCCGCGTCCGGCGCGCCCTCGGCCGATGAACTCGCCCGCATGCAGGAAGTGGCCGCGGCCTTCATGAGCGAGCACACCATACCGGGCCTGTCGGTCGCGGTGGCGCGCGGTGGCGCATTGCTCTACGAACGGGGCTTCGGATATGCCGATTGGGAGCGGAAAGAGCCGGTGACTCCGGCACATCTGTTCCGCATCGCCAGCGTCTCCAAGCCCATTACGTCGGTCACTCTGTTCCGCCTCATGGAGGATCGCCGCCTCACCCTGGACGACACCCTCTTCGGCCCACACGGCATTCTGGGAGACGGCTTCGGCCAGCGGCCTTATAAGCAATGGGTGGAGGACATTCGCGTCCGACACCTGTTGACCCACACGGGCGGCGGATGGCAGAACGATGGCACGGACCCGATGTTTCGAAATCCGGCCATGAACCACCAGCAACTGATCGCCTGGGCCTTGCAGAACGTCCCTCTGACCCATCCCCCCGGGGAACACTACGCCTATTCCAACTTCGGGTTCTGCATCCTGGGGCGGGTGATCGAGAAGCTGACTGGCGTGGCGTATGAGCAGCACGTGCGCAGCACCATTCTGCAGCCCTGCGGCGTGACCGATATGCGCATCGCCGGCAACACGCTGGCCGAGCGGGCGCCCCGGGAAGTGGTGTATTACGGCGCCGGCCGGCAGGATCCGTACGGCATGAACGTCCGCCGCATGGATTCGCATGGCGGATGGCTGGCCACGGCGCGGGACCTGGCGAATTTCGCCAGCCATGTGGACGGGCACGCGCCCAGCCGCAACATTCTGAAACCCGCGTCCATCCGGGAGATGACCACGGCCAGCGCCGCCAACACGGGTTACGCCAAGGGCTGGGCGGTGAACCGCGTGCCGAACTGGTGGCATACCGGAAGCCTGCCGGGAACCACCAGCATTATGGTGCGGACCGCCAGCGGATTCTGTTGGGCGGCCTTGGGCAACTCGCGGGAAGAGTCGGCCGACACCGGCGGCGCGTTAGACCAGATGATGTGGCGGCTGGTGCGGCAGGTGAAGAGCTGGAACGCGTGAACCACGGTGCGCCCGCGCGCGTTATGCTGGATTCTGACCAGGGAGGGTTTTCGGATGTGCCAGGGTGCTGTTTCGCGCCGCGATTTTTTCCGCCACATGGCTCTCGGTTCGACGGCCGGAGCTTCCATTCTCGAACTTGCCTGGCGGCGCGCCGCGTGGGCGCAGGCCATGGCGCCGGGCGCTCCAACCGATCTGTTCGAGATTCAGAACCTGGCGGACGGCGTCTACTTCGCCTTTGCACGGCCGCAGGCGGTAACCAATTGCAACGCCGCCATCTTCGTCAATTCCGCCGATGTGCTGGTGGTGGATGCACATTCCAAGCCTTCCGCGGCGGCCGCGCTGATCGCGCAGATCCGGCACCAGATCACTCCGAAACCGGTGCACTACCTGGTGGATACGCACTTCCACTGGGACCACTCGCAGGGCAACGCGGGCTATCGCGACGCGTTCGGCAAAGACCTCAAAATTATCGCCAGCGAGACCACGAAGAAACTGCAAATGCAGTTCTTGCAGGCGCGGTTGCGAGAATCGCTCGATCCGCACGGCCATCCCTTCCCCAGCCAGCCGCACGTCCCGGTGATGCTGGACGAGGCCCGCCGGCAATTGAGCGCGGCCGCTTCGCCGGAGCAGAAGGCGCGGCTCACCGAGCAGATCCGCCAGTTGGAGTCCTTCGAGCGCGAGATGCGCAACTTCACTCCGGTGCTGCCCACGGTTACTTTCGGCAAGACCTACGTGATTCAAGACAAGGCTCACGACCTGCACGTGGAGTTTCACGGGCGCGCCCACACGGCTGGAGACGTGGTGGTGTTTTGCCCGCAGAAGCGCGTGGTGGCGACCGGCGACATGGTCCTGGGGACGCTGCCGTTTCTGGCGGACGGCTTTCCCAAAGAGTGGCCGAAGACCATCGATTCGGTGGCGCGGCTGGATTTCGACCAGGTTGCTGGAGGACACGGCGGCGTGCAGCATGGCCGCCTGCGCATGACCAGCCAGCGCAACTACATCGAAGAGCTGGCGGTGCGGGTGGAGGCCGGCAAGAAAGCCGGCAAACCGCTGAGCGAGATCCAGCGGAGCATGCCGCTGGCGTCCCTCAAATCCTGGCAGGCCGACGGCTACGGCGAGTTGATGCGCGCGGGCCGTGACGAGGCCGCTATGCAAGCCGCGGTGAACACCAACATCGAGCACGTCTTCAACCGCCTGGCGGCGAGTTGAGCGGGCGAAATGCAGCCCTCGGGAAGATCATGGACTGGCAAACCCACGGCGTAAAGATTGTTGCGGCAGGTGAGTTGGACGGGAACACACCGCAGACCGCCGGCATGACCCGTGCCGCCGCCATCACCCACGCGCGCACCGGGGCAAGCAAACTTTGGGCCGGCACGGTGGTGGTGGAACCCAACGCCAAGACCGGGCCGCACCATCATGGCGAGTTGGAAACCGTCCTGTACATTGTCCGTGGCCGGGCCCGCATGCGCTGGGGCGACCGCCTGGAATTCAGCGGCGAAGCTGGACCGGGCGATTTCATCTACGTTCCGCCTTACGTGCCGCACCAGGAAATCAATGCGCTGCCGGATGAAACCTGCGAGGCCGTGGTGGTGCGCAGCGGGCAGGACCCGGTTGTGGTGAACCTGGACTTGGCCAGCCCGGAGCCGGCCGCCACACCAGCGCCAGCCCCATTCCACCCCAATCCCACGAAGAAACCATGAGCGCGACGGTGGTGGACGAACCCGAGGTCGATACCCTCACCCGGGAGGACGAAGATACAGACCGGGCGGGCCCGCGCATTCGCTGCCCACTGTGCGGCTGGGCGCCTGGCAAACACGACCGCTGGAGCTGCGCTTGCGGGCATTCCTGGAACACCTTCGACACCGGCGGAGTGTGCCCGGCGTGCCTGTTTCAGTGGACCTCGACGCAGTGCCTGGCGTGCGGCCGCTGGTCGCGTCATTCGGACTGGTACGCGGAATAGTTCTGTCTGCGTCGAAAGTTTGCCGGCCCCAGGAACATCGACCGCAGTGGATGCTTGTGCTTTGCGGCGACAGTGCTTTGCGGCGAAACTCCGGCCGACCCGCGCGTTGCTATAATCCACTCGGGAGGACTCATGGCAGGTAACCCGGAAAACCCATTGCGGCGTTCTTTTTTGAAGGCCGGAGCAGGAGTTTTGGGCAGCTCGGCCCTGGCTTCCAACCCCCTCGCCGCTCAGCCAGCGCAGGCAGCCCGGCGGCCTAATCTGATTTTCGTCACCACCGACGGCCATCGTCCGGACGCCCTCAGCCTCAACGGCAACTCCATCCTCCAGACTCCCAACTTCGACCGCATCGGCAAAGAGGGCGTGCAGTTCCGCAATTCCTTTGTCACCAATGCTCTTTGCCTGCCCTCGCGCGCCACCGCCCTCACCGGCCTCTATGGCCACAATACCGGCTGCGTCGACAATCTGAACCGCGCCATCCCCCGGGATGTCCCGCTGTTCACCGATCTTCTGCGCGACGCCGGCTACGAAGTGGCGGTATTCGGCAAGGCGCATGTCCGCGATCTGGGAAAGCGCAACTTCGACTATTTCTTCGGCTATCCCGGCGCCGCCACGGACTATTTCTGGCCGGTGATCACGGAAGGCTCCCACGGCGAGCTCGGCCCGCCCACCGTTCACGACGGCTACGTGGAAGATGTGGTGACGGACCGCGCCATCCGCTGGCTGAAACAAGAACGCCAAAAGCCGTTTTGCCTGATCTTCTGGTTCCAGTCCCCGCACGCACCGTTCTTTCGCCCGCGGCGCCTGCTCGATCTCTATAACGGCATCCCTATCCCCAAGCCGGCCACCTTCGATGACGACCTCAAGGGCTATCCCGGCAAACCCCGCGCCTTCGCCAACGCCGATGACTCGATCGGCACATACACTCGCCGGTCCCAAACCAAGAACAACTGCGCCCGCTCGCTGGAGGAAGTGGTTAAGGACTATTACGCCGGCATTGTCTCCGCCGATGAGAACATGGGCAAACTGTTCCAAGCCCTTACCGAAATGGGACAGCTTGATGACACGGCCATCATGTTTTCCTCCGACCATGGTTTCTTCCTGGGAGAGTGGCGTAAATACGATAAGCGTTTCATGCACGAGCCTTCCATCCGTGCCCCCATGCTTATCCGCTATCCCCGCATGGTGCGGGCCGGTTCCACCGCCGACCAGATGGTCACCAATAACGACATCGCGCCGACGTTCCTGGAATTAGCCGGCCTTCCCGTGCCCCGCAGCATGCAGGGTTTGAGCATGGTTCCGTTACTCAAGGGCGAGACACCGCATAACTGGCGCAAGGATTGGCTCTACGAGTATTACGAATATCCCGGTGCACACGACGTCCCCAAGAACCGCGGGGTGCGCACCGAGCGCTACAAGTTCATCCACTATTGGGAGCCGCCCGAAGAGTTTGAGATGTACGATCTGCAGGAAGACCCGGGCGAGCTGCACAATCTCTACGGCGACCCCCGGCACGCGGGCTTGGCGCGCGACCTGCGCCGCCGCCTGGAGGAACTCCGCCAGGAGACCGGCGACCACTACGTGTATCAGCCGCCCGATCGGCAGGGCTAGACCCCTGCACCTAATCCTGGTGCAGCGCTTCCATGGGCTGGATGCGCGCCGCGCGGCTGGGGCGTAGCAGGCCAGCGCCGCCACCGCGAGGATCCCGCGGTCCGCAGGCTGCACGTCATACAGCAGCTTGCGCATGGCCTGCGTGGCCGCCAGCGCGCCCGCTGTTCCCAGCACCAGTCCGCCGCCCACCAGCCCGAATCCCTGCCGTAAAACCGATCGCAACACCTGCCTCGCACGCTCCGCGAGCGTGGTGAAGGGGAGAAGGACCACCCTAGCTGCAGCCGCTCGTACCCCCGCAATTGCCGCACTTATAGCAGCTTCCATTGCGGGTCATGATCGAGCCGCATTCGGCGCAGAGCGGGGCGTCGGCTACCTGCGGAGCGAAGGGCAGTTCCTGCTGCGGGTCGGCCTCGGTGGGACGCAGCGTGGAGGTTTCTCCGGCTTCGGTGACGGCGTATTCCGGACCCAGGAACTTGGCCCCCAGCCAGCGGAAAATGTAATCCATGATGGATTTGGCGTAGGGGATCTGCTGGTTGCCGGTCCAGCCGCTGGGCTCGAAACGCACGTGCGCGAACTTGTCCACCAGGAACTTCAGCGGCACGCCGTATTGCAGGTTGAAGCTCACCGCGGTGGCGAACGCATCCATCAGGCCGGAGATGGTGGAGCCTTCCTTGGCCATGGTGATGAAGATCTCGCCGGGCGCGCCATCGTCGTACATGCCGACGGTGATGTATCCCTCGTGGCCGCCGATCGAAAACTTGTGGGTGATGGAGCGGCGCTCATCGGGCAGCTTGCGCCGCACCGGGCGGTAGACCACTTTCTCCACGGGCGCCGCGGTGACGGCGGCGGTGGCCTTCTTCTCACCCTTGCCCGAACCGGAGCTGAGTGGTTGCACCTTCTTGGAATTGTCGCGGTAAATGGCCACCGCTTTCAGCCCCAGCTTCCAGCTCTCGGTGTAGGCCGTCATGATGTCCTCCACCGTGGATTCTTCGGGCATGTTGATGGTCTTCGAGATGGCCCCGGAAATGAACGGCTGCACCGCCGCCATCATGCGCACGTGGCCCATGTAATGGATGGAACGTGCGCCGTTCTGCGGGCGGAAACTGCAATCGAACACCGCCAGGTGCTCGGCCTTCAAGTGCGGGGCGCCCTCGATCGTCCCGGTGGAATCGATGTGGCTGACGATCTGCTCCACCTGCCCGGAGTTATAGCCCAGCTTGATGAGCGCGGCGGGCACGGTGTTGTTGACGATCTTGATCACTCCGCCACCCACCAGCTTCTTATACTTGATGAGCGCCAGGTCCGGCTCGATGCCGGTGGTGTCGCAGTCCATCATGAAGCCGATGGTGCCGGTGGGCGCGATCACGGTCACCTGGGCGTTGCGGTAACCGCAGCGGCGGCCGGATTCGTAGGCATCCTCCCAGCACTGTTGCGCGCCCTGGTAGAGGGCCGCCGGGATGTTGTGCCGATTAATGCGGTTCACCGCTTCCCGGTGCATGCGGATGACTTCCAGGAACGGCTGCTCATTGACGGCGTACCCCGGGAACGGCCCGGTAGCGCCGGCGATCCGCGAGCTGGTCAGGTAGGCTTGGCCGCACATCACGGCGGTGATGGCGGCGGCGAAATCGCGGCCCTGATTGCTGTCGTAGGGGATGCCCAGCGACATCAGTAGCGCGCCCAGGTTGGCGAATCCAAGGCCCAGCGGGCGGAAGTTGTGCGAGTTCTCGCCGATTTTCTGGGTCGGATAGCTGGCGTTATCGACGATGATTTCCTGCGCCACGATCATGGTATCGACGGCGTGGCGGAAGGCCACTACATCGAACTGGCCGTCGGGTCCCACGAACTTCATCAGGTTGAGCGACGACAGATTGCAGGCCGAATCGTCCAGGAACATGTACTCCGAGCAGGGGTTGGAGGCGTTGATGCGGGCCGTGTTCTTGCAGGGGTTCCAGCGGTTCACGGTGGTATCGAACTGCATGCCGGGGTCGCCGCACTGATGAGTGGCTTCGGCGATCTGGCGCAGGATCTCGCGGGCTTTGCGCCGCTTCACGGGCTGGCCGGTCGAGACCGACTTGGTCCACCATTCGCCATCGTTGGCCGCCGCTTCCATAAAGTCTTCGGTGGCGCGGACGGAGTTGTTGGCGTTCTGGAAGAAGATGGAGCCGTAGGCTTCGCCATCCAGCGAGGCATCGTAGCCGGCCTCCACCAGGGTCTGGGCCTTCTTCTCCTCTTTGGCCTTCGACCAGATGAACTTCTCGACGTCCGGATGGTCGGCGTTGAGGATCACCATTTTCGCCGCGCGGCGGGTCTTGCCGCCGGACTTGATGACGCCGGCGAAGGCGTCGAAGCCCTTCATAAAAGAAAGCGGCCCGGAGGCCCGTCCGCCGCCCGAAAGCACCGCGTCTTCCTCGCGCAGGGTGGAGAGATTGGTGCCCGTGCCGGATCCCCACTTGAACAGCATGCCCTCGGTCTTGGCGAGGTCGAGGATGGATTCCAGCGAATCCTTCACCGAGACGATGAAGCAGGCCGAGCATTGCGGACGGACGCCGCTGCCGCCCGATTCCAGGCGCGCAATGCGGCCGGCCTTCTCGTCGTACACCCAGCCGTAGCCGCGGGCCTCTTTCACGCCCACGTTGAACCACACCGGCGAGTTGAAGCAGGCCTTCTGGCTGAGCATCAGGTGGGCCAGTTCGGCGCGGAAGTTTTCGGCGTCTTCGGCACCTTTGAAATAGTTGTCTTTTTGCCCCCAGCCGGTGATGGCGTTGACCACGCGCTCCACGAGCTGGGCCACGCTGGTTTCGCGCTCGGGCGATCCCAGCTTGCCGTGGAAATACTTGCTGGCCACGATGTTGGTGGCGGTCTGCGACCAATCCACGGGGGTTTCCACGTCGCGCTGCTCGAAGAGGACCGCGCCTTTATCGTTGCCGATGGAAGCGGTGCGGGTCTCCCAGCGGATTTCGTCGTAAGGAGTCTTGCCGGGAGCCAGTCCGGTGGTGAAATAGCGTGGAAACGCGATTCCGGTTTTTTCCTTGGTTTCCGATTTGCTCAAGACATCTATTTTCGCACTCAGATTTACCGCCAACTGGCCCATCCGTTTTCCCTCCCTGTATTGGTCCGGACGGCCCCGCTGCGAGCTATCCCGGCAAGCGCCGGGGGTCGCCGGGGAGCTTCTGGCCAAGCTGGCTGGAAGCGCGGAGTCGTAGACACATCCGTAATCTTGACCCAATATGTAGTGTGCGGTCAAGACTTTTATCTATATAAAGTATACCGAGGTTGGCAAACGAAAGGTAGAAAAGGTACAAAAGATCGGCAACCGGGAATTTCGGCTACCGGGGTTCGATAGGCACAGATGACCCTTCGGGAGAATCCGGAGGAAGGCAGAGGAAAGCGGATGAAGAGAGGGCAGCGGCGCTCAAGCCGCACCCATAGCCAGGGGTGGCTCGAAGCGGCCTTTGGCGAGGCATTGTTCGAAATGGCGGCGCGCCCCGGCGACCACCCGTTCCACTTCGTCGCGATCAAAGGGTTGCGGAAGCACATCGTAACCACCCACGTTGAGGACTTCCGCCCAGAGGTAGTCGTCGGCGGTGCGCGAGGTGACAATCAATTGTGGAGGACGGGTCAATGCCCGCAAGTCACTGAGCACCCGCTTCCAATGCCAGCGCGGGCCGTCCTTTTCGGAGATGACGACATGCACGGGATGGCTGTTCAGGCAGTCCAACGCGCGTGAGCGATCCGCCGCCTCCCACAGGCGCCATCCGGCGTCGCGGAAAATGCCGTGCAAGAACATGCGGTCGTTCTCATATTCACCTACCAATAGGGCCGAAACGCAGTCATCGCGCGTCGAATTGGTCATGGCACACTCCTCTCTTTCGGGATTTCAAACCATTTCGCCGATTCTGACTTGGAAAAACGAAGGAAGAAGCGCCGGGTTCTCCCACTCCGCATGGTACCTTCCCGATTCTCGGGACACAATGAAAAAATCAACCCTTCAGAACGGCGACGTGTTGAAATACACCTTAAGTATCAGTAGTGTGGGAGCGGCGACAAATTCTAATTCATTTGAGAATTATTTTAGACCGGGGGCGAAATCGGTGCACACGTTTTCCGGGGTCCAAGACTCAGTCGTTGGCGTCCTCGAAAAGACGCTGAACGGAAATGCGGAAGCCCGGCAGGAGACCGGTGGAAAGTTCCGCGTCTCCGCGAAGGATGCGGTCGCCATTTGCGGAATAGACCAGCACTTCACGGTCTACGGGTGAAACGATCCAGACTTCCAGGGTTCCGCCGCTCAAGTAACGCTCCTTTTTCCGCATGAGCCAGGAGAAACTGTCGTTCTCGGAGACGACCTCAATAGCCAGGTCGGGGACAAATCGCTGGACGCGCTTGCGGCGGTTCAGCTGCGCCTTTTTGGTGGGGCCGAAAAAGCTCACGTCCGGCGCGTGGGCGTTGCCGTTGAAATCGTATTCCTGCTCGGCAATCACCACGCCCAGGCGCCCCTCACGAACGATCGGGTACAGCAGTGTGACCAGCAGATCCCGAATTGAATTGCTTTCTGGAGTATTTCCGGACATCGCAACCAGTTCTCCATCGACCAGCTCGTGGTTCTCGGCCTGCTCCTGCGGAAGCCGTTCGAAATCGTCGATGGTCAGGTGGGTGGTGGTTGTGGCCATGCCTGATATTCTACCCGCTCATGGACGCCAGGAACTCGCCGTTGCTGCGGGTCTTGCTCAGCTTGTCGAGCAGCAGTTCCATGGTTTCCACCGGGGACAGAGGATTGAGCACCTTGCGGAGAATCCACACGCGGTTGAGCTCGTCCTTGGGCAGCAGCAGCTCTTCTTTGCGGGTGCCGCTCTTGTTGATGTCGATGGCTGGGAAGACGCGCTTGTCCACCAGTTTGCGCTCCAGGTGGATTTCCATGTTGCCGGTGCCTTTGAATTCCTCGAAAATGACGTCATCCATGCGGCTGCCGGTGTCGATCAGGGCGGTGGCGATGATGGTCAGCGAACCGCCTTCCTCAATGTTGCGCGCGGCGCCAAAGAAGCGCTTGGGGCGTTGCAGCGCATTGGAATCCACGCCGCCCGAAAGCACTTTGCCGGAAGGCGGCACGATGGTGTTATAGGCGCGCGCCAGGCGGGTGATGGAATCGAGCAGAATCACCACATCGCGCTTGTGCTCCACCAGCCGCTTGGCCTTCTCGATGACCATCTCGGCCACCTGCACGTGGCGCGTGGCCGGCTCATCGAAAGTGGAGCTAATGACTTCGCCGCGCACGCTGCGCTGCATGTCGGTGACTTCCTCGGGACGCTCGTCGATCAGCAGCACGATCAGGGTCACTTCGGGGTGGTTGGTTGTGATGGAGTTGGCGATCGACTGCAAGAGCATGGTCTTGCCGGTGCGGGGCGGGGAAACGATCAGCCCGCGCTGGCCTTTGCCGATGGGGGCCAGCAGGTCCATGACGCGGCCGGAGTAGTTGTCCTTGATGGTCTCCAGCTTCAGCCGCTCATTGGGATAGAGCGGCGTGAGGTTGTCGAAGAAGATCTTATTGCGGGCTTCCTCGGGCGGCTCGAAGTTGATGGCGTCCACCTTGATGAGGGCGAAGTACCGCTCGCCTTCCTTGGGCGGGCGGATCTGCCCGGAGATGGTGTCGCCGGTGCGCAGATCGAAGCGGCGGATTTGGGAGGGGGAAACGTAGACGTCGTCGGGGCCGGGCAGGTAGTTGTACTCCGGCGCGCGCAGGAAGCCGAAGCCATCGGGCAGGCACTCCAGCACGCCTTCGGAGAAAATCAGGCCGCTCTTTTCGGCCTGGGTTTGCAGGATTTTGAAGATCAGCTCCTGCTTGCGCAGTCCGGCGGCGCCGGCGATGTTCATGCCTTTGGCAATGTCGTTGAGCTTCTGGATACTCATATCCTTCAGCTCGACCAGGTCGAGGGTGGGGGTTCCGTTTTTGACGCCCTGGGCGCCGGCGGCTTTGCGGCGATGGCCGCCATGGAGGCCGCCGCCATCGATGAGCGGAACGGCTGCGGCGGGCGGCTCGGCGGGCGGCTTCGGCTCCACCGCGGCCGGGGGCGGCGCAACGGCCGGTTTCGGCTCGACGGGCGGTTTGGCCTCGACAGGCAGTTTCGGCTCGGCGGGCGGTTTCGGTTCGGCGAGCGGCGGCCGGACCTCCACGGGCTTGCTTTCGGGGCGTGGCTCAACCGGCTTGGCCTCGGAGTTGGCGGTGTTTTGCAGCGGCGGCGCCAGGGGTGGCGCCACCGCGCGGTTGGTTCGCTCGGCGCGTTCGCCATGGGGCCTTTCCGCGCGCTCGGCTCGCGGCGGCCGTTCCGGCTTTTCGGCTTTCTCCGGCTTTTCCGTTGGGGCGGTTCCGGCGGGCACTCCAGTGGATGGAGCGGGCGTTGAATCGGTGGGTTTTTCCTGCGGCGGGGTAGTTCCTACCGTGGTTGCAGTGTTCTCGTTATTGCTTGCCAAATTTCCCTCACTCCCCGGCCGGTCAGGGCCGAGAACGGCAGCGGCTCCACGCCTTCCTTGCGGATGGCGCGCAAGCCGTGTTCTAAATCGGATTGGTTCATCTTATCGGTCTTGGTGGCGACTACCAGATATGGTCTCGCGTGATGCTCGAGCCAGCGTTTCAGGTCCAGGTCTTTATCCATCCATCCGCGGCGGGCGTCCAGGATCAGACAGGAACAAATCAGGGTCTCCCTCCCGGTCAAATACTGCTCAATCAGCTTTTTCCATTCCACCAGATGCGCGGCGGGTACCCTCGCGTAACCGTAACCGGGTAAATCGACGAAGTACATACTCCCGTCGATGCGGTAAAAGTTAATCGTTTGTGTGCGTCCCGGGGTACTGCTGGTGAAAGCCAGCCCTTTCCGCCCGATCAGAGCATTGATGAGGCTGGACTTCCCTACGTTACTTCTCCCTAAAAAAGCAATCTCCGGCAGCCCTTCGGAAGGGAAGCTTTCCGGGCTGCCCGAACTGGTTACAAATTCAGCCTGCAAAGTCTTTGTGGTGGGGAAGGGTGCCGGCAGGCCGGAAGCCCGCCCCACCAACGCGATCTCTTAATGCGCCGCCCGGATTTCTTCCACGGGCAGCACATCCACGCCCGGCGCACCCGGCGGAATCACCAGGGCTGTGACTTCCCGCTCCAGAGCGATTTTCAAGACCTGATCCATGGAATCCACGAAGTTCAATTTCATTACCTGTTTGATGGCATCCGGAATATCCGGCAGGTCCTTTTCATTCTCCCGCGGCACGATGGCTTCCATGATGCCGTGGCGGTGCGCCGCCATCAGTTTCTCCTTGAGGCCGCCAATCGGCAGCACTTTGCCGCGCAGGGTAATTTCGCCGGTCATGGCCAGGTCGGCGCGCACTGGAATGCGGGTGAGCGCGCTGCAGATGGTGGTGGCCAGTGTGATACCGGCCGAGGGGCCGTCCTTGGGAATGGCGCCCTCCGGAATATGGATATGCACGTCCAGGTTGCGGTAGAAATCGCGCGGAAGCCCGAACATGTGGGCGCGTGAGCGGATGTAGCTCATGGCCGCCTGCGCGGATTCCTGCATTACCTCGCCCAGCTTGCCGGTGATGGTCAGCTTGCCTTTGCCCTCCATCAGGGTACATTCCACGGTGAGGATCTGCCCTCCCACCTCGGTCCAGGCCAAGCCAGTGGCGGCGCCCACCTCGTTCTTCTTCTCGTTTTCCAGGTCGCGGAATTTCCACGGCCCCAGAAGGTCCGGCAGCACCTCGGAGTTGATTACCGATTGCGGCAGCTTCTTACGGTCGCGGCCGGAGTTATTCACCACCTGGCGCGCCACTTTGCGGCAGACGTTGCCGATTTCGCGCTCCAGGTTGCGCACGCCGGCTTCGCGGGTGTAGTTCAGGATCAGGCGGTTGATGCCGGAATCGGCGAAATCGATCTGTTCCTTGGAAAGCCCGGTGGCCTCCATCTGCTTGCGCACCAGGAAACGCTTGGCGATCTCCATTTTCTCCAGTTCGGTATAACCGGAGAGGCGAATCACTTCCATGCGGTCCTGGAGCGCCGGGGGAACCGTGTGGAGCACGTTGGCAGTGGCGATGAAGAATACCTGGCTGAGGTCGTACTCGACATCCAGGTAGTGGTCCACGAACATGAAGTTCTGCTCCGGATCGAGCACTTCGAGCAGCGCCGCCGAGGGATCGCCGCGGAAATCCATGGACATCTTGTCCACTTCGTCGAGCATGAAGACCGGATTGCGCGTGCCGGCCTTCTTCATCATCTGGATCACCTGGCCGGGCAGGGCGCCGATGTACGTGCGGCGGTGGCCGCGGATTTCGGCCTCATCGCGCACCCCGCCGAGCGACATGCGCACAAACTTGCGGCCGGTAGCCCGGGCGATCGACATGCCTAGCGAAGTCTTGCCCACTCCCGGAGGCCCTACGAAACACAGAATGGACCCCTTGGGATTCTTTACCAGGCGGCGCACCGCCAGGAACTCCAGGATGCGCTCCTTGATCTTCTCCAGGCCGTAATGGTCCGCTTCCAGGACCTTTTCGGCGAAGCGCAGATCGCGGATTTCCTTGGTGCGCTTCTTCCACGGCACGGCCAGCAGCCAGTCCAGGTAGTTGCGCGAGACCGTGGATTCGGCCGACATGGGCGGCATATTCTCGAGCCGCTTCAACTCGGCCATGGCCTTTTCCTGGGCGTCCGTGGTCATGCCGGCGGTTTCGATGCGCTTTTTCAGCTCGTCGATCTCGCTTTTTTCGCCGCGGCCCAATTCCTTCTGGATGGCCTTGATTTTCTCGTTGAGGTAATACTCTTTCTGGGCCTTCTCCATCTGGCGCTTGACGCGGCCCTGAATGGTGCGGTCCACGTTGAGCTTTTCGATCTCGATATCCAGCATCTCGGCCACCCGCGTGAGGCGGTCGATGGGATCGAAAATTTCCAGCAGCTCCTGCTTTTCCTCGATGGTGAGCTGCAGATTGGCGCCCACGGTATCGGCCAGCTTGCCCGGCTCATCCACCCGGATGGCGGCGATCATGGTCTCGTAATTGAGATTCTGGCTAAGCTTGACGTACTGCTCAAAGAGGCCGGTGACGCGGCTCACCAGGGCATCCAGTTGCGGCCCGACTTCGACTTTGAAGCTGGAAGTCCGCACCGTGGCGCGGAAAAAGCCTTCGTCGTCGGCCACCGAAACCACTCGCGCGCGCTCCACCCCCTCCACCAGCACCTTGATGTTGCCATCCGGCAGCTTGAGGCTTTGGACGATATTGACGATGGTGCCTACGCTATAGATTTCGTTGGGCTTGGGTTCGTCGATGGAAGCGTCGTGCTGGGTTGCGAGAAAGATTTTCTTGTCGCCCGCCATGGCCTCTTCGAGGGCCCGGACGCTCGATTCCCGGCCCACCACGAACGGGGTCATCATATACGGAAAGATAACAACGTCCCGAATGGGCATCATCGGCAGACGTTTTGTGTCGGATTTTTCCTTAGAAGTAAGCATTGCTCTCCCCAGAGGTAAGCACTCCCACCCCTGGTTTCCCTCCAGCGTGCGCGGTTGCGGCAACCGGCCGCCGTTGTGCTGGCGCGGACTAACCAGCCTTTTCCAATATTGTAAGACTGATTTTTTGAGCCAGCACCATCTCTTTGGTGACCTGGAACTCTCTGACCTTCTTATAAGAAGGCAGGTAATACATTAGATCCAGCATCAGGTCTTCGAGAATCATGCGCAGCCCGCGCGCGCCCACCTTACGTTCCATGGCCAGGTCGGCGATGGCTTCCAGGGCCTCGTCGCTGAATTTCAGCCGCACATTCTCGAATTCGAACAGCTTCTGATACTGCTTGATGATGGCGTTCTTGGGTCTGGTGAGGATCTGGATCAACGCCGAACGGTCCAGATCTTCCAGCACTGCCGAAACCGGCAGGCGTCCGATGAATTCGGGGATGAACCCGAATTTAATTAAGTCGATAGGCTGGGCCTGTGAGAGCAGGTCGATATCGCGCCGCCCGCTGATGCCCGAAACGCGTCCGCCCTTTTCCTCCTCCTGCAGGAAACCAATGGATTTCTTGCCGGTTCGCCGGGCAATCACCTTTTCCAGACCTACGAAGGCCCCGCCGCAGATAAACAGGATGTTGGTCGTATCCACGGGCGTAAATTCCTGGTGCGGGTGCTTGCGCCCGCCCTGGGGCGGGACGTTGGCAACCGTGCCTTCCAGGATTTTCAAAAGGGCCTGCTGCACCCCTTCGCCGGAGACATCGCGAGTGATGGACGGATTTTCGTCTTTCCTGCAGATTTTGTCGATCTCGTCTATATAGATGATACCCTGCTGGCACTTCTGTACATCGCCGTCAGCCGCCTGAAGCAGCTTCAGGATGATGTTCTCCACGTCTTCGCCCACGTAGCCGGCTTCGGTGAGGGTGGTGGCGTCCACGATGGCGAAGGGTACATCCAAGATTTTGGCCAGAGTCTGCGCCAGCAGCGTCTTGCCGGTTCCCGTGGGCCCGATCAGCAGGATATTGGATTTTTGCAGCTCCACCTCGCTGTTGCGCATGCGATTCATATGAATCCGCTTGCAATGGTTGTACACCGCGACCGCCAGCTTTTTCTTGGTGGGATCCTGCCCGATCACGTACTGATCCAGGAACTCTTTTACTTCCAGGGGCTTGGGGATTTTGTTGGGAGTTCCTGAAGGGGGTTCGACCTTGTCATCCTCAAGAATCGAGTTGCAGACGGCGATACATTCGTCACAAATGTACGCCCGGGGGTAGTCGCTAGGGGAGGAGATCAGCTTTCCGACTACGTCCTGACTCTTATGACAAAACGAACACCGTAAAGCCTCATCCGATCCGGTACGCTTCACGCGCTTTTTCTCCTGTTCCTCTCAAGGCTCAAGCCGGGGAGCCGCGCATTCCCTAGGGCCGCCGGAGGAAGGGGACTTCTCCAATTCGTCTCTATTATCACCTGAACCTGCTCTCGCAAGCAATCTATCCGAAAGTGCAATGGATATTCCTACAGTGCCGGTAGTACCGGGGATTACCCGAACCTAACCTTCTACCGTTTTCCGGGCTCTCTCAAACAGGAAATTCAATGTCTTCTCGGTGCGGATGTGGTTGGCAATCCGCCCCATAGTACCATCCTTTTCCAGGCGCCTCTGCGCCGCCGCCAGAGGCTCCTTGCGCTGGCGAGCGATCTTCTCCACTTCGCGATCCACTTCGGCCTGGGTAGCGTGGATGGACTCGCGGTCGGCAATCCGGGACAGCAGCAGCGAAGCCTTCACCTCGCGGCGGGCGGGCTCGCGCTGCGATTCGGCGGCTTTTTCCCAGTCGATCTTGGCTTTGCCGACGTCCATGCCGGCTTCGGCCATCTCATGCAGCCGCTGCTCCAGCCGGTTGCGCACCTGCCGCCCCACATATTCGTCAGGCACCGCAAAATCATGGGCATCCACCAGCTTTTCGACGATCCGGTTCTTGGCCTCGCGCTGGGCCTCGAACTGGCGCTGGCCGAAGATTCCGCGGCGAATGGCTTCGCGCAACTCGCCCAGGTCGCGATAGTCCCCCAAGTCTTGCGCGAATTCGTCGTTGATCTCCGGTAACTCCTTGCGGCGGATCCCCTTTAAGTTTACCCGGAAGCGCACGGTCTTGCCCGCTACGCGCTCCGACCCATAATCCTCGGGGTAGGCCACGTCAAACTCGCGCTCCTCGCCCGGGGTGACGCCCACCAGGTTTTCGGTGAACCCGGGCAGGGTGTCGGGACCGCCCAGCTCGATGGACATCTCTTCCTGCTTGATGGGCGGCCCTTCAAGTCCCGCGAGGCTTTCGAGCGCCAGCACGGCGTAATCGCCGGTTTCGGCCGGGCGCGGGTCCACATTGACGAATTGGGCCTTCTGCTCCTGGAGTTCACCAATCCGCTTCTCCAAGTCCTCATCGGTGACCACCGGGTCGTGGTAGGGTACCTCCACATCGGTGTAATCGCCCAGCTCGATGGTCGGCTCGACCTCGAAAGTGGCCTTAAAGGTCAGCGGCTCGCCCTCGTGGAGGTGCACGTCGCTGACATCGGGACGCCCGACCACGGTGAGGCCATCGGCCTCCAGGCGCTGCTGCAAGAACTTGGGAACCAGGGTTTCCAGGACCTTTTGCCGAACGTCGCCGGCGAAAGTCTTGCGGACCAGGGAAGCCGGGACTTTGCCCGGCCGGAAACCCGGCAGTTTGGCCCGCTTCTGCACATCCCCAACCACCCGAACGGTTTCGCTTTCCACTTCATCGGCAGGGACGGAGATTTCGAGCGCGTGCCTGCAACCTTCTACAAGAGCCAAATGGAATTTTCCTCGGGAAAGAAAATGACTGGTTTCAGTACCAGGATACCACGTACAATGGCCCTATCGGGGTTCCCGCTGGGGGCGCCTCCAGGGGGCCCAGGGCCCCGGCTTCCCAACCCGCCTCACGGACCGTCTGTAACCATGCATTCGCTCGACTTTCAAACCGCCTTGCTGAACGTGCTGCTGCTCTGGATGCTGACGGCCCCGCACGAGTTTGCGCACGCCTGGGTGGCCACCCGGCTGGGGGACGACACGCCACGGAAGCAGGGCCGCGTGACTCTCAACCCGCTGGCGCACGTGGACTGGATGGGCACCGCCATTCTGCCATTTGCGACCTCGCTTTTGGGCGCCGGCTTTCTGGGTTGGGGCCGGCCGGTGAACACCAACCCGGCCAAACTGCGCGGCGGATTGAACGGCTTGGCGATTGTGTCCCTGGCGGGCCCATTCAGCAACGTGATCATGGCAGTGATTCTGGCGCTCGGGGCGGTGGCTACCCTGAGCGCGGTCCCGGCGCTGGCGCAATTCCTGGCCCACGGAGTGGAACTCAGCCTGTACCTGGCGCTCTTCAATCTGCTGCCGGTGCCGCCGCTCGATGGCTCCAAGCTGCTGCTGGCCGCGCGCGTGCCGGCGGTGGTGTATGTGGAACTGGCCAGATTCGGCTTCATGCTGCTGATCGTGCTGATTTCGGTGACCCGCCTGGGCGCCATCATGAGCGACTGGAGCTACCTGGGGACCAAGGTCATCTTCAGTGCGCTGCACGGCGGCTGAGGGCTGGGGTCGGGCTACACAGTCGGGAGATCCCCGGCTCTCCCGGGAGCCACCGGTACAAACTGCCGGGTTTGGGTCGGGCCGAGAGCGGCCTGAATCGCCAATTAATGGATTGCCCTATCGGGGCCCTTTCAGGAGGCATCACATCCCGCTCTGGCCCGGCGGATCGCCGGCCGCTTGGGAAGCTGGCCCGAGCGCCGTTGCTGCCGCGGAAGAGGCATCTGGCGGACCTGGCACGTATAGCGTGCGGCTTGCGCTGGCGGGGCCGCAGATTGTATGCTCCGGTGATGGCGTTGGCGACCGTGCGGGCGGCAAGTACATGGAGGGCAGGCAAGCCGTGATGGATATGATTCTCACGGACGCCACGCGCGCCCGGCTGGAGGAGAAGGGCATCCACGCGGCGACTTCGTTTGTGGTTGCCAAGGGGTCGTATCGGGTCCGCGA
>DATJRE010000044.1:0-54821 GCA_035505095.1 Bryobacteraceae bacterium | reverse complement strand
AGCGGCTGGCCATGGCCGCGGATCATTCCGGCATCCACCGTCCGCCAGGCCTTGTGCTGTCCACGCCGCTGGTGGGCGAGGTCGATTTCGCCGCGCTGTTTCAGTAGCCGCTACTTGGTCTTCCCGGCGTTATCCAGGACGCTTTGCGCCAGGTAGTTCTGGATCTTGGCGCTGTTGCGGGCCACCTCGTAGTAGGCCGATTTCAAAAGCTGGTCCTTGCGGTTGAGCAGAGCTTCGCGGATCTCCTGCTGCACGCGCGGGTCCTGCAAATCGCGCTGGCCGGCGGGCTCGCGAGAGATCACCTTCAGAATCCGGTAGCCATCCGGCAGTTTCACCGGCTGGGAAGGCACGCCCGGCGGCAGGGACACGATCATCTTGCGCAGCTCCGGGCTGGCCTTCTCCAGATTGGATTCCGGCACCATCCCCATGTCGCCGCCGTTGGGCGCGAATTGGGCGTCCTCGGAATAGTTCTGGGCCAGCATCCCGAAATCCTCGCCGCGCGCCAGGCGGGTTTCCAGGTCTTTGATCTTGCTTTGGGCTTCGCTCTCGTTCTGCGCCTTGCTGTTTTTGAGGTTGTGCACGTTGGGGTCGGGGTACGGAGTCACCAGGATTTCGGCCAGGTGAATCTGCGGCTCGGCGCGGTTGAAAGCCTTTTTGTTGTCTTCGTAGAACTTGGTGACCTCCGCATCGGTAACCGTGATGTGGGAGGTGATCTCCTTATTAATCAGCTTGTTCACCGTCAGGTCGCGGCGGATCTGGGTACGCAGGTCGTTCATGGTCATGTGGCGCTCGGCCATCAGCTTGTCGAACTGATCCTTGGTGTAGGGAGCGCGCATTTTGTTGAGCTCGGTTTCGACGTCGGCATCCACCGCCGTCAGCCCCAGCTTCTCGGCGCGCTGGCGCATGATCTCACTGGTGATGAGGCTGTTCAGCAACTCCAGCTTCTGCGACATGATGGAGTCTTCGTTGGCGCCTTCCCCAGGCTGGCTCTGGGTTTGGATCTGGGTCTGAAAAGTCTTGTCGAGCTCCGCGTAAGTGATGGCCTGCCCGTTCACTTCAGCCGCTACGCCAGAGGGCGCCGCATGTTTGCAGGACAACTGCGCCAGGGCGGCGGCCGCCACGGCGAGGAAAACCAGGTAACGCTTCATGGGAGAACTTCATTGTAACCGCTGTGGAACACGCCGGCATCCGGGTAGAATAGTCGGTGCTATGAGAGTGGGGATGATCGGATGCGGCGCGATCTCGCACAAGCACGCGCAGGTGTACAAGAAGATCGGTTACGAGCTGACCGTGTGCACGGATATTTTTGAGGAGCCGGGACGGCGATTCGCCGGGCAGTATGGCGCGGAGTTCGTTCGCAGCTATGAGGAAGTCTGCCGGCATCCGCGGGTGGACTATGTGGACGTGTGCACGTTCCCGGATTTCCGCCTGGAGCCGATCGAGATCTGCGCCCAAACCGGTAAGCACGTACAGGTGCAGAAGCCCATCGCCACCACTCTGGAGGTGGCTCGCCAAATGATCGAGACTGCCCGGCGCGGCGGCATTCTGCTGGGGGTGGTGAGCCAGCACCGTTTCGATGACTCCTGCCGCTTCCTCCACAAGGCTTTCGCCGAGGGCCGCCTGGGCAAGCTGCTGCAGTGCGACTGCTACGTGAAGTGGTACCGCTCGGCGGCCTACTATTCGCGGCCCATCAAAGGGAGCTGGAAGACCGAAGGCGGCGGCGCGCTGATCAACCAGGCCATTCACCAGGTGGACATCCTGCGCTGGCTGGCGGGTCCGGTGGCGGAGGTGTTCGGCGTGTGGCAGCTTGGGGCGCTGCACCGCATCGAATCGGAAGACGTGGTGAACGCGGTGGTGCGCTACCGGTCGGGGGCCACCGGCGTAATGCAGGCTTCCACGGCCTTCTGGCCCGGCTACACCGAACGCACCGAATTTCACGGCACCAAGGGAACCGCGGTGATTTCGGGCGACAAGCTGACCACCTGGGACGTGGAAAACGACTCGGGGGAACCGGCGCCGCTGGAGACGGAAGTGGCCTCGGGATCGTCGGATCCGATGGCAATTTCGCTGGAGCCGTTCGAAAGGCAGTTCCTGGATTTCGGCCAGGCGATTGAGCGGGGCCGGCCACCGGCGGTTTCGGGCGAGGAGGGTTACGCCGCGCTGGAATTGGTGGAGGCGGTGTACCGCTCCTGCCGCACGGGCGAGAAGGTGGTGCTGGCGGGGTGACCGGGAAAACGCTGGCGGACCGGGCACGGACCGGCGCGTGGGTTGACAACCGCTGCGCTGCCTGACACACTGGCCGGAATGCGGGGTGGCGTATGACGTATTTTCCGCTCTGGATCGTGACGCTTCTTCCCGGCATTTTCTACTTGGTCCTGTGCGTGAATTATCGCCCCTTATTGAACGGACGAAAAGCGGAGATTCGGACGATCATGGGGCGCGGCCAGACCTTCCAGAAATATATTCAGGCCTTCGCCTCGCGCATGGATCTGGATGGCACGCTGGCCTCGCTTTACGGGGAGAGTTACGGCGCCCGGCGGTACGTTTTTCCGGTCTTCGAGCTGGCGCTGCTGAATTGGGCGGCGGTCACCATCCTGCTGGTGAAGGCCGGTTTTCCGCTGCTGCCTCCCGCGTTCCAGCAGATCCTCGGAAAGATTCCGCCGGAATGTCTGGCCGCCGTGGGAGGGGCATCGCTGTGGGGGATGTACGACTCAGTCGAGCGGTTTCAATCCATCGATCTGTCTCCAGCGTCGCTGCACTACCTGGCCTTGCGATTGCTGCTGACGCCGGTCATCGCTTACCCGGTTGGCCTGCCGTTTATTGCGGGAGCGAAACTGCTCGTAGCCCTCGCCATCGGAGCGTTTCCGGTGCAGGCCCTGCTCGATTTCCTCAAGGGCCAGGCGCGCTCGAAGCTTCAGCTTACCGGTCAGCCCGAGCCGGTAGAGCCGCCCACGCTGCACCAGCTTCAGGGAATGACCGCGAGCATGCTCCAGCGGCTGCAAAGCGAGGGTTTCGAAGGCGCGGAGCACGTCGCCGGGGCTGACCCATTCAAGCTCCTGTTGAAGACCAATCTGGAATGGAAAGTAATTCTGGACATCATCGACCAAGCCATCCTGTTCGACTACATCGGCGAGAGCATGGCGCTGCTGCGTCCGCTGGGCATACGGGGCGCTATTGAGATCGCTACCATTCAGCAGAGTTTGCAGGACAATTGCGAGCGCGAGGATGCCATGAAGCTGGTGGCCTCGATTGCCGGCGTCCTGAAACAGGAACAGCAGGGCGTCCTGAATCTGATCCGGAACGCCTACGAGGACGTGCAGGTGGACCTGATCTGGGCTCTTTGGGGCGAAACGGTGATCGAGACCGAGGACGGGACGATGGAGGGCGACGGCAAGCAGGGCGCGAGCAAAGCCACGGCGGCGTGATTGGGGGCGATGGCGGCTTGGTTCCCGCGCCGACGCCCCGTACAATGCTTACTGATGATTGCTTTGCTGCGCGGCGTATTGATTGAGAAGCACCCCAACCAGGCGATAGTCGAAACCGGGGGCGTGGGGTATGATGTCACCATTCCGGTTTCCACCTACACGCATCTTCCGGAGACCGGCAGCGAGGTGCGTCTGCGCATCCACACGCACGTCCGCGAGGATGCCCTGGCGCTCTACGGGTTCCTCACCCAGGATGAGAAAGCCCTGTTCGAGAAACTCATCGGGGTGAGCGGAATCGGGCCGACCCTGGCGGTGAAGGTGCTGTCCGGGCTGGCGGCCGCGGAGCTGATCGCTTCCATCCGGCGCGGCGAGGTGGAAAAGCTGGTGCGCATTCCCGGCGTGGGCAAGAAGACCGCGGAGCGCATGGTGCTGGAACTGCGCGACAAGCTGCCGGCGGCCACCGGAGAGGCGCCTGCCCCTGCCGCGGCGGCGCTTTCTCCGGTGGACCAGGACGTGCTTTCGGCGCTGCTCAACCTGGGCTGCGCGCGCCCGCAGGCCGAAGCGGCCGTGCGCAAAGCCAAAGCTGCCGGACCGGCGCTGGCCGAGTTCGAGCCGCTCTTCCGGCGCGCGCTGGAACTGGTGCGGTGAGCCGCCCGAGGGGAGTCCGCAATCGGTTTGACGCGGAGGCGCGCAGACGCGGAGGTTCCTGGCATTCGATCCGCGTTAACCTAGTAGCACATGCCGGACCGGAAGCTGATTTCCGGGGATCGCCAGGCCGATGATTTGCAATTTGAAGCGGGGCTGCGCCCGCGGCGGCTGGCGGATTTCACGGGACAAGCCAAGCTGAAAGAGAATCTTTCGATCGCCATCGAAGCCGCCCGTAAACGCGGCGAAGCGATGGACCACGTGCTGCTCTATGGGCCGCCCGGGTTGGGCAAAACCACCCTGGCCTCGATCATCGCCGAGGAACTGGAGGTGCCCATCACCGCCACCAGCGGGCCCGTCTTGCAGAAGAAACTGGACTTGACCGGCATCCTCAGCAATGTGCGGCTGCACCAGGTGTTTTTCATCGACGAGATTCACCGGCTGCTGCCGGATGTGGAAGAGATGCTCTACTCGGCGCTGGAGGATTTCCGCGTCGATATTCTGGTAGGCACGGGACCGGGCGCGCGCACGGTTTCGCTGCCGATGCCCAAGTTCACGGCCATCGGCGCCACCACGCGGCAGGGGCTGGTGAGCGCGCCGCTGCGGGGGCGCTTCGGCCTGGTGCTGCGCCTGGAACCCTACACCGAGGCGGAACTGAAGGTGATTGTCAACCGCTCGGCGAAGCTGCTGGAGGTCTCCATTGAAGACGCCGCGGCGGACGAGATCGCGCGCCGCTGCCGGGGCACGCCGCGCATCGCCAACCGGCTGCTGCGCCGCGTGCGCGACTTCGCGCAGGTGCGCGCCGATGGGCATATCACCCTGGCGGTGGCGCAGACCGCGCTGAACCTGCTGGACGTGGACCGGTTTGGCCTGGACGAAATCGACCAGAAGATCATGCGCACCATCCTCGAAAAGTTTCACGGCGGGCCGGTGGGCGTGAATACCATTGCGGCGTCGATTTCCGAAGAGGCCGAAACCATCGAAGAGGTCTACGAGCCGTACCTGATCCAGCTTGGCTTCCTGAACCGCACGCCCCGCGGGCGCGTGGCCACTGAGCTGGCCTACGAGTATTTCCGGGTGACGCCCAAGCTGCGCATCGGCGACCAGCCGGCGCTGTTCTGAGCCGTGGCGACGGTCTATCTCAGCCTGGGGTCGAATGTGGGCGATCGGCTGGCGAACCTGCGGGCCGCGCTCGATCGGCTGGCCGCGCCGGATTTGCGCGTGGTGCGGGTCTCGCCGGTCTACGAAACCGAGCCGGTGGATTATACCGACCAAAGCTGGTTTCTGAACCTGGTGACGGAGGCGGAGACGGATCTGCCGCCGACGGCACTGCTGACGCGCGCGCAGGAGATCGAAACCGCGTTGGGCCGCGTGCGGACGGTGCCCAAGGGGCCGCGCACCATCGATATCGACATTCTGCTGTACGGGGAGGCCGTGGTGCAGAGCGCCAGGCTGGAAATTCCGCACCCGCGGATGCACGAGCGCCGATTTGTGTTGATGCCGCTGGCCGACCTGGCGCCGGAACTGCGGCACCCCGGGAGGCACCGGACCGTCCGCGAGATGCTGGACGCCGCGCCGGCCGCGGTGGTGCGGCGGTTGACGGAGTTGGGATAATTGGGCATGGACGCAACGCCGCCACGACCGCTAGTCGAAATTGAGGACGGTGGCCGCGGTGACGAACGCGTCACCGGCCCGAAATCCAAGGCGCAAACCAGTTGCAAGCTGCCGGTAGCGTGATGCAAGACCTCCAGGGCGCGCTCAAGAAATACTGGGGCTACGATTCCTTCCGGCCGCTCCAGGAGCGCATCATCCACAGCCTCATGAGCGGGCGTGACGCCGCTGTGGTGATGCCTACCGGCGGAGGCAAATCGCTGTGCTACCAGTTGCCCGCGCTGGCGCTGGCGAAGACGGTGGTAGTGATTTCGCCACTGATCGCGCTGATGCAGGACCAGGTGGCGCAGCTTGCCGATATGGGCATTCCGGCCGCGGTGCTGAACAGCGCGCAGCCGCCCGAGGAGCAGCGCACCGTGATGCGCGCCGCCGTGCAGGGCGCTTACCGGCTGCTGTATCTTTCTCCGGAACGGCTGGCGCGGCAGGACACCATCACCTGGCTGAAGCGCGTGCCACTGGCCTTCTTCGCGATCGATGAAGCCCACTGCATTTCGGAATGGGGGCACGAGTTCCGGCCGGAATACCGGCAGCTCAGCTCGCTGCGGCAGAATTTTCCGGAGATGCCGATTGCCGCGTTCACGGCCAGCGCCACGCGGCGTGTGCGGCAGGATATCCTCGACCAGCTTCAGCTTCGCGATCCGGACAAGTACATCGCCAGCTTCCACCGCGCCAACCTGCGCTACATCGTGGAGCAGTGCGACAAGGAGACCCACCGCCGCCGGCTGATGGCCGCGATCAAGGCTTACGAAGGCGAGAGCGTGATTGTCTACGCGCCCACCATCGCGGAGGTGGAGCGCACGGTGGACTACCTGGAGGACCGGCGCATGGCCGCGGTCCCGTATCACGGCCAGATGGAAACCGCGGTCCGCCGCCGCAACCAGGAAGCCTGGATGAACGACGAGGTGCGAGTGCTGGTGGGCACGGTGGCTTTTGGCCTGGGGATCAACAAGCCGGCGGTGCGAGCGGTGATTCATACCTCGATGCCCAAGTCCATCGAGCAGTATTACCAGGAGGCCGGGCGGGCGGGGCGCGACGGTCTGCCGGCCGATTGCGTGCTGCTGTGGCAGCCCAAGGACGCCGGGCTGCTGGCTTATTTTATCGAACAACTCAGCGATCCGGCCGAGAAGGACCGCGCCTGGCAGCGCTACCACACCATTCGGAACTTTGTGGAAAGCCCGCGCTGCCGGCACTTTCAAGTATGCCTGCATTTCGGGCAGACACCTAAGTGGCAGCGCTGCGAAATGTGCGACGTGTGCGGCAACCTGCCCGAGTGGATGAAGGTGGCCGTGGAAGAGGCGCCGGCGAAGACCAGGCGCGCGGCGAAGAAGACCCAGCGGGTGGCGGCGCCGCCCAGCGAAGCTCCGCGCCCCGTCGAACCGCCGGCCGAAAGGCCGCGCACCGAACTTTCTCCGCGGCCCCCAGTGCCCACGCCCCCGTCGCGACCGCAGCCGGCCCGCGCGACTGGCGAGACCGCCGACCTGATGGAATTTTTCAAGGAATGGCGGCGCCGCACGGCCGCGCGGCTGGCCGTACCGGCATACGTCGTGCTGAGCGACGCGGCGCTGGAAGACCTGTGCCGCAAGCAGCCCACCAACCTGCGTGAGCTTCTGGCCGTTTACGGCTTTGGCGAGCGCAAGGCGGAATTGTACGGCAGCGAGATTTTCTCGGCCTTCGAAGCCTTCCGCAAAGGCGCGCGGGCGGCTGCGCGGGCGGCTGCGCAGGTCTCACCGGCCGAGGAAACCATGCGGCTGCTGGCCGAGGGCAAGAGCTTTGAGGAAATCGCGGTGGTGCGTTCGCGGCAGGTTACCACGGTGGTACAGATGGTGGCTGACCTCGTCGAGAAGGGCCGTGTGGCCTACAACCTGGATTGGGTGGGCGCCGAGAACCACGCGCGCATACTGGAAGCCATCGCCGCGCATGGTTCGCAGTGGCTGAAACCGCTGCGTGAGGCGTTGCCGGCCGAGATCACCTACGAGCAAATCCGCCTGGTGGTGGCGTTCGCGCGCAAAGAATCGTCGGAAGATCCAAGCGCCGGCCGAGGGTAGCGCTGCCCGGCATCATTCGCGTTGGCGAGGAAACGGGATGTTGAGATACTGAGGAGATGGCGGAGCGATCGACCAGTGGCCCGAGCGACTATCTCGCTGCGGAACGAACGTTTCTGGCCTGGATTCGCACTGGTCTGGCGCTCATGGGATTCGGCTTTGTGGTCGCCCGCTTCGGCTTATTCCTGCAGGCGTTGCAGGTGGGGCAATCACACTACGCGGCTCGGCCTTACGGGCCTTCGTTCTGGTTTGGCACGGGACTTATTCTGCTGGGAGTTGTGGTGAACGTGGTCTCTGCGTGGAGCCATGTTCGTCTGGTGCATCAGTTAGAGCGGGGTGGCCCGGCGGTCCATAGCCCGTCAGCCCTCGCAATCGCGGTAGCGACGATTCTGGCGGTGCTTGGGCTGGCTATGGCTATTTACCTGATTGCGGTTCGCGATCCCGTGCCGGCACATTTGCAAACCAGCGCGGAGAAATCCGCGGCGTCCCAACGACCAATCGGTGGATGAGACCGCGAAACGACGCGCTGCCGGCGTCGATGTGCTGGCGGCGGCGGCCGCGGAATAAGACAGCAAGGCTCTACCATCCTCCTCATGAAGAGGGATTAGCGCGCGTATTCGCCGGCTCCCATGAAGTGCAGCGAGACGTAGATTTCGTCGCCCAGTACCCAGCTATCGTGCCCCGGCGGAATATAGAAGGTATCGCCGGCTTTCATCTCAATGATGCGCCCGTCGTCCATGGCGGCGACCGCGCGTCCTGAAACCACCATGCCAACGTGTTCCACCTGACAACTGGTGGCACCCAACGCGCGGCCCACGTGCTCCGACCATTTCCAGCCCGGTTCATAGGTCGCGCGGCCGATGGTCATGCCGGGGAAGTGAACGGTTTCGAAGCGGCCCTTGGGGAAGGTGCGCACTTCGTCCGGGGAATCGAATCGTTTGAGAATGACGTCGGTCATATGTAGATTCTGACGCGGCAACCACCGCGAGCGCCAGTTCGCCCGCTATTTTTGGCCGGGATCGTTCCATGCCTCTACCTCGACCGAGGGCGTGGCGCGGCCCAAGTCCCGCGAGTGGTAAGTCGCGCGGAGGCGGCGCGTCTCACCCGGGAGCAGTGCGAAATAGTTGTCCTCCCAGAGGACTGGGAGGATTTCGTCGCCGCCGGCCCCCTTATCAACTTTGAGGTGTACACCGAAAGCCAGCGCCTGGCTGGTGTTCTTCACCGTCACGGTGGTGACGCGTTCAGTGCCCTGCGGCGCCGTGGCGGATTCGACCGCCAGCTCCGCCGGCGCCAGCTTATTCAAGGCGCTGTAATCGGCGAAGGTCTTGGTGGGCGTGTAGTACCAGGTGGATTTGTCCCACTCCAGCGTCTCCGGTTTGGTCGAAAGCCAGTAGAAGTTCCGGCTGACTTCGGCTCCCGCGGAATCGGTCAACAGCAGGTTCACGAAGTAAGTTGTGGTAAGTCCTTCGGGCTCAGGGATGGTAAATGCACGGGTGGAGCTGTCGGCGGCCACATCCAGCACGGCCTCTTTGGCGAACTTGATCGCCATATCCAGGTTATAGACCTTCGCGGATACCTTCAGGCCGGAAAACGCGCGGTAATACGAGTTCACCACCACAATGGAACGATCGTCATAGGAATATTGCACGTGGAGCGGTTCGTTGGCTTTCTTGGCACCGAAGTAAGATCCGCCGGGACGGAGATACCAGTCGTACAAGTGCCAGATCATGCTGGGCCATGCGTTATTCAGCATCCATTGAATGACGCCCGTCGCGGTGTACTTATTGCGGCCGAACGCTTCGAACATGGCGCGGTGGCTTTCGTAAGCCATCATCTGGGCCTTGCGGGCGAATTCCTCAACCGTCGTCGAGGGTCCGTAGCGGGCATCCAGAGCCTCCGCAAAAACGTGGATGTTCCGGAACTCGCCGCCGCCGGAATGATAGTCCCAGGCGGGATTGATGGGCCACAGCTTATCCGGGGGCAGCATCCGGCGGAGGCTTTCGATGGGCGGCGGCGCGGGTCCGGGGCTGGTCTCGGTGTTGAAGCCGTAGGCGCCGCCGTGGGTGGTGTCGAGCAGCCAGTAATTCGGCGCGATGTATTCGTATGGACCGTTCATCTTCACCCCGGTCGGGCCGGCGGGGGTGGGCTTGGCGGTGGCCGACGAGTGATACGGGTTGGGCCACTCGACTTCTTTGATGATGTCGAGATACACCCGCTCGATCGGGGGCGGCGGCGGGTTATCGCTGCCGTACATCCAATCGATCACGGAGGGGTGCGCGGCCAAGCGCCGAAGCTGGTCGCGGAGCGAATCGGAAGCCACCTGCCGGGCTTCGTCATCCCATTGCGGCCAGTGCTCCCAATAATCGCAACAGCACCACCCTGCCAGCAGCATAATCCCCATGCGGTCGGCGAGCTGCAGGAAATGTTCGTCCTCCATCTTGCCTTCGAAGCGCAGCGCGTTCAGGTGCATATCGCGGACATAGTTCAGCTCGTCCTGCTGGCGCTGGGGCGTGGAGTGCAGCAGCATATCGAAGGTGTAACCGCCGCCGCGGATCAGGATATTCTTACCATTGATGTGGAATAGCCGATGCCCGCGGCTGTCCACTTCGGAAGTTACTTCGCGGACGCCAAAGCGGGTCTGGCTGGAGTCCGAAACCTGCGCGCCAGTTTGGAATTGCAGGTCCAGCGAGTACAGATTCTGCTCGCCCACTTCGGCCGGCCACCACAGGCGCGGGTGTTCCAGCCGCAGTTGGGCATGCACTACGCGCGTTTCGCCGGCGGCCAGGTGCACCGGTTGCGAAAACTTCTGGTCCTCCACCTGCCCCCGCCAGGCGCCGTCCACCGCCGCGGCGGAAGCGTTGGTCAGCTCGGCGTGCACGGTAAGCTGGGCTGCGCCGGTGGGGGCGAGTTTGGTGGCGGCCGAGGGGAAGCGGATGGCCACGGGGCCGGTGGCGGCGATCCAGACGTCGCGCCAGAGACCCATGTCTTTATCGGGCGGCAGGGGATTCCAATCCACGAAGGTGATGGCGAGATCGCGCGGTGTGGGAGGAAAAATCTCGACGGCCAGGACGTTAGTCTCGCCCGGGTGCGCGGCGGCGGTCACATTGAGCCGGTAAAGGCGCCACGATCCTACCATGTGGGCGCTATCGGCGACCTGCCGGCCGTTCAACCACACGTTGGCGCGAAAGTTAATGCCATCGAAACCGAGCCAGAT
Source organism: Bryobacteraceae bacterium (assembly GCA_035505095.1). Lineage (GTDB taxonomy): Bacteria > Acidobacteriota > Terriglobia > Bryobacterales > Bryobacteraceae > JOPF133. Next base: position 43,824 of record DATJRE010000044.1, on the reverse strand, counting down.
GGTCTTGCCGCGGTAACTGCCGTCTAACTGGAAGGACGTGCGATACCACCAGGAATGGCGGAACGGACTATCGGGCGGCATCTGCAGGTTGGAGAAGTTAGCCGAAATGGGATAACTGGTGCCCGCAATGGTGCGTAAGTTCATCCCGAAGTAGGGATCGGGATAGACGTGAGCCTCGACCAGCGCGTGCAGCACGGTGGATGGCATTGTGGCGGGGTACCATCCGCCCGGATGGTAGGCCGGCGTGGAAAGCTGGGCCCCGCCCGCGGCGCCTACATCCGCCGACGACTGGATTGCCCATCCCTGGCGCAGGTAAACGGGGGGAATGGCGCTCGACGCCGTGTCGGCGGCCAGCAGCGGCAGGCCGGCGAGCAAACACAGGAGAAATCGGCTCATGTAACGACTACCGTACCACCGCACTGCACGGCGCGGGGACGGCCGTCCTATAGGGGCTTGAAAATCCGGTTCCAGCGCAGCCGGCTGATTCCTGGCCGGCCATTGAACGATTCGTAAATCAGCGCCGGGCTGCCGGCAATCCCACTGCGCGCGATGAAGCCGAAGTAGCGGCTGTCCAGCGAATCGTCGCGGTTATCTCCCAACACGAAGTACGCGCCCTGAGGCACCTGGACTTCCCCATCGTGAACGTGGTGTTCCAGCATATCCTGGGCAAACCGGTCGAGGCGCAAAACCGGCGCGGCCGGGAAGTTATCGCGGTAGTTGTCGATGAAGCCGGATTTGTGGATGGCATACGGCTCGCTGACCGGCTGGCCGTTGCGATAGAGTTGCTTGTTCACGAGGCGCAGCCGGTCGCCGGGCACTCCCACCACGCGCTTGACGAAAATGTCCCGCGGGTTTTCGGGAAAGCGCACCTGCACCAGGTCGCCGCGTTGGGGCATATGGCCGAGGCGCCAAGTGAGGTTCTGCCCCAAAATGCAATCCCCCTGGAGCAGCGTGTTTTCCATCGACCGGAACTGAGAACGTAGGGATGGGCGCACGCCGCATACACGCCCAGGACTGCCAGAAACGCGATCCAGCCGGATAACCGGCGGGAAGCCCGCGGGTGGCGCCACAGGGCCGCCACCGCGCCCGCCATGAGGCCCATCATGGCAACCAGCGGGAACACCGTGATCACAATGCGGATCGGCGGAATGCTCCCCCAAGCGCTCACCACCCGGCTGAGCCCGAGCAGCAGCACGGCCAACCCCGCCACCGCGGCCCAGAACCGGCGCCGCCGGATGCCCCAGGCAATGCTGAAGAAGATCGCCGCGAATACTACGCCGGCCACCGGGTTGAGAACGATCGACAGCAGGAACAGGCAGCCCAATGCCAGGGCCAGCCACCACGCGCGCCGGACGGCGGCGTTCCAGGAAGCTTCGGGCGGCATGGACTGATCGTACCTCCCGGATCTGATCCCGGCAATGCCCGCTTGTACAATGAAAGGTACGCATGCAACACCCCGTAAATTCAGCCAGGTCCCTGTGGGCGCCGTTGGCGCTCGCCGCGATACTCATTGCTGTCGCCACGCTGGTCAGTTCGCAGCCATCGCCGCGGGAGCAGGTAGGGCCGCTTCCAGGCGGCGGATTCCTGCTCAATAGCGGCTGGCGGGTGGCGCCTGTGGGCAAACAGATTCCGCTGGACACGCTGCCCATGGCCACGGCGCTCTCGCCGGATGGCAAATATCTGCTGGTGCTCAACGGCGGATACCGTCCGCCGAGCATCAGCGTGATCGATACCGCTTCGGCTACGGTGGTGAGCCACGTCGGCGTGCCGGATGGCTGGCTGGGGATCACGTTTTCCCGTGCCGGCGACCGGGTCTACGTGGGCGGCGGATCGAAGGGGGCGGTGTTCGAATTCGGCTTCGCCAACGGAACCCTGACCGCCGCGCGCACTTTTCCGGTGTATGCCGAAGGCAAGCTGGCGGACCAGGATTTCGTGGGTGACGTGGCCTTCGATCCCTCCGGCCGCCTGCTGTATGTGGCGCAGTTGTACCGGAATTCGATCGCCGTAGTGAACCCGCAATCGGGCATGACCATCGCCCGCTACAAAACCGGGCGGCGGCCGTATCGCATTCTGTTCCATCCGGATGGCAAATCGTTTTTCGTCACCAACTGGGCCGATGGCACCATGGGGCATTACGATACGGCGACCGGCAGCCAGTTGGCGCTGGTGCGGATCGGCGCGCATCCCACCGATATGGTGTGGCGCAAGGGCGGGCCGGAAGACCTCGCGCCGGGCGAACCCACCTTCGTGGCGCGCCTGTTCGTGGCCGCCGCCAACACCAACAATGTGTATGCCGTGGCGGTGAGCGAAGGCCAGGAGCTGAACGTGATTGAGAGCATCAACGTTTCGTTCACCCCGCGGCAGCCGCTGGGGATGACGCCCTCGGGGCTGGCGCTTTCGCCCGATGGCAAGCGGCTCTACGTGGCCTGCTCAGACGCCAATGCCGCCGCGGTAGTGGATGTTTCCGACACCCGCAGCCGCGTGGAAGGGTTTCTCCCCACCGGTTGGTATCCCACCGCAGTGCGCGTGCTGGCTTCGGGGCGGGTGGTGGTGCTCAACGGGAAGGGCTTGCGGTCATACGCCAATCCCAAAGGGCCGAGCCCTTTCCGCCATCCCGAACCGCTGCACGAGGGCGTGCCGGTGGTGGAGTACGTGGGCGCGATGCAGACCGGCACGGCTTCGTGGATCGATCCGTTCACCGACCAGCAACTGGAAACCTGGACCGATGAGGTGATCGCCAACTCGGCATACTCCGACGCCAAGATGGACCAGCCCGATCCGCTGCCGCCCATCCAGCACGTGATCTATATTGTCCGCGAAAACCGCAGCTACGACCAGGTTTTGGGCGACATGAAGGAGGGCAACGGCGACCCTTCGCTGGTGCTGTTCGGGGAGAAGGTGACGCCCAACGCGCACAAACTGGCGCGCGAATTCGTGCTGCTGGATAACTTCTACGTGAACTCCGACGTGAGCGCCGACGGGCACAACTGGTCCACCGCCGCCATCGCCCCGGATTACGTGGAGAAAATGTGGCCCAACAAGTACGCCAACCGGCGCAAGCCTTACGATTTCGAGGAACAGGACCCCGCCTCGCTGCCGCCCTCCGGATACCTGTGGACCAACGCGGCCGCGGCGGGCGTCTCGCTGCGCAACTTCGGCTACATGGTAAACAACAAGCCTAATGCGCCTGCGGGCGGCGAGCAGATTAGCGGCGTGCGCGATCCGGTGCTGGCCAAATACACCAACCCGTATTACCGGGGGTTCGATCTGGCATATCCGGATGTGGACCGCGTCAAAGTTTTCTGCGCCGAATTGGCCCAGTATGAGCAGACGGGCAACATGCCGCGGCTGATTGTGATGCGCCTGGGCAACGACCACACCAACGGGACGGCGGCCGGCAAAATCGCACCGCTCTCCTCGGCCGCCGATAACGACTTCGCGCTGGGCACCCTGGTGGAGGCGGTTTCCAAATCCAAATTCTGGACCAGCACGGCCATCTTCGTGCTGGAAGACGATGCCCAGAACGGACCCGACCACGTGGATTCGCACCGCTCGCCGGCCTTGGTGATTTCAGCGTATGCGAGGCGCCACGTGGTGGATAGCACCATGTACAACACCACTTCCATGCTGCGGACGATCGAGTATCTGCTGGGGCTGCACCCGATGACCCATTTCGACGCAGGCGCGCGGCCCATGACCGCCGTTTTCCAGAGAACCCCCGACCCGGCGGGCTATACGGCCGAGAAGCCCAGAATTCCGTTGGATGACAAGAACCCGCCCAACGCACCGGGCGCAGCCGCTTCCAACCGTATGCATTTCGAGGAAGCCGACGAAAATGACGACGACGAGCTGAACGATATTCTCTGGCGCGCCATCCGCAAGGATGCGCCTCCTCCACCCGTAAGAAGCTATTTCGGAAAGTAGCGCCCTCTCGCCGGGCGCACCACAAGTTCATGCCGCAAACTTATTTGTGCTTTTTATGGCACATGCACCAACCGTTCTATAAAGACCTGATCTCGGGCGAGTATAAACTGCCCTGGACTCGCATGCACGCGCTCAAGGATTATTACGGCATGGCGCGCATCCTGGAAGATTTCCCCGCTGTGAAGCAGACCTTCAACCTGGTGCCTTCGATGATGGCGCAGGTGGCTGAGTACGCGGCCGGGGAGGCGGTCGATCCGTTTTTGCAGATGGCGCTGAAACCCGCCGAAAGCCTGAACGACTGGGAGCGCGCCTTCCTGCTGAAGCATTCCTTTTACTCCGACCCGCAGCAGATGATCTACCGTTATCCACGGTATGGTGAGTTGTTCGACGCCTGGCAGGCGCAGAAGGGATCGGTCAGCCACATTCTATTCGGGCCGCAGGAGTTGCGGGATGTGCAGATGTGGTCGCAACTGGCGTGGTTCGACGAGGAGTTCCACGAGTCCGACGCCGAAATCGCCGAATGGCTGCGCCGCGGGCGCAATTTCACGCTCGAAGACCAGCAACGTATGGGCGAAAAGCAGCGCGAGATCATCGGCCACGTACTGCCGGTCTATCGCAAGCTGTCGGCCTCCGGGCAAATCGAAATATCCACCACACCGTACTACCATCCGATTCTGCCGCTGGTGTGCGATTCCGATATCGCGCGCGTGGCGCACCCCGGCGTACCCCTGCCGCCGCGCTTCCGCTACCCACAGGATGCCCGCCACCAACTCTCGCTGGCCCGCCAGTACATGGCCGGGCAGTTTGGCAGCGCGCCGGTGGGGCTGTGGCCTTCGGAGGGGTCGGTATCGGACGAGGTTTTCGGAATTGCGGCGGAGGTCGGCTTTGAGTGGGCAGCTTCCGACAGCGGCGTGCTGGACCGGACTCTGGGACGCAGTTCGGGCATTGAGGGCCTCTACCGGCCGTACCGCTGGCGGCAAGCCAACCAGCAACTCGGGGTGATTTTCCGCGACCACTTCATGAGCGACCTGATCGGCTTCGTCTATTCCAAGATGGACGCCGGCGCGGCGGCGGACGATTTTCTGCGGCGCATCCGCGAGAACTGTGCTGGAATTCTGCGGTCGGGGCGCGACGCCCTAGTGCCCATTATTTTGGACGGCGAAAACGCCTGGGAATATTACAGCCGCAACGGCCGGCCGTTCCTGCGCGAACTCTACCAGCGGATTTCAGAGGACGCCGGTCTCTCGGCTGTAACCGTGGGCGAGGCGCTGCGGCGCATGACGCCCGAACCGCTGGACCGCATTTTCCCGGGGTCCTGGATTAACGCCAATTTCGATGTGTGGATCGGGGCCGAGGAAGATAACCAGGCCTGGAGCGAACTGCTGCGCGCGCGCCAGACTTACGACGACGCCATCAGCGAAGGGGAGGCACAGCGCCAGTTGGCCTTCGAGGAACTGCTGATCGCCGAGGGCAGCGACTGGTGCTGGTGGTATGGGCCCGAGCACAGTTCCGATAACCGTGAGGAATTCGACCAGCTCTACCGCAGCCACCTGGCCAACGTTTACCGCTTCCTGAACCTGATGCCGCCGGAGGAGCTTTCGCGCCCCATTCTGCGCGTCAAGGTTCCCGCGGTGCTCATCCAGCCCTCCGGTCCGATCAAAGCGGTGATCGACGGAGAGGTGACCTCGTTTTTCGAATGGCTCGGGGCGGGAGTTTATCGCGTGGATGAGCGCTCGGGATCCATGCACGGAAAAAAATTCCTGGTGAAAGAGGTGCAATTCGGCTCGGATGGGATCTGCTTCTACCTGCGGGTGGACTTCCACCGCGAAGCCGAGGCGGAGTTGGCCACGCTGGAACTGCGCCTGACCGCGCAAACGGGGAACGGAGACGCCGAGAGCACGCTGGCCATCAATTTCGCCGGCGGCGGCGCCCAAGCCACCGGACTGCACCTGGCGGCGCCCGGGCAGATCGATTGTGCCTTCGTGCACGTGCTGGAGGTCCGCATGCCGTTGGCGGCCTTGGGGGTGGCGCCGGGCGGCGGCGTGCGATTTCTGTTTTCTCTGTGGCAGGGAGGCCTGCCGATGGAGGCGGTGCCTCAACAGGGGTGGTTGGAGATGGCGACCACCAATCCGGCAGAGATGGGGTAGGCGCAAGGTGTAAAGCGCAACCTTTGGCCGCAAATCTGCGTGTCTCATGACAGGGGACAGGTAAAATGCGAATTCTCAATGTTTGCAGTACGTTAGTGGCCGTAGTGGCCGTGGGCATGCTGGCCGGGTGCGCGCATACCGCGAAATCGCCGGACGTTTCTACCGGCATCCGCAAAGCCCTCGACCAGGCCGGCCTGAAGAGCGTCTCGGTTGCCGAGGACCAGGACCGAGGCGTGGTGACCCTGGGCGGACAGGTCGCATCCGAAGGGGGCAAGTCGCAGGCCGACTCCATCGCCAGTGCGATGGCCAACGGACAGGTGGTTTCCGATCAGATTGAGGTGATCCCGAAGAACAACGCGAGCGGCGCCAAGACCATCAATGCCGATTTGGATAAGGGCATTGCGGAGAACCTGGATGCCGCGCTCATTCAAAACGGGCTGCACAATGAGGTGAGGTTCGAAGTGAAAAGCCAGGTGGTGACGCTGCGAGGCGACGTGGATTCGGAAGCCATGCGGCAGAACGCCCAGCAGATTGCGTCGGCAGTGCCCAACGTGCAGCAGGTGGTCAATGAGCTGCAACTGAAGAACATCAAAGCGACCTCTTCGACCTCTTCGGAATAGGCCGCGGGCAGCCATCCTGGTACGGGCAGTCCCTCGGGCAGGGGCGGGAACAGGCGTACGGCCCATGCGGCACGAAGCAATGTAATAAGCTAAGGGTTCAGCTTAGACCGGCGGGGCTGGCGAGGCTCGGCCGGTTAATTTTTGGCGCGCCGGGACGTCGTACTCGTTTTGGTGGGCGGAACGAAGCCTTTGGGCGGTGTCCCATTGGTGGCGCGAGGGGAGATTTTCAAACCGATGAGGATGAAGAACGGGTGGGCGGCCGGGTTGGCGCTGATGACGGCAGGGGTGGCCATCGCCCAGACTGCAGCGCCGAAACCGGCTTTCGACGTGGCTTCGGTGAAGCCCGCCGAGACCACTCCGGGCCGCGATGGCGGCGGCCGGATGGGCATGGGTGGCGGCCGCATGGGCATGGGCATGGGCTTTGGCGGCCGCGGCAACATCCAGGTGGCTCCCGCCAGCGTCAGCATGCGCAACGTGAGTCTGAAGAACGCCATTCGCTGGGCCTACCAGGTCACGGAATACCAGGTCTCCGGTCCTGATTGGCTGGATTCGGCGCGCTTCAACATCGTGGCCAAGTCCGCAGGTCCGGCCGGCGAAGACCAGCTTCAGCTCATGATGCAGACGCTGCTGCAGGATCGTTTCAAACTGGCCTATCACCGCCTGAACAAAGAGTTCCAGGTGTATGCACTGGTGCAAGGCAAGAGTGGAACCAGGCTGGAGGAATCCAAAACCCAGGGCGATCCCAGTGTCCAGCCGCAACAGGGCAGCATGACCGTTTCGGTGCAGCGCATGCCGGTGTCGCAGATGATCGATATGCTGACTCCGATCATGGGCGCGCCGGTGATCGACATGACCGGCCTCAAGGGCAAGTACGACATCACCGTTAACCTGGCCAAGTATGCCGCCGAGATGCAGGCGACGGCCGGAAGTGCCCCGCCCGATCCGGTCACCCTGATTATGGCGGCGCTCGAAGGAGAGGCCGGCCTGAAACTGGAGAAGGAGAAAATCCCCCTGGAGGTCATCGTGGTGGACCATGCGGAGAAGATCCCCACGGAGAATTAGCCGCGCCGGGAATTAGCCGCGAGATCCCCGGTGATTCCAACCTTGGTATACTGTGCCCAGACTGGATCGGGAGGGAGGGATTTGCGGCTGGAAACCCTGCTCGGGCTGGTGGCGGCGGCTGTTGGTGTAGCCTGTGCGATTGGCTGGGGACAATCGGACAAAGACAAAGACAGCGAACGACGGGCCTATGCCGCCAAAATCCGCGAGACTTACAATTTTCAATTCGGCAAAGACCAGATCTCGCTGCCCGGCAGCGCCGCGATTGTTGGCAACGACTTCATCCAGCCCAGCGCGTTTCTGAGCGCCGAGTACTGTGGACGATGCCACCAGGAAGCTTACAGCCAATGGCGGCAGTCGCTGCACTCCAATTCCTTTCGAACGCCGTTCTATCGAACCAGCGTCAACATTCTGGCGCGCACCAAGGGCATCCAGTATACCCGGCACTGCGATAGCTGCCACAATCCGACCGCGGTACTCTCCGGCGCGTTGACTCAGAATTCACAGGTGGACCGCAGTTTCGACCAGGACGGGATCACCTGCACGACGTGCCATTCCATACAGAAGGTAGAGTCGACCGCGGGCAATGGCGGGTTCGTGATGGGAGTGCCGGCGGCCATGGTGGACGAGGACGGCAACCGCATTCCCGGCGAAGTTCCCGACCAGGACATCCGCCAACATCCCGACCGCCATTCGCGCGCGGTGATGCAGAGCTTCTACCGCACAGCGGAATTCTGCGCGGCGTGTCACAAGGCCAACCTGCCCAATCCGCTGAACGATTATAAGTTCATCCGCGCCTTCACGGTTTACGATGAATGGCAGAATTCCAAGTTTTCCACGCGCAATCCGCTCACCTTTTATTCGGCGGCTTTCACCACCTGCCAGGACTGCCACATGGCGCGCGACCTGCTGAAACTGCCCGACGATGGCGCCAAACACGGTACGCTGGTCTCGCACCGTTGGCCGGCCGGAAACACTGCCGTTCCGTTTTACTACGGCTTTGAGGAGCAACTCCGGAAGACGGTGGACTTCCTGAAGGCCGGCGGGTACCTGAATGTGGACCTCTTCGGAATCCAGAAATCCGGTAGCCAGACCATGGCTGCGCCGCTCGGGTCCGTGGATTTCCAACTGGCGCCGGAGGACGTAGTGCAGGTGATGGTGGTGATCCAGAATAAGGATATCGGCCACTCGCTGGTGCCCGAAGTGCGCGACCTGTATGAGCCATGGGTCGAATTCCGGGTGAGTGACGCGGCCGGACGGGAGATCTATCACAGCGGCTTTCTGAAGCCGGACGGCTCGCTCGACGAGCGTGCCCACAGCTTTACCAATCGCCCGGTAGATAGTGGCGGCGAGTTCGTGGACAATCATAAAGTCTGGATGATTCACTCGGTGGCCTATGACAATACGATCCAGGCGGGCCGTTCCACGCTGGTGCGCTATGAATTCCGGATACCCGGGGATGCTAGGGGCCCGCTCACGGTTACCGCGAACGTCAACTACCGCCATTTCCGGCAGAGTTACCTGGACAACATCTTCGGCAAAGACCATCCTGCATACCCGGTAGTCACATTGGCTTCCCGCACGCGCCTTTTGAACCTGGGCGACAACCCTCCGGGCGGCCGCGAGCCGAGGGACAATTCCGACTGGATGCGTTGGAACAACCTGGGCATTGCCTATCTCGATCAACTGCAATACGCCGATGCCATGCACGCCTTCGAGCAGGTCGTCAAGCTGCGTCCGGATTACCCGGACGGCCATGTCAATATCGGCGTGACTTACATCGAATGGGAGAAATATGCCGATGCGCGGCCCAGTCTTGAGAAGGCCCTGCAACTCAATCGGAACAATGCGCGCGCGCTTTACTATCTGGCGCTTGTCGAAAGGCGGGAGGGTCATCGCGATGACGAAGTGGCCGACCTGCAACGGGTCGTGGAGCAATATCCACAGGCACGCGACCCGCGCAGGGAATTGGGGATCGCCTACTATCAGCGCCACGATTACGAACAAGCCCGCGAGCAGTTTGAAGCCTTGCTGGGAATCGATCCGGACGATCTGGCGGCGCACTATAACCTGGCCGTCTTATACCGCCGCTTGGGCATGAAGGACAAGGCTGCCGAACAGGCCGCCATGTTTGCTACCAGGCAAGTGGATCCCGGCGCGCCGACTTACTCGCTGGAATACCTGCGCAAGCATCCGGAGATCTCTACCGAGAGCGTCCCGTTCCACTTGCACACCGATTTGCCGCACGACGCGGCCATGACCACTGGAGGACAGAAGTGAAACCATCCCGGCGCCGCGTGTTGCGCTCCTTGAGCCGCACGGCTTTGGTGCTGCCCTTTTCCGAACTGCTGTCGCTGGCGCAGAAGTTACCGGGACCCATCGAGCGCAGTTATGACGCCAAGGCGATGCCTGCCCCCAAGGGTCCGAAGTCTCCGATCGAAGGCACACCCCTGGGCCTGAGCTTTGTGGACGTGGTGAAGGAATCCGGCCTGGCAGTGAAGACCATTTACGGCGGCGAAGGCCGCAATAAGTATCTGCTGGAAACCACCGGCTGCGGCCTGGCCTTCTATGACTACGATCAGGATGGCTGGCTGGATGTGTTCCTGGTAAATGGCTGGCGGCTGGAAGGCTTCCCCGCCGGGCAGGAACCGCGGTGCCACCTCTTTAAGAACAATCGCGACGGCACCTTCACGGATGTTACCAAGGGGTCCGGCCTGGAGCACCGCACGGGGTGGGGGCAGGCCTGCTGCGTAGGTGACTATAACAACGATGGTTTTGACGACCTGTTCGTGACTTACTACGGGCAGAATGCCCTTTACCGCAATCATGGCAACGGCACATTCACCGATGTAACCAAAGAAGCCGGCCTCTTGCAACCGGGCCCTAAGACCCGCTGGAACACCGGTTGCACGTTTGTGGACTATGACAAGGACGGGCATCTGGACCTGTTCGTCGCCAATTATGTGGATTTCGACTTGAAGACCGCTCCGCCGCCGGAGGCCGGTCCCTGCACCTACAAGGGATTGCTGGTAGCCTGCGGACCGCCCGGATTGCGCGGGGGTAAGAATATTCTCTATCACAATAACGGCAATGGAACCTTCAACGACGTCAGCGAAAAGGCCGGTATCTGGAACACGCCGGGCACTTATGGCCTGAGCGTGGCGGCGTCCGACCTGGATAATGACGGTTGGCCGGATATTTACGTGGCCAATGACTCTTCCACCGCCACGCTCTACCAGAACCAGAAGGACGGCACCTTCAAGGACATTGCCATCGAATCCGGCGCGGCTCTTTCGCCGGAGGGTAAGCCGCAGGCGGGCATGGGCGTATCCATCGGCGATTACAACCGCGACGGAAACCTCGATGTGGTGAAGACCAACTTCGCCGGAGACACCGATTCCCTGTATACGAATTTGGGCGACGCTAATTTCGAGGACCGCACTTATCCCAGCGGCTTGGGAGTCAATACCCGCCTGCTTGGTTGGGGCGTGGGTTTCTTCGATATGGATAACGACGGCTGGCTGGACATCCTGATGTCGAACGGCCACGTTTACCCGGAAGTGGATAAGTCCAATGCCGATTTGAAGTACGCCGAGCATAAGTACCTGTACCGCAACTTACAGAACGGCCGCTTCGAAGAGGTCACCGACAAGGGCGGCCCCGGCATCCTGGAAAATGCTCCGGCGCGGGGCTGCGCCTTCGGCGACTACGACAACGATGGCGATATCGACGTGGCGGTGAATTGCGTGAATGCGATTCCCCAGCTCCTGCGCTGCGATTCGACGCTCAAGCGCAACTGGATCAAGATCCAACTCCAGGGCGTGAAGTCCAATCGGAGCGGCATCGGCAGCCGGGTGACGGTGGTGGCCAAGACTAAGCCGGACGCCGCCAAGCCCCTGTCGCAGGTGGATGAGCTGCGCAGCGGCGGAAGTTACTTCTCGCAGAACGATCTGCGCATGCATTTCGGGTTAGACCAGGCCGCCAAGGTCGATCGGGTCGAGATACGCTGGCTGAGCGGGCAGGTGGATGAGTTGAAAGACCTGGAGGTCAACAAGCTGTACGTAATCCAGGAAGGCGGCAAGATTCTCAAAGCGGAAAAGCTGCAGCCCGCGCGAAAGCGGACGGTGTGACGGCGAAGTTACTAACGCTAGCGATCCTGCTCTGCCTGGCCGCGCCGGCAGTAGCAGCCGAAGATCCGTGTCCCTGGCTGAATGCAGCCACGGCCGGCGGAGCGTTGGGCGGCGCGGTGCAGGGGACGGTGGCGCCGAAAAGTTGCGAATTCGTGCGGCGGGAGGAAGGGCACGAAATCACCTTACGGATCGAAGTTACGGCGGCGAGCGCTCCGCCGGCTCACTGCGAAGCGGGGGCCGAAGCGGTCAAGGGCATCGGTAACCGGGCCGTGGCATGCAGCTATAAATATAAGCCCGGCTGGTTGGCCGAGCAGGTTGTGGGAACCGTGCGCGACCAGGCCTTGCTGGTGCGGATCGCCACCAACAACCCTTCGGTGACGGCGAAGGCATTGCGCGATAAGGCGCGCAACGTCGCGGAACAAGTGGCGGGAAATTTGTTTTGAGCGCCTATTTTCCGGTGCCCTGCAGCTTTTTTTCTTTCTCCTGCTCTTCCGCTTTGCGCAGCGCGGCCGCCCGGGCAAAGGCTTTGGCCGCGCCGGCCGAATCGCCTTTGCGCCGCAGCAACAGGCCCAGGTTATTCCAGGCGGCGGCATTCTGATCGTCCAGCGCAACCGAGTGGCGCAGGGCCTCGATGGCGCCATCCGCATCGCCCTGCTGCTTCAGGGTGTTGCCCAGTTGGTACCAGGCTTCCATATACGACGGCCGCGCGGCCACGGCTGCTCGCAGTTGTTCGACGGCTTTTTCCGGCGCGCCGGCATCCATGTAGGTGAGCGCCAGAGTGTAGTGCGCCTCGGCCAGAGAAGGGTCCAGTTGCACGGCCTTCTCCAACTCAGCCTCCGCGTGCGGCAGGTCGTCCACGGATTTGTAGGCCACCCCCAGGTCGTAGCGCGCGCCGGCGTCATCCGGGTGGTCGCGCGTGAGGGTCGAGAGCTGCTGAATCGCCGCCCGCATATCTCCGGCGGCAATATACGCGTAGCCCACATTGACCTGCACGCTCAGATTGTGGGGGTCGTGCTCCAGGATGCGGCGGAATTCTTTCAGCCCGGCGGCCGGGTCGCCGGACCGCACCAGCGCATTGCCGTAATTGTTGCGCACGGCGTCGTTTTTGGGGTCCAGGTCTACCGCATGGCCGAAGGCGTCGCGCGCTTCGGGATACCGTCTTTGCTGCATCCACGCCGTGCCCAGAATTTCCCATACCGTCGGGTTGGTGGGCGAAAGCCGGGCCGCCTGGGTCAGTTCGCCCGCAGCCTCGGCATAGTGGCCCGTGTCGAAGTATGCCTGGCCCAGCCGGAACCGGAAATCGGCATTGCCGGGCGCCAGGTTCACGGCGTTATGCAAAGCGCGCACCGCCCCGTCGGTCTGGTGCAGCAGCCAAAGCGCCGCGCCCAGGTGATACCATGCCTGCGCCATTTTAGGATCCAGGCCGGTGGCATGTTGAAAGTAGGGAATGGCCTCGGCGGTGCGATTGGTGGCGGCCAGCAGGAATCCGATTTCGTCCTGATACGCGGCGGATTTCGGAACCAGCGCGGCCAGCTTTTGGTACGCCTCCAAGGCGCCGTTGGCATCGCGCGCGGCCAGTTTTTGGCGGGCAAGGGCGTCCAGCGCCTGCACGCTGGCTGGCGTCTGCGCGGCCAGAGGCAGCCCCAACGCGCTCCCCAGCAGGAGCACACCTGACGCCAGTTGCACCCGCGCCCATGAACCTGCCAAGACCGAACCTCCGCTTCGCCCCGCCGCTCGCTTCGCCCGGAGAAGCCGCGCTAACCGTCCAGTATAATAAAGCCAAGTGCGGCTGCTGGTGTTACTCCTCGCATTCTGGGTGACCGGTCACGCTCAGGACCCGGCCGCGGAATTGGAGTCCCGCGGCGCGGCACTCAAGGCCAAGGGCGATGCCACCGGCGCGCTGGCGGAATATCGGCAGGCGGAGGCGCTCGCCCCTAAGTCGGCGCGCCTGGCCGACGAGGTGGGTTTTCTGCTGGCGGTTCTGAATCGCCGCGACGAGGCCATCCAGAGTTTCCAGCACGCACTGGAATTGGACCCCAAGTACGCCCCCGCACAATACCACCTGGGCGCGGCGTATTGGCTGGCCCAGGACCAGGCGCACGCGATTCTATATCTGGAACGCGCCGCCGCGCTTGACCCGGATAACTTCGACTACCAGGACGGGATCGGCGAGGCCCTCAAATCGCAGGAGAAGTACGCCGACGCATTGCCGTATTTGCGCGCCGCCGTATCGCTGGATGCCCGGCGATGGAATGTGTGGAACTCCCTGGGCATGGCGCTGCAAAAAACCGGCGACCTGGGCGCCGCCGTGGATGCCTACCAGCACGCGGTGGATTTGAATCCAGCCGATGCCGATGCGCGCAACAATTTGGGAATGGCGTTGGTGAACACGCGGCGCGCCGATGAGGGCATCGCGGAGTTCCTCAAGATTCTGCAGGCGGACCCGTCTTACAATATGGCGCGGGTCAACCTGGGGTCCGCCTATCTGAAAAAAGGCGACTTCGATCACGCCGCGGAACAGTTTCGGGAGGCCATCCGGCGTGAACCGGATTTGGCTGGGGCGCATTACGATCTGGGCTTGGCGCTGAAGAACAAAGACGACCTGGAAGGCGCCAAGACGGAGTTACAGCGCGCGCTGCAACTGGACCCATCGCTGGCGGAGGCGCATTACACTTTGGGCATCGCTTATTGGCAAACCGGCGCTTTCGAAGACGCCGCCAAGGAGATGCAGGCGGCCATCGGTCTGCGGCCGGATTACGGGCAAGCCTACTTCATGCTGGGCACGGCGCTGAAGCAGAAGGGGGATTTGGCGGGCGCGGAGGCTGCCCTGCGGTCGGCCATCCGCTACCGGCCCGACGATCCGGGGCCGTACAACACGCTCGGTCAACTTCTGCGGCAAAAGGGCGACGTGGAGGGTAGTAAGGCTGCGTTTGCCAAGGGCGAGCAGGTGAAGGAAGCCGCAGAGGCCGAACTGGGTAAGCTGCTGCAGAAGAAGGACGCGGGCAAGTAACCGCGCGCGTCAGCCAGGGGGCAACACGGGGCCGGCATCTTATCAAAGTTCATCGGCGTTCATCAGCGGCCGATACGCGCCTTTCTCTTGAAAGGGCTTCGCTCGTGGGCGCCACCAGGGAGATTGGCCGCTGATGAACGCCGATGAACGCTGATTTTAACGGTGCGCTGACTGAGCGCGTGCCTGGACGGGAACATCAAACTGCGGACGCGGCCAGCGCGAGGCCGGGTTGCACGGGGAAGCGCATCATTCACTCCCCGACCGCAACCGGATGTTCTGGGGCATAAATCGCAGATACTCGCGGATAACGCCGCGCCCTTCGGCCTCCTCGCCCGAATTGCTGTAGAGGCGGGCCAGTTCCAGGTAAGGGTCAGGCTGCGATGGATCGAGGGCAATGCTGCGGCGCAGTTCCCGGATTGCCTCGCCCATCTTGCCGGCGCGCCCCAACGCCGCTCCCAGGCAATAGGCGTACCGCGCATTGGATGGTTGCCGGGCGGCGGCGCGGCCGAACATCTGGAGCGCCAGTGAAAGCTGGTTCTGTTGCAGCAGCACGGACGCCAGGTCGGCCTCCACCGGCGGGTCCTGGCGCTGGCCGGGAGGCAATTGGGAAAGGATTTGATACGCCTGGCGCAGGGCCGCAACGGAATGCGTGTTGGCCGCCAGGTCGAAGTACGCCAGGCCCAGGTCGCGCCGGACGAGGGTTGCGTCGGGCTCGTGCCAGGGCCGTAGCTCGGGGTTGGATGCGGCTATCTCGGGTTGGCCGGTACGCGGGCGGCGCGGAATGCTGTGGTCCGTGATGGCGGAGTGGGCCACGTTGGTCGGCCGGAGCCGCGGCATGTGGCAGCGCACACACTCATCGGCTGCCGGATGACGCTTGGCCGCGAAAAGATCCTGGTGGCAGTTGAGACACACCGCCTTCACGGCCTGCGCACGGTTTGGCTGGCTGCTGTGCGGATTGTGACACGTGCCGCACCACAAACGGCCGCCGCTTTGCCGCGCGCACTGGCTGCGGGCCAGTAACTCGCTTTGGCTGACCGCCCGCAGGGTGCCATCCGCCGCGGTCGACAGGTAGGTGACGAACACGCTCTCCGCCTCGGCCCCCGCCTGGAAGTCCCACCAGTCGCGGCCGGGATTCAGGATTCTCACCACGCCTTCCAGGTGGCATTGTTCGCAAACGCTGTCGCGGCGGCCGGGCGGTAATTTCGCCGGGTTCACAATGGACCCTGCCACCGGGTTCTTCAGATGCGCTTCCGGCGAACCATGGCAACGGTCACAGGAGATCGCGGTGAAAGGAGGATCGGCGAATTGGTTGGTGGTTCCCGCGATGAAATTCACCGTTCCGGTGTGGCAGAAGAGGCAGCCGCTGGAGATCTGGTGCGTGAAATCGAGGTGGGAATCCGTCTCGTAACCCGGCGTCAGGTCCCAGCTATTGGTTTGTGTGTAGTAAGATGCGGGCGATTGAAACAGGTAATTCCCCAGCCGGACGATGTAACTGTATCCGACCATGCCCGCTCCCACGGAGTAAGCCACCGGATAGCGGGCCACCACGCCGCGCCGCTCCACCGCATGTTCCAACAGCAAGCCGTTCCGGCGGATGGTAACCGTGCTTCCGGAAAGTGGGTGAACTATGCGGCCTCCCGTAAACACGGAGGGCGGGCCCACTGACCGGCCCATCGGAGATCGCTCGTAGGCGGCGGTTTCCGATGGGTGGCAGCGGGCACAAGGCTCCGATGCCCAGCTTGTGGCAAGGCCGGCGAACAGCGCCGAAAATATGAGCCGCCGGAGCGTTTGCCGGTCCCTGCCTCCCTCGCGCTAAAACTTGATGTTAGCGGAAAACTGCAACGTCCGCATGCCGGTGCCGTTCACGCCGTTGAACGCGATACTGCCGATTTCGCCGACCGTGGGACTCTGGACATTGTTATTCGGACTTCCCAGGTTGGTATGGTTGAAGAAGTTACGCGAATCCATGCGCAGCCCGAACAGAAGCTTCTCCGTAAGGTGGAATGCCTTGGAAATCGAGAAATCCTCATTGGTGAACCGCGGGCCGATCAGCGAATCGATTGGGTAGTTCCCAAACGTGCCGCTGGCCGGGTATAGATACGGGCCGCTGGTGCATTGTAAGTTAGGGCACCCGGTGATCCATTGGCTGCGGTTCTTGGTTCCGGGATACACGGCCCCGCTTCCCAGCATCGGACGATTATTCGGTCCCGCGCTCGGTTGCACACCGGTGCCGTAGTTCGACAGCGTCGGCGAGAAGGGTATTCCACTATAGATTGTGGTGATGCTGCCTAGCGTCCAGCCGCCCAATACGGCATCTACCGGCCGGCTGACCTTGGAGCCGAACTGCCTGCCGTGCCCAAAGGGAATATCGAAGTTTTGGGCAATCGTCAACTGGTCGTGCGGCAGTAAGCTTGTCTCCCCGTATCCTCCGGCGCCATTCTGCGGCCCGTAGATGAAGTAGTAATTGGTATCGTATGGCCCATCCCAGGTCAAATCTCTCTGGTAGGTATAGTTTGCCTGAACCGTCCATCCTTTCAAGGCTCTCACGGTAAGCGTAGCCTGGAAGGAGTCATATTCGGCGTTGGTGCAGTTACAGTAATAGCTCAGGCCCTGAGTCCATCCGTACACCGCGGCGTACGGCTGTAGCGATTGCTGTATGTTGGGGAACCATTCCGCTTCGTTGGGGTTGATGTTGTTACTTGTGCCCAGCCATCCATGGCGCGTGACATTCCCAACATAACCGCCGGTGACCGAAACCTTGTCGGTGATCTCCCGCTGGACGGAGGCATTGTACTGGTAGACCACCGGCATGGTCATGGTCGCCGGGCGGAACTTCGGATTAATCCCATTGGGAAGCGGGAAAGTTCCATTGGAACTGACCGCGATGGTGGGGGGAGCCGGTGGCCCTTGGGCCAGGTTGAACACGGCTGCGAACGGTTGCGTGGAAGGGTTTACTACCTGCTGGTAGTCCAATACAGGCGGGTTCTGGGTCACATTGTGGCCAAACGTGGAACCGAAAGTCCCCAGGTTATACGACCATCCATAACCTGCCCGGACGACGGTCTTCTTGCTGACCTGGTAAGCCAAACCGAGTCTCGGCGCGAACTCGTGCCAGTTCATGTTCTGAATGCCATGGCTGGACACGCCGCCTACCCCAAAGACATACATCATGCCGTTGGACAAATTCAGAGTGGAGCCGTTGCCCGCGGCGTTCACGGTTTCCGGAAACACCATTTCCCACCGCAGCCCCAGGGTGGCGGTCAGTTTTGGGGTCACGCGCCACTCATCCTGTCCGTACCAGAAGAAGCGTTTCTGCTCCTCCTGGGCGTTCGTACTCGAGCTGACATACCGCTGAAGGTTGTTCACGCCCCCAAGCAGGAAGGACGCCATGGCCAAACCGAACTCCGGGCTGGCGCCTACCGAGGGAACAAAACCGGTGTAAGCGTCCGTGAAGTACACCTGGCCGGCGCGGTGGCTGTCGCTGGGCACCCGAAGGTTCATGGCGTAGCGGAGATCGGCGCCAAACTTGAACGTGTGGTTACCATGAATTTTGGTCAGGTTATCCACAAACTGAATTTGCCGCTCGCTTTGGGTTAGCGGGCAGTTACACTGATTCACATCCAGGGCATAGCCTAGCTGGGAATAAGTGGACGAGGCTCCGGCTCCGGAGTTGCCTACCGACCCGCCGGGACTTTGGATCTCAAATGCCGGCATACCGGAGGTGTATGTCTGGTCCAGGTTCAGCCCGGGAATGCCGGCCGCGGTCGCCGGGTCCTGGCCGTAGCCGTTCGGCACGTCGAAAACGTGGTACCGCATGTAACCCAGCCGGAATTCATTCACCGTGTTGGCGTTGATCGTGTAAGTCCAGCCGGCGGCAACGCTTTGGTTCAGCGCGTTGGAGTTACCCGCGTAATTGGCGATATCCGGGCCGCCGGCCAGTAAGCCGAACGCGCCGGGAGCCTGCTCCGTGTACGCGGCATAACTATAGCGGCCAAAAATCGCATTCTTCTGGTTCAGATAGTAATCCCAGCGGGTGTTCCAGAGGTTGCCGGTGATGGCCACGGCGCCGCTGGCAGCGTAGTTGTTTTCGTAGCCGGCGCCAAAGGCGCTGGTATTGGGCAGCGGGAAATAGCTAAGAAGCGCCAGGGCTTGTGGGCTTAAGCGGCTAGTCGGGATTACGTTGTTCGGGAATGGCGTGCGGCCGACGCCGGTGGTCTGGTTACCCGTGGCCGGATCGTAAATCTGGTAATTGGGGCTGGCGGCCAGCCAGTCGCTCAAATTGCCGGTACGGTCCTGGGCTGAGGGCACGGACGTTATTAGGGACCCGCCCTCTGTCTCGCGGTTGAGCTGCGTATCGGCAAAAAAGAAGAGCTTGTCCTTGATGATCCTGCCGCCGATCGATCCGCCAAACTGGTTTTCTCTAAATGTCGGATTCAGATTCGTAAACGGGTTCCGGCCAAAGTCCTCGAACCCCGGGGTGTTATCCTGGAGGAACTCAAAAGCATCGCCGTGGAACGAGTTGGTTCCGGATTTGGTCGAGTAACTTGCCACGCCGCCGCCGGTGTATGCGAACTCGGCGTCGAAGTTCTGCACCGATTGCTTGACCTCCGCCACCGAATCGAAGGTCGGATTGATCACGATGATTCCCAGAATTGGGTCCTGGTTGGTCGTCCCATCCAACTCGTAGCCCATGGTGTCGAAGACCTGGCCATTGACCATCATTTGCACGCTGCCTTGCGGGTTCTCGTCCGAAGCGTGCGCCCAGCCAAGCGGGGCCGTGCCGGGATTCAATAGCTCGAACGCCTGCAGATTGCGGCCGACGCTCGGCAGTTCTTCAATCTGGTGAGCGTCGAAGGTTTGGGCCACATCCGCGCTCTCGGACTGCAGTAACGGCGCTGAAGCCGTTACCTCCACTTCCTGCGTGACGTTTCCGACCTGCATGGATGCATCAAAGCGGGAAACCTGATCGACTTGAACGACGATCTGAGTGGAGACAACCTTCTGGAATCCCTGGGCTTGGATAGAGACTTGATAGGTCCCTGGGATCAGGTGGCCTTGGGTGTAGTTGCCGGATTCGTTCGTGGTGGTCTCGAACTTGGTGCCCTTTGCAATATCCGTGATGGTCACCTTGGCGCCCACCACCGCGCCCCCCGTGGGGTCGGTGACGGTTCCCACGATGCTGCCGAAAACCTGTTGTGCGCTAAGGGTTGTGCTGAAGCAGAACAGCGCGAAAAATACGCATACGACCGACACACCAAACTTACGCAGACTGGGCATAACTCCCCCTCCCTCCGTGGAGGTGAACTAACCTCGTGCCAGATACCAGACCCCTGAGTGCCGCGTGCGCCCCTGCACGGGATTCGTATTTACCAAAGGTCGAATTTGCTCAACAGGACCGGATTTTACGGCGCTGGCCCAGCCAATCGCCAGACGATATCCCACGTCCCTGGCGCCGCAGTCCCGGACATTCGGGACACGCGCCACGAAGGCTGAAAAGCCGCTGGTTGTTGGCTGATATTACAGAGATAGGAAAGGAGTTGGTCTTTGTTATCCCTCCCAACCCAATCCAACATGACTCCGGATTGCGTTCCCTCAGCCACGTACATAGTGACAATCGGGCTGTGGCCTATCGGCAGTGGCGATCCCAGTAAACTGCCGCCAGCCTCACTCCGTTCCTAACAGACTCCGAGCAAAACTCGACTGGCGGTATCTTATCAATACGGTTACTAGGTGTCAATGCTTTAAGAAAGCACGGATCTGTAAAATAGGTTCAATCGAGCCACAGATCCGGAGCGGTAACGTGCCGAAAAATACTAATTGGAGTCCGGCTGTTGAATATGCCGGATGTAAGGGCTTACTGGCGCGCCTTCAACTCGTCGGAAAGCCGCGTGTAAACTGCATTAGTCCAGCCAAATCCCGGCTCATTGGTGTGATAACCGAAACGGATTGCCCCTGCGGTTGAAGTCCCGCGCGCCATTACGTCATACTTTTCTACAATCACGCCGTCTCTCTGGTAGGATTCGCGCACCAGCGAGAGGAAGGCGCGGGCGATGCGGTCGGCATCTTCGTTAAATCCGTAGCGGCGCAGCCCCTCCACGGCAATCATCTCCAGCGGCGCCCATCCAAAGGGCGCGTCCCATTGGTTGCCGCTGGCGTAGGTGCTGGTCCGCAGGCCGCCCGGCTCTTCAAACAGGTTCAGGTTGGCCTTCACCCGCGCCGCCTGGGCCGGGCTGGCAAGGCCCGCCCACAGCGGGTAGAACGTGGTCAGGAACGGATAAGCCCGGCGCTTCTTCAGTTCAAAATCGTAGTCGGCGTAGAGGCCGCTGGCGGGGTCCCATAGTAACTGGTTGATCCGCCCGGCGCGTCCGGTGGCGCGCTCGTGCCAGACTTTCGCCTCGCCCGCCCGGCCCAGCGTGTCCAGAATCTGGCCGGTTTGCTCCTCCATCAGGTATAACAGCGAATTCAGGCACACCGGGTTGTAGTGGATGATATCGATATTGAAGGGCCCAAAGCGATTCGACGGGTCAAACCCGGATTCCCGCATTGAGCGGTCGCCCTTATAAAACAGGGGTTTCAATTGGTCGTGGGCGCGGTCGAAATATTGCGTCAAATCGTAGTCACTCACGTCGTGGGCACGGTAATAGGCCTTCACCAGCTCATAGTGGTTGCGCCCCTGGGCATCCTTTTCGGCGGAGAGCACCTCGGCCGCCGGCCCTTGGCCAACATCCCAATAGCGCGAAAGCCCGGTGGCTTCGGTCAGGTGCGGTGGGGTGGTCCAGAACCGATGCGTCTCCAACACCGCCGGCACGGCGCCTGCCAGCCATTGCTTGTCGCCGGTCGCCTGATAGACCGCCAGCAGCATCTCCGTCAGAAAAGGCGGTTGGGACCGCGTCAGATAGTAAGTGCGATTGGCATTCAGAATCTTTCCGTAGTTGCGGATCTCATATAAGAAATTGTCCACCATGTCCCTGGCCAGCTCGGTCTTTCCGTCGCGCACCAGGCCCAGCACGATGAAGTAACTGTCCCAGCCGTACATCTCGTTGAACCGGCCGCCCGGCACCACATAGGGATAAGGCAGATACAACAGCCCCTGCTCCGGCATTCGGGCGCCGGCGGGCGGCAATCGGCGCAGGTCGATCTGATCGAAGGTGCCCGGCTCCATCTCCTTCTGCAATTGCTGGCGGATTTCCACCAGGTTGGCGGCTGCGGGCACGTAGACCGGCCAGCGTCCATCGGCCGGCGCGGGGAACTTGGGGTCCACCGCGGCCTTGGCCAAGTCCCGATGCGAGCGCGTCAGGGTGCTCCACGTGTCCGCAATGTACTTCTCGATCGGAACCCGCGCCGGCGCCGCTGTCTGCGCCCAAACCAGCGCCGGCAGCAGCACTATGGCACAAAGCGCGCTCCTGCTGAGTAATCGTCTCATCGCAACCCGAAGGTCACCTCCTGCGAAACGTACGTTCCCGGCGCCCCCGCCGCCATCTGCACCACCACCGCATCCGCGCCCTCGCGCCGCCCTCCCGCAACCGACGCCAACTGCTCGCCGCCCGTCAAACCCAGCCGGTATTGCGCGCCGGCAACGCCCGAAATCGTCAGCCGCAGGGTGCGCGAAGCTTCCGTCCACTGCTCCGACACCACCTTCAGGTTGCTGCTAGGTTCCGCCAGCCTTACCGGCGTGCGTGGAATGGTGTACCCGAACAGGCCCGCGTGCCGCAGCACCACCCCCGTTGTGCCCGGGTGCGCTTCGAAGCGGATTCGCGGATGCCAGTCTGTGGCGTGCTGCTCGGTTTCCCATTGGGCGGCGGCGCCATCCACCTCCACGGCGGTCAGCCGCGCGCATCGCGGATAAGCGGGCGCAAACTCGAACGCCACGCTCCGCGATCCGGAGTTGCCCACCGTGAGGCTGAGCGTGTTCGCGTCGCGCGACAGGTCCAGATTCAAAGTGCCCGCGGCAAGTCGGATGCCGTCAATCCCCAGGGTGCGCCAGTCCGCCGGAAGGTGGGGCGCGAATTGCACCCGGCCTTCCACGGCATCCACCGCCAGGCCCGCCAGCCCGCGCAGCAGCGGGGAAATCACCATCGCCGCCGACCATGTCTGGTGCGGCGAGGCCGTCGATAGCGGTGTCGCCGTGCTGCCCGAAAGTACTTCGGTGGTGTTGCCGCCGGCCATCAGAGCCAGTTCCGCATTGGCCTGCAGGTTGGCGAACGCCGCGTCCGCACGATGATAACGATACTCACCCACCGAAGCCCATCCCGTGAACAACGGCCACACCGACCCGAAATGATATCCCGAGGGATCGTAGAGTTTGCTGCGCGATGAAATGATGCGCATCCCCCAATCGGCCGCATGATCCTCCCGCGACAACTCGTCGATCATCGCCGAGGCATGCGCGTCGTCCAACAGTCCAAACCACATCGGCACCGTCGAAAGCACGCTCGGCTGGTCTACCGGTTTCCCCGCCGGGTCGATGGCAAACGCGTAGGTGTGCGTCGAGTCGCGCCAAAAGAGCCGCTCCATGGCCGCGCGTTTCGCCGTGAATTCGCGGTCCAGCGCCTGCGCCCGCGGCGCATCCTGCAATGCCCGCGCCAGCCATGCCGCAGAGCGCAGCGATTCCACGTAGCAGGCCGCCTGGTACAACTCCAGGCGCACCGGCAGAAGCGGCCCGCCTTCCACCCAGCCCGGCCCCACGTTCAGATTCCGCGGAAAGCCGGCGCTGTCCAGCGTGGAGCGCATGAAGTCCAGCGCCTTCCACAATCGCGGAGCCTGCTCGCGCGCGAAGGCCACGTCTCCGCTGGCCTGCACGTAATCGCGCACCGCCACCAGGAACAGCGGCGTGGAATCGGCGGCATTGTAGCCGTAAGGGAAATCGCGGAACCAAGGAACCAGCGACGCGCTCTGCGAAATTTCGTGCGGGATCTTGCCATCGTCGCGCTGGTATTTCGCCACGAACGTGATCGCCCGGCGGGCGTCGTCCCAATCCCCCGCCGACGTGAGGGCGAACGAGGTCCAGAACGAATCGCGCCCGAAGAACCACGCAAAGCCAGGCCGGTAGCCGCCCTTCGACGGGCCATACCCGGCCACCAGGCCTTCGCCCAGCAGCGGATTCTGCACCAGGCTCTTCACCACGCTGATCCGCGACCAATCGTACGCCTGTTGCAATGCCGGGTCGGGCAGGCGCAGCCGGACCGTGCCGGCCAGGTAGCCGCTGTAAAAGCGCCCCGTCTGGTCAATCAGCTCCGCGGGCCGCGCGGTCAAATCGCGATACGCCGCCAGCGCTTCGTCCAGGCTTTTGAGAGAGGCCGCCAGGGCGATCACGCGCTCCGCGGTCCCGTGCACGGTTCCCAGGGTGAACACCGTGTCGCTGCTTGAGGAGTAGTTGGTGGCGTAATCCAGGTCCACCGGCGCAGCTCCTGGCGAGCCGACTACGGCTGCGAATTTCTGGCCGTCCGCGCCCATGCGGTACACACCTTTGGCCGCATCCCACTGTCCGTAACCCGACCCGAACGATCCCGGCCACATCAGTTGAAAGTCGCGCGTGAAGTGGTAATCAATGCGCACCGGATTCTGCGCTTCGATGCGCAGGCGGATCAACGCCCCGCTCATATTCCGCGGCACGCACACCTCTTCGGTGACCCGAAAATCGTCGTCGCTGTAAATAATGCGGTAGGAACCGGGCGTCGAGACGATGCGGCGGGCAATGCTGGCGGCGGGAATCTCGTGCCCATCGGCGTGAAACACCAGGCGGAAATCCCGCAGGATCTTGAGCGGATAAACGAAGGCTTCGAGGGTGCCCTGCTCGTTGCCGAACAAGCCCGCCTGGGGGCCGGTGGCGTCCACGAATTCCCAGCTATGCACCGGCCGCGCGATTTCCGGCTGCGCCCACAACGCTCCCATGGCCCCCAGAAAGAAAATCAGACTCCGCGGCGGCAGCCTCATTCCGTCGTTCACCGGACTTCGCCGACGTACGCGCCAAAAGCCGGCAGCTCCAGCTTGTCCAGGCTCTCGGCCCCGCCATGAAAGGACTGCGCCAACGCGGTCAGGCTGCGGCCCCGGCCTCCCACCTCGGCCGCGTCGTAGCTGACCGCTCGCTCCGAATTGCTGCAGTTCAGCGCCACCAGCACCGTAGCGCCGTTCGCCCGGCGCACAAAGGACAGCACGTCCGGATTGCCGACATCCACGATTTTCAAATCTCCCTCGCGCAGTGCCGCGTTCTGCTTGCGCAGGCCGATCAGCCGCCGGTAATAGTTCAGCAGCGATCCGGGATTGCCGCTCTCCGCGGCCACGTTGACCGTGGTGTAGTTGGGCGCCAACGGCAGCCAGGTGGCGGCCGCCGTGCTGAAACCGGCGTCCCGGCCGGCGTTCCACTGCATCGGCGTGCGCTCGCCGTCGCGTCCTTTGTCCTTCGGCCAGCCGGTCCTTCCCACGGGGTCCTTCACCTGGTCGATGGTCTTCGGGTCGTTGTTGGACATCCCTAATTCCTGCCCGTAGTAAATCAGCGAGGTGTCGCGCGGTGTCAACAGCAGCGTGGCGACCAGCCGCGCGATGGCGTCGTCGTGCCGGCCGTCGCCGTAGCGATTCCAACTGCGCCGGTTATCGTGGTTGTCGAACACGAACAGCGGCATGTTCCCGTGAAGCCCCGTCTCGGCATCGCGCAGTTTGGAGCGGAAGAAGCCGGCCGAAAGCTGGCTGCCCATT
The DNA here is from genome assembly GCA_035505095.1 of Bryobacteraceae bacterium. Classification (GTDB taxonomy): domain Bacteria; phylum Acidobacteriota; class Terriglobia; order Bryobacterales; family Bryobacteraceae; genus JOPF133. The sequence continues at coordinate 18,242 of DATJRE010000044.1, read as the reverse complement.
CCGTACTGCGTATCCATGGGCAGTTGCAATTCGTCGTTCTTGGCGCCGTACGCCTCGGCCAATTGCTCCACGTTGGGCAGATAGGTCTCGCCAATCAGCACCGTACCCGGAACCGCATCCACCACCTTGCGCAGCTCGCGATACACCTCGTGGACCTCGGGCAGGTTGTCGGTGTGAACGCGCGTGGTCCGGCGGTCGCCATAAGCCGTTAAGCCGGAAAGATAGTCTTCGTTGCGCCGCTGCGGGTCTTCAAACAACTGCGGAACCGCATCCAGCCGGAAACCGGCCACGCCCCGCTGCATCCATCCGCGGATCATGTTATACATGGCCTCGCGCACCTGCGGGTTGCGCCAGTTCAAGTCGGGCTGCTCTTTGTAGAAGGCGTGGTAGTAATATTGCTGCCGCGTGGCGTCCCACTGCCATGCCGAGTGGCCGAAAATCGACAGCCAGTTGTTCGGCGGCCTGCCGGGCTTGCCATCCACCCAGATATACCAGTCGGATTTGGGATTGGTGCGCGACGAGCGCGACTCCTTGAACCACGGATGCTGGTCCGAGGTGTGATTCAAGACCAGGTCGGTAATCACGCGAATCCTGCGTTTGCCCGCTTCCGTCACCAGGCGTTCGAAATCGGCCATGGTGCCGTATTGCGGATCGATGGCGCTGTAGTCGGTCACATCGTAGCCGAAATCCACTTGCGGCGAAGGGTAGAACGGGGTGAGCCAGATGCCGTCCACGCCCAGGTCTTTCAGGTAATCCAGGTGCGCGGTGACGCCGTTCAGGTCGCCCACGCCGTCGCCGTTGGTGTCTCCGAAGCTGCGGGGATAGACCTCGTAGATAACCGCGCCCTTCCACCAGGTCGGATCGAGAGCGGGCGCCGCGGCGGCATTCAATGGCTGCCTATGCCAAGCCGCCAAGAACAGGGCCAGCCACAATGCCCCGGCGCCGATGCGGAGCGCCCGATGTGCGGGGTACTTAGTCATATCGTCGGCTCTCTTGGCCTCTCAAACACGCGGTGCGGCGCTCGGAGAGGAGATGTTACCCCAGTTACGCAGCACGATCCCATAATACTCCCGCGCAAGTAGGCGATTGCCGTTTGCCCGGGCATTGCCGCCCCCGGTCCGCCTACTGGCGCCGTGGCTTCGTGGAGCTGTTCGGGCATCCATCCGCCGCCCCAAGACCCGGTTGCCACCAGCCGTTCGCAGGCCGTTCGGCTCGTTTTTCGCTCGGGCACCTGCCCAAGCTGCTGAAAGTAAGGCCCTTAATTTCCGTCCCGGCGCAATTTGGGCCGGCCATCCCGTCCGGCAGTTGAGACGGCACGAGGCGCGGGAAGCCTTGCCCGCATCCGGGCCCTATTTGCCGCGCCGACTTCTGCCGATGAGTAGGGCATGATCTCGATCAAAAAACTCATCGAGCGCAATGCGGAGGAACTCTTTCGGGCAGCCCTGAATGCTTACCTTTCAGCCCTCAATGTGATGGGGCAGAGCGGGGTGGAGGCCTGTCCCTCGCTGGGGTCTACGCTGCAGCAGAACCTGCTTCGCCTCCAGGCCGCGCTTTCCGCCGAGGCGACCCCCGTGCTTCTGGAAGAGACCGGGAAAGAAGCCGAAGCCGACATACGGCAGTGGGGCACCGACGCTGCCGGCTACTTCAGGCAGAGGGCTGGCGAAGTCAAAGAGCTGATGGTGATTCTGGCGCGCACGGCGGAACTTACGGGCGAGCGCGATCAGCGCTACAGCCGCCAGTTTCACGAATTCACCGGCCGCCTGGAAGCCATGGCCGACCTGCACGACCTGGTGCTGATCCGCGATTCGCTGGTGAAGAGCGCCATCGACCTGAGGCACTGCGCCGAGGCTATGGCCGAAGAGAGCCAAAAATCGCTGGACCAGTTGCGCCAGGACGTGAGCGTCTACCAGGCGCGCCTCGACGATGCCGAACGGCTGGCCGGCCAGGATCCGCTCACCGGTCTCGACAACCGCCGGCGCGTGGAAGCTTCCATTGAGTACCGCATCGGACAGCGGAAGCCTTTCTCCATCCTGATGCTCGATCTGAATGAGTTTAAGAAGGTGAACGACACCTGCGGGCACCTGGCGGCCGATGAGTTGCTCAAACAGTTCAGCACTGAGCTGAAGTCCGGCTTCCGCGCCACCGACGTGGTGGGCCGCTGGGGCGGCGACGAATTCATCGTGGTGCTGGATGCCGGCCGCCAGGCCGCCGATGCCCACACCCAGCGGATTTCGCGCTGGGTCTTCGGCGATTACACCATCCGCGTGGGAGATGGCAGCCGCAAAGTGCCGGTCAGCGCCGCCATCGGGGCCGCGGAATGGCAGCCCGGCGACTCCCTGCGATCCCTGCTCGACCGCGCCGATGCGGCCATGTATCAGGACAAACGCACCGTCGCCAAACGCGCGTAGGCCGCCCGGCCGGCCACGCACAGCGCCCGTCACTCGTAGCGGTACAACTGGATCTTCAGAACCCCCACTTCCGAGCCGCGCAGCGTGGCGCGTTTGCCTCCGCCGCTCTCGTCGCCGTTGAGCCGCCGGCCGGCGATCCACACTCCTCTTTCGTAGCGGCCTTCGTCAATGCTTCCGAACCCCGCGATCTTCGGGCCGGCGGAATCCGGCGCCGGCGTCAGCGAGAAGCCCTGGCCCGCCACCACGAATTCGCCGGGCGCGGTGTTCAGCACCAGTGCGAAGCCCAGGTTGGGCTGCGGCGGGCGCGCAGGCTGTCCCGCCACCGGCTCCGCCGCGCGCCGCCCGCCGCCTCCGAAACTGAAGTTCAGCTTGTAGCCGCCCATGGAAATCGTCTGGTTCCGCTGCTCGGGCGACTCCTGCATCACCGCGGCCACTTTGCCTTCGGCCTGGTATTTCGTCAGCACCGGCATCATGCCCTCCAGCGTCTGGTACGCTTCGGCCAGCGGGGTGTCCTCCGGCAGGCTCTCAATGCCGAAAGGCGAATAGCCCAGGGCGGCGTGGTTCCCAATGGCCCAGAACAGGTTCGGCACCGAAGCCCGCGCCTCGGGAATAAACAGCGGATTGCCGGAGCGCGTGTAGCTGGCGCAGACGCCGCGGAAATCGGGCAGGTAGATGTCCGGCGCCAGCAGGTCGAGCCGCGGGGCCGCCGCGCGCCAGATATCGTGCACGCGCGACACCGGGCCGCCGCTGGGATAATCGCCCGGCTGTTGATGATCGTTCTGCACCAGCCAGGCATTCACGTACATGGGAATCGGTAACTCGGCCTTGCCGGCTTCCGCCACCTTGCCCACATACCTCCCCACGTACCACGCCATGAACACCTCGCCGCCGTGGGCATCGTCCCCAAATACTTCGGGCCACGTGCCGGAGGCCTTGAAGCCATGCGCGCCCCAGACCTCGCTCAGCTCGGGAAGCAGCCGGGCCTTGTTCTCGGAGAGATAATTCATCAGTTCGGCGGGCACCGGGCGGTTCCAGGCGGCTTCGGCCAGCGGAGACCGGTCCCGGTTGTCGCCCAGCTTGCCGGTTTCGTTTTCCACCTGCATCATGATCACGGTGTGCTGGCCGTCCACGCTGCGAATGTGGCGCATGAGGGTGCGGAACGCCCGCGAGTCGGCGGCCAGCGATTGCTCACCGAGCGGCGTCAACTCCTCCTGCGCCACCCCATCTTTCGACCGCACCCGCGGAAAGCGCTGCTCATCCTTCTTCACCCACAGCGGCACGTAGCTGGCGTTGGCGTTCTTCCAGGTGCCGAACCAGATCAGCACCAGGCGCATGCCGTGCGCCCGCGCCTGGCGAATCTGGTCGTCCACCAGGGTGAAATCGAATTTGCCCTCCTCGGGTTCCAGCAGCTCCCAGGAAACCGCGCCGATCACGGTGTTCAGATGCATCGCCTCCAGCTTTTTCCAGATCGGCTTCATGTATTCGATGCTGGAAGCGCTGGAGTTGTGCAGCTCTCCGGCGAGCATGAGGAAGGGCTTGCCATCCACCATCATCTGCTTCACGGCCCCGTTTTGCCGGATGGCCGGCAGCGGCGCCGCGCCCGGAGCGGTCTGGGCGATTGCCAGGCCCGAAACCAGGAATGCGAGAACGATCTCCACCTTCATAGCGGTTTCATGATATTTCCCGGCACGGCAAATCGCAATGCCGCGGGAATTACCACAACGGGGCGCCGGCCACTGGAGATCCCCACGGTTACGGCCGAATGGTATCGGACCGCACGGTTGCGCGCTTCGTTTGGAATGGGTTTCCGGGGGACAATGGAGGCAGGGCAAACCCTCGATAGACTTATGATCGACTCCCTTCTGAACCTGCTTTTCCGTTGTCCCCACCGGCGGCTGACGCGGCCTGTCGCCCCCATCACTAAGACCGGGCAGCCGCACAGCCAGAGCTACGTGGTTTGCCTGGACTGCGGCAAGCAGTTCGAGTACGACCTGAAGGAGATGCGCATCGGCCGGCCCATCGACCAGTCGCACGAAGCCGGTGTGGTGCCGCCGAAATTGCCCAAGCCGCGCAACACCAGGTTCAAGTACGCCGTCCTGGCAGGTGTGCCGGCGGCCTTTGTACTCGGCACGCTGTGGAAACACAAGAAGAAGCTCGCGAATCCGCAGGACCCGCCGGGCAATCCGCCCAAGGGCGACGGGCCGGATGGCGAAGCCGGGTAAGCCCGCGCCGGATTATGCCGCGGCCAGCCAGCATCCCAACGCCGAAACCGTAAATTCCGCCACCTGATCCCAGGCCAGCCCCAGGCCGTGCAGCGATCCTTGCAGCCGTACGATAGACGGCAGGTCTTCCTCGGAGCCGCTCAGGAATTCCGCCAGGTACAGCAGCGACGCCAGGCGATGATCGGCTTTCTCGGGCTGGTGGTGCCGGCGGACGGCCGCAACCAGGTGGTCCGGCAGGCGCCATTCGGAGACGATCTGGCCTCCGAGCGCGGCGTGATCGGTGCCGAGCGTCAGGGTCTCGGCATACAGTGGCGGGCAGCCGTCGCGCTCCAGGGCGTGGAGCCGCGCCGCCTCGGCGAGCGGAAGCGCCAACAGCGCAATCCGCCCCACATCGTGGATCAACCCGGCCAGATAGGCTTCGGCTGGGTCGATTCCGCCGGCCTGCGCCGCCAGTTGCTCCGAGAGGTCGGCCACTTCCAGGGAGTGCGGCCATGCCGCTTGCAGCTTGGGGTTGCCAAACAGGGGCCGCAGGGCCGCCGACAGGATGACCTTCTGCGCCGTGGCGAAGCCCAGCCGGGTAATCGCGCGGGACAGCGTGGAAAGCGGCGTGCGCGACCCAAACAGAGCGGAATTGGCCAGTTGCAGGAGCAGCCCGGCGGCGGCTGGATCGAGGCTGGCCGCTTTGACCACCTGCACCACGCTGGCCCGCGGGTCGCGCATCAGGCTGAGCATGCGCAGGGCCGCCTGCGGAAAAACCGGCACGCGCCGGAATTCCAGCCCATCCACCGCGCGCGGCCGGATGGCCTCGGCCAAGGCGTTCATGGCCTCTTCGGTCCACAGGCCGGCTTCCACGCCGCCTCGGAGACCCTCCAGAATTTCAGGGGGATCTTTGCCGGTGATCGGCTGCGCTTCCATATCCTGGTCGAACGCGTCGGCCAGCCGTAGGATGCCTCCCAGCCTGGCGGCCTGCGGCCCTCCGCTGCCCGGAACTTCATAGGCACGCAGGACTTCGCGGACCGTGCCGGGAACCGGATCGGCCGGCAGATGGCCGGGCACAGCTTCCCCGAACACGTCGGCCAGCAGCCGCTGCACGCTCTTTGGCGCTAGCAGGCCGACGCTGTGGTGATGCAGCCGGCAAGCGGCGCCCAGCAGCGCCTGCTCCCCGGGCGGCAGAGCCAAACCATCGGCAATCCGCTTGGCCACCGCGGCCGTGCGGCGGCAGTGGACCAGGACCTCCACTGTGGCCGGGGGGGTTGCGGTCTTGGAGTGTGGTGGCACGGTCGAACCCGGAACCCTAACAAATCTTATCGGACATTCGCTGGGATTGTTGGAGGATTTCGGTAATGACCCGAACGGCCTTCAAAACTGCGCTCCAGCCGGGAGATAAGGAGAATCGAATGCCCGGCCGCCAACCATTCCGCGCCACCCGTGCGGCGGCCTGCTGCCTGCTCGCAGCCGTTGTCCTGGCCCTCTGGCTGCCCGGCGACCGCACGGGCGGCATGCAACACCGGCGGGTGCGGATCGGCGTGGATCAAGCCGCGCCGTACCAAAGCTGGAATGCCGGCGCCGGGCCGGTGGGGTTCAGCGTGGACGTGCTCCGCGAGGCCGCCCGCGGCGCCCACATCGACTTGCAATGGGAGTTTCACCCCGAAGGTCCCCAGAGCGCTTTCGCGGCGCACGCCGGACCCGGCAGTACGCCGTAATTCTGATGGATGGCCCCATGCCGGAGATGGACGGATACCAGGCGGCCCGGCGCATCCGCCAGGCGGGCCAGGCGCGCGTCCCGATTGTCGGCCAAATGGCCGTGGATGCCGGAATGGACGCCTTCGTTTCCAAACCGGTGCACCGCGACGAGATGGCCCGCGTCTTACGGCGATTTCTGAACTGCTGCGATCAACCGGAGCCCGCCGCCGGGCTCGCAGGCGCCGGCATCCGGACCGGCGTGGGAAACTCTTAGCCGCGCCCGCCGGCCCAAGGGTCAAATGCTGCACGATGCGCCAAAGCCGCCCGCAAAAGATGCACGCCAGGATCTGCAATTGCCGCTGCAAAGATTGCCCGGGGCGCTGCGTCGGTTCGTTTACGCACCGAAACCAACGGCGAGCGTAAGATCACAAACGATGGAAGTCCTGCTGCTATACAAAGCCTTCCCGTGCACCTCCGTGTCCTCAGTCCGGCATCGCCCCAGGCCGTTGCGCTTTTGTCGGTGTGGAATGTGTGCTTCTGGGTCTGCGGATTGATCCTGGCGGTAGTGACGATCGCGATCCTCTACATCATGATTCGTTTCCGGCGGCGCGACGCCTCGGAGCCGGTGCAGACCACCGGCAACCAGAAGATCGAGATCGCCTGGACCATCGTGCCGATTCTGCTGGTGACGTTTCTGTTCGCGCTCGGCGTGGTGGCGGCCCGCGCCGTGGACCGGCCCATCCGCCGTGCGCCGGACATTCTGGTGATTGGCCATCAATGGTGGTGGGAAGTGCGCTATCCCGCCTCCGGATTCACCACCGCCAACGAAGTACACCTGCCCATCGGCCGCGACATGCTGATCGGAATCGAATCGGCCGATGTGATCCACGACTTCTGGGTTCCGCGGCTCGGCCGCAAGATCGATGCCATTCCCGGCCGCCGCAACTTCGTCTGGATCCGCGCCGAGGAGGCCGGCGAATATGCGGGCGCATGCGCCGAATACTGCGGCGCGCAGCACGCCTGGATGCGTTTTCGCGTGGACGTGCAGCCCCCCGCCGCGTACGATGCCTGGCTTACCCACCAGAGCGCGCCCGCGGCGGAACCGGCTACCGCGGATGCCAAACTGGGCCAGACGCTGTTCGGCCAGCTTACTTGTGAGAGCTGCCACAACATTACCGGTTTCCACAAGCAGGAGCCGTATGCGCCCGACTTGACGCACGTCGCCAGCCGGCAGATGCTGGCCGCCGAGCGCCTCGAAAACACGCCCTCCAATCTGCGGGACTGGCTTCACGAGCCCGATGTCCTTAAGCCCGGCAGCTTCATGCCCAACCTGAAACTGTCGGATAGCGACCTGAGCCGACTGACCGCCTATCTGGAGACTTTGCAGTGAGCGATATACCGATCGATCCCAGTCTGATCGCAAGCCAAACCGCCGCCGAAGGGCGCGATTCCTGGCTGGATTGGATCTCCACGGTCGACCACAAGCGCATCGGCACCCTTTACCTGTGCACCACCCTGGTGTTCTTCTGCATCGGCGGCTGCGAGGCGCTGCTCATGCGCATCCAACTGGCGTGGCCCGGAAACACCTTCCTCAGCCCCGACATGTACAACCAGATTTTCACCATGCATGGAACCACCATGATCTTCCTGGTCGTGGTTCCCCTGCTGCTGGGCCTGGCCAATTACCTGGTGCCGCTGATGATCGGCGCCCGCGATATGGCGCTGCCGCGGCTGAACGCCTTCAGCTTCTGGGTGTTTCTGTTCGGCGGAATACTGCTGTACCTGAGCTTCGCTTCCGGCCATGCGCCGGCCGCCGGATGGTTCAGCTATGCCCCGCTCAGTGAAAACGGATACTCCACCCGCCACGGAATGGATTTCTGGGCGCTGGCCCTGCTGGGCATCGGAATCGGCACCATCGCCACGGCGATCAACTTAATCGTCACCATCGTCAATCTGCGCACCGAGGGCCTCACCATCCGGCGTCTGCCGCTGTTCGTGTGGATGGTGCTGGTGAATTCTTTCCTGATCATTTTCGCCTTGCCGGCTCTGAACGCCTCGCTGGTAATGCTGCTGGTCGATCGCCAGCTCAATTCCCATTTCTTCACCGCGCTCGGCGGCGGCTCGCCGATTCTCTGGCAGCATTACTTCTGGTCGTTCGGCCACCCCGAGGTGTACATCATGGTGCTGCCGGCTTTCGGCATCATCTCGGAAGTGATTCCGGTGTTCTCGCGCAAGCCGATCTTCGGCTACGGCTTCGTGGCCGCCTCTACGGTTGCCATCGCGCTGCTCAGCGTGGGGGTATGGGCGCACCATATGTTCGCGGTGGGTCTGGGGCACGCCTGGGATTACGCCTTCAGCGCCTCCAGCCTGCTGATCGCCGTGCCCACGGGAGTCAAAATCTTCAACTGGATCGCCACCATGTGGGGCGGCGCGATCCGCTTCACCACCTCCATGCTGTTCGCCATCGCCTTTCTGTTCACCTTCACCATCGGCGGCCTCAGCGGGGTGCAGTTCGCGGTAGCGCCCATCGACTGGCAAACCACCGACACCTATTACGTGGTGGCGCATATGCACTACGTCCTGTTCGGCGGAACGCTGTTTGCGGTGATGGCCGGGCTGTACTACTGGTTTCCCAAAATCACCGGGCGCATGCTGTCGGAGCGGCTCGGGAAGGTCAACTTCTGGCTCATGTTCATCGGTTTCCATCTCACCTTCTTCGTGCAGCACATCCTGGGGCTGGATGGCATGCCGCGGCGCGTCTACACCTATCCGAACCTTCCGGGATGGGCGGCCATGAACGGCATTTCCACCACCGGCGCTTTCGTGCTGGCCATCGCCGTTCTGGTGCTGCTGGATAACCTGGTGACCAGTTTGCGCTCAGGCGCTCAGGCGGGCGACAACCCATGGGACGCCTGGACGCTCGAATGGGCCACCACCTCGCCGCCGCCGGAGCACAATTTCGAGCGCGTTCCGCCGGTTCACAGCACGCGCCCGTTGTGGGACCTGGCGCATCCCGCGGGAGCTCGCCCGTGACGCGCTTCGATACGCCCAAATTGGCGGTGGCCGTATTCCTGGCCTCGGAAGCGGTGTTCTTCGGCTTTCTGATCGCCGCCTATATCTATTACTATGCCGCCGTGGTGCAGGGTCCCAAAGCGAGCAACAGCCTGGACCCCGCGCGCACGCTGATCTTCAGCCTCTGCCTGCTGGGTAGCAGCGGCACCATCTGGATGGCCGAGCGCCGCCTGGCCGCCCGTAGCATCCAAGGCTTCCGCGTATGGCTGGGCGCCACGATTCTGCTGGGAGCCGCGTTTCTGGGCGGCCAGGGATGGGAATACACCGGGCTGATTGAGAAGCAGGTGACCCCCGCCCGCAATCTCTTCGGCGCCACGTTCTTCACACTCACCGGCTTCCATGGCTTCCACGTGCTGTGCGGCCTGGTGGCCCTCACGGTGATGCTGGTGCTGGCGTGCCGCGGTACCTTCGCGCCCCGGGCCCGCGCCGGGGTGAGCGCCGTGGCGCTGTACTGGCATTTCGTGGACGCCGTGTGGGTGGTGATTTTCAGCCTGGTGTATCTGACGGTGTGGCTATGACGAGCACGGAGTTTCTGATTTCGGCATGGACGCCCAACGCGGCGGCGATCGGCGGATGCGCGGCGCTGCTGCTGGCTTACGCCATGGCCGTGCGGTTCCGCTTCTCCGCCCGGGCGGCTGCATGGTTCGGCGGCGTCCTGCTGGTTCTGCTGGCGCTGGTTTCGCCGCTCGCCGTGCTGGCTCGCCAATACCTGTTCAGCGTACACATGGCCACCCACATCCTGTTCGTGCTGGTAGTGCCGGCGCTGCTGCTGATTGGAATCCCCGAAACCCTGGCCGAGAGCTGGCTGCGGCGCCGAAGCTTCGCGCGCGCCCAGCGCTTCTTCGGGCGGCCCGCGGTGGCTTGGCCGGCGGGCATCGGCGCCATGGCGCTGTGGCACATTCCAGCGGTATTCCGTGCCGGCATGGACCACCCGCTGCTGCACATGGCCGAGCCGCTTTCGCTGCTGCTGGCCGGGACGATTTACTGGTGGCCGATTCTGTCGCCGGTCCGCCAGTCGCGGCTGAACCCGGTGCCCCAGGCGGCGGCTTATCTATTCACCTCCTGCCTGGCTTGCACCACCATGGGCGTGCTGATCACCTTCGCCCCCGCCCCGCTCTACGCGCAATACGTGCATCCCGCCGATCTGTACGGTTTCCTGCCGGTGATCCGCGAGGGATGGGGAATTTCGGCGGCGCTCGACCAGCAGATCGGCGGTCTGCTGATGTGGGTGCCCGGCTGCCTGATTTATCTGACGGCCATCATGGCGATGTTCGGGCGGTGGTACGCGCAGCCCGCCAACGCGGCGGTGCAAGCATGACGCCTCCCGACCAATCCGCGCCGCCAGAGACAGGCTGGAAGGATCCTCTGCCCGAAAGGTTGGCGCGGCCCACCTATTGGCCCGCGATGCTGGCCTTCGCCATCATGATCACCCTGCTCGGGCCCGTTACCAACCTGGCCGTCTCGGTGGTGGGCCTGGGCCTGCTGTTGGCCGCCCTGTTCGGCTGGATCGGAGAGATTCTGCATGAATGAAACCGAGACGTTGTCTCCGCAACGCCGCAAACTGCTGGCGTCTTTAAGCATCGGGCTGGGCGCGGTGGGCGCCGCGTTGATTGGAATACCCGTGGTCGGATTTCTGCTTGCGCCGCTCCTGCAATCCGTCGCGCAGCGCTGGCGCGCGGTGGGCGCGGTCCAGACATTCCAGAAGGGCTACACCGTCGAAGTGCGGTTTGAAGACGCTTCCTCCGTGGCCTGGGCGGGAGTCACCGCGCAGACCGGGGCATGGCTGCGCTGCCAGCCCGATGGCCAGTTCGTGGCTTTCGCCATCAACTGCACGCACCTGGGCTGCCCCGTGCGATGGCTGCAGGATGCCGAGTTGTTCATGTGCCCGTGCCACGGCGGCGTCTATTACAAGGACGGGACGGTGGCGGCCGGTCCGCCGCCGCGGCCGCTGATCCAATACCCCGTGCGCGTGCGCGACGGGCAGGTGGAAGTGCTGGCCGGCCCCACGCCTATCACGTAACCAGTATGGAACTGCTGCGAAAAATCTGGGTCTGGTTCGACATGCGGACGGATGTCTCGAAGGTGCTGGGGCCGCTCATGAAACATCCCGTTCCCCCACGCACCGGTTGGATGTACGTCTTCGGCAGCGCCACTCTGTTTGTCTTCCTGATTCAGATCTTCACCGGCATCGCGCTGGCCACGGCTTACGTTTCCAGCGCCGGGCAGGCTTTCGAATCCCTCAGGTGGATCACCAACGATGCGTTCCTGGGACACCTGCTTCGCGGTATGCACTATTTCGGCGCGTCGGCGATGGTGCTGCTGGTGGGCATCCACATGATCCGCACGTTCCTCACCGGATCTTACAAGTTCCCCCGCGAGCTGAACTGGGTGGTCGGCGTGTTGCTGCTGGGTCTCACTATTCTGATGGGCTTCACCGGGCAATTGCTGCGCTGGGACCAGAACGGCGTGTGGTCCACCGTGGTGGCCGCGGAGCAGGCAGGGCGCGTGCCCATCATCGGCCACCAGTTGGCGCGCCTGTTACTGGGAGGCCAAACGGTGGGCGGCGCCACCCTCAGCCGCTTCTTTGCCTATCATGTCTTCTTCATTCCCGCGGTCATCTTTGGAATGATCGCCCTGCATATCGGGCTGGCGCTGCGCCACGGAATTTCCGAGAAGCCCAGCGCCAGCCGCCCGGTGGACCCCCAGACCTATCGCGCGTGGTACGAGAACATGCTGCACCGCGAGGGCGTTCCGTTCTGGCCGGATGCCGCCTGGCGCGATGTAGTGTTCGGCGTTCTGGTGGTGGCTACGGTGGTTTTCCTGGCGTGGCGGATTGGCCCGCCCCAACTGACCACCCCGCCGGACCCCACCATCATTCAGGCTTACCCGCGGCCCGACTGGTATCTGGTGTGGTACTTCGCGGTGCTGGCACAGTTGCCGCACGGCACCGAATCGCTCGTGATCGTGGGCGCTCCTCTGGTGGCCGGGCTGTGCCTGTTCGTTCTGCCGCTGGTGTTCAACCGAGGGCAGCGCGCCCCGTCGCGCCGTCCCTGGGCGGTGGCGAGCATCGTGGCGATCGTTTTGAGCGTAGGCGTGCTGTGGTATCAGGGCGAGCGGACGCCGTGGTCGCCGGATTTCAGCGCCCAGCCGCTGGCGGCTTCGGTGGTGCAAAGCGATCAGCCGCAGGTTGTGCAGGGGGCCCATTTATTTCACCGCCAGGGCTGTGAGTATTGCCACAGCATCGCGGGCCACGGCGGGCAGCGCGGCCCCGACCTGACCTACATTGCCGACCGCCTGACGCCGCAGCAGATCACGCTGCGCATTCTGAACGGCGGCTACAACATGCCCGCGTTCGCCAGCAGCATCAAGCCCGAAGATGTGAATGCGCTGGTAGCCTTCCTCAATACGCGCCACTTTGGGAAGTGACGGCTTTGGGCTTGCAGCGCTAACTGCGCCCGCGCCAGCCCACGCTCTGGTCCAGCAACAGGCGCGAAAGGACGCTGATCACCAGCACGAAAAGCGTGACGAACAGCGCCGCCGCATAAGCCAGCGCCTGGGCGCTTGCAAAAGGTTCGGTGATGAAAGCCCAGATCACGTAGGTCAGATAGCCGATCGGTTCTTTGATCAAGTGGCCGTTCCAGAGATAACTGGACCAGCCGGCGGTATACAGCAGCGGCGCCGTCTCACCCACGGAGATGGCCAGCGCCAGCAGAATGCCGGTGAGGATGCCGGGCAGCGCCGCCGGCACGCTGATACCCAGAACCACGGCGCGGTCGGTGGCGCCCAACGCGTAGGCCGCCTCCCGCAATCCGCGCGGAACCTCGCGGAGCGCCATCTCCGTGGTGCGGGAAATATAGGGAAGCGAGATGATGGCGAGCGCGACGCTGCCGGCAGCAGCCGAAAATTGCCAGCCCAGCATCACCACCATGGTCACATAGCCGAAATAGCCGATGACGATGGAAGGCACTCCAACCAGTACGTCGATCAGGAAGCGGATCACGGGAGCTAAGCGGCCGTAATCGAACTCCGCCAGGTAGATGCCGCAGGCGAGGCCCGGTGGAACCGCCAGCAGCACGCCGCCCAACGCCAGCACCATGGTGCCCTCGATGGCATTCAGCAGCCCGCCGCCGGTGCCTTCGGTCACATGCGTGAGCACTTGAGGCGTGAGGGAGTCGAGGCCTTTCACGAAGACGATCGCGAGGATCCACACCATTGCACCGCCCAGAAGCAGAAAGGCGAGTGCGCTGGCGCTCCAGCCCAGGTAGTCCTGAAAGCGGCGGCGCCGGGTTATGGAATGGACGGCGGTAGCCTCGATTTCGGCAATCCCCGCGGCCATCAGAAGGCCCTCAACAAGTGGCGGCCCTGGTAATGCAGCAGCACGCGCGCCAGTGCATTCACGACAATGGAGATCAGGCACAACACCAACGCCACTTCCGCCAGCGACCTCACCGCCATGCCGGTGGGATCCTGCAAGGCGCTATCGAGCTGCGAAACAATGAACGACGCCATGGTGGAAATAGGCGTATAGATGTTACTCGGCAGATAGTTCAGGGCATTGCCGCTGACCATCAGCACGGCCATGGTTTCACCGAGCGCGCGGCCGGTGGCCAAAATGGTGGAGCCGACCAACACGCGCCGGGCGGCGGGCAGCAGCACCGTCCGCAGAGCCTCGAAGCGCGTCGCGCCCAGCGCCATGGCGCCGTCGCGGAGTTCCGGCGGTTGGCCCACCAGGGCATCGCGCAAGGTGGCCGTGATCAGCGGCACGATCATCAGGCTCAGCACGAAACCGGCAGTGAAGAGGCCGTATCCGCTGCCCGCCGGTCCGCCCAGAAAGGGGAGGAAGCCCAGCCACCGGACCACCAAGGGAAAGATGTGATGGCCCAGAAACGGGATCACCACCACGTAGCCCCACAGGCCGTAAACCACGCTGGGAATAGCCGCCAGCAGCTCGACGAAGAAGGAAATCCAGGGGCGCACGGGAGGCGGAACGCCTTCAGAAAGAAACATCGCGGCGCCCACTCCGAAGGGCACCGCGATGAGCAGCGCGATGGCTGTGCTGAGCAGCGTTCCGGCAATCAAAAACAGAATCCCGTATTCCGCTCCCGGCAGAATCTGTTGGCCGTGAACCGTGATGGGATTGCCGTAGAGATTGCCAAGATTCCAACTGTTCTGCGTGAGAAAGCCCGTCCCGTTGAGCCGTACGGCGGGCCACGCATAGAGCGTCAGAAACACCACCATCAAGACCAGGATGAATCCGACCAAGCTGGCCAGCAGGGCGGTGAGGGAGCGGAAGCTGAAGAGCCTGTTTCTGAGCCGGCGCCAGCGGAAGCCACTGAGAATCGGGCCGCTGGATCTCACCGGATCTCCGCGATCTGATCGGCGCTGAGCTTGGCCACGGCAGCGGGGAGAGCCACGAAATTCACTTCTTTCATGAAATGCGCCGCATTGCCGCCCGACGGGCTGATAGCCCAGGTGAAGAAGGTGCGCAGGGCCGCCGCTGTATCGGCCGAGGGCTGCTTGCGATTCACGATGGCGTACTCGTAATTGATGATCGGATACGAATCCGCGCCGGGCGCGAAGATCAGGCTGACGCGTTCATCCTTGGGGGTCTTGGCCACCATCACCGCGGCGGCGGCATCCGCCGTCTTGGCCTCGGGAAGGACGAAATTGCCGTCGCGATTCTTCAGCATGGCGATGCCCAAGCCGTCCTTTTCAATGGCGTTCTGATAGCTGGTGCCGATATACGCAATTGTGTACGGATTGTCTTTGGTGGCGGTGATCATGCCGGGATTACCTACGGCGCCCAACCCACCGGAAACCGCCGGCCAGCTTACCGTGGTGCCGTACCGTATGCTGTTGCCCCATTCGGGCGCGCTGAAGGACAGGTATTGGGTGAAGATGAACGTATCGCCGCTGCCGTCGGTGCGGTGCACGGGAATGATCCCGTGGTCCGGCAGTTTGACTCCGGGATTCAGGCTGGCGATGGCTCCATCGTTCCAGTTCTTGACTTTGCCCTGGTAGATTTCCGCCAGCACCGGGCCGCTCAGTTTCAAATGCCGTTGGTTCAGGCCGGGCAGGTTGTAATTCACCATCTGCATCGAGATAGCCAGCGGAATGTTCAACATATCCGGGTGCTCCTTCAGAAGCGCATCGCTCATGTAAGCGTCCGAGGCGCCGATCTGCGCGATGCCTTCCACTGCCTGGGATATGCCGGTGCCGCTGCCGGTGGATTGTGTGGTGATCCTCACATTCGCGTTGGACTGTGTGTAAGTGGGAACCCAGAGATTGAAAAGCGGGTACAACAGGCTCGATCCGGTTTCCAGTAAGTTGGCGCTACCCCCGGTTTTAGCGGCATTGGCGCTGGGCATTACACTGGCCGCAAAGGTCAGAACGAAGACACAGCCGCCCAGGATGAGACGATGCGTCAAGGCCGAAACACGCCTGTGGTGAAGTAACAAGGTAACCTCCTATGTTAGACAGAATACGGAGAGGATCCTCTAACTCAAGGTTACCACCGGCTTATGACGCAATGGTTACACGCGGAGACAGTATGCCTGGAAACTTACGGTATCGCCATCGGCGCGCGGCGATGCCGGCGCGGCCGGCTTACACGCCCCAACAGTAGTCTTCCACCACGCTCGACACGGAGGAATCCTGCTCGGTGAGCCGGGTTAACTCCAGGCGGATGGCGTCGACCAGGGCTTTCCAACTGGCCTCGATGACGTTATCGGAGACGCCCACGGTGGACCAGCTCTTTTTGTGGTCGCTCCATTCGATCAGCACGCGCACCTTGGCGGCGGTGCCTTTGTGGGAATCGAGCACGCGGACTTTGTAATCCGTGAGGCGCACTTCGGCGATCTGCGGGTAGAGCTTGGCCAGGCACTTGCGCAGGCACAGGTGCAGGGCGTTGAAGGGTCCGTGGCCCAGCGCGGTGGCCGAATGCACCCCATCCTGCGCGCGCAGAGTGACGGTCGCGGTGGTGTGGGAGGGACCCGTGCCGCCGGCGCGCGTGACTACTTCGTAGCTATCCACGTCGAAGAAATGCAGGCCGGGGTTGAGCGCCTCGCGCACCAGCAACTCGAAGGTGCCTTCGGCGGCTTCCAGTTCGTAGCCTTCGTACTCCATCTGCTTGATGCGCTCCAACAGCTCGCGGCGGGCGTCTTCACTGAGGCGGCCGGCCAGGCCGTGCTGCTTCAGCTTATACATAATGTTGCCGCGGCCCGCCAGGTCGCTGACCAGCACGCGCTGGCGGTTGCCGACAGTTTCGGGGACGATGTGCTCGTAGGTGGCGGAATCTTTCAGGACGGCGCTGACGTGCACGCCGCCCTTGTGAGCGAAGGCGCTTTTGCCGACGAACGGCTGGTCGCCGCGCAGGGGCAGGTTGGCGAGCTCCGAAATGAACCGGCAGACACCCGCCAGGCCGGCCAGCTTTTCGCGGCCGATGGTGGTGTGGCCCAGCTTAAGCTCCAGGTTGGCGATCACCGAAGCCAGGTTGGCGTTGCCGCAGCGCTCGCCGTAGCCGTTCATGCAGCCCTGCACGTGGGTAGCGCCGGCTTCCACGGCGGCTACGGAGTTGGCCACGGCCAGGTCGGAATCGTTGTGGGTGTGGATGCCGATGACCCCTTCGAAGCGGCGGCGCACTTCGCCCACCGCGTCCACCAGGCGGCCGGTCACGGTGCCGCCGTTGGTATCGCAAAGGCAGAGCACATCGGCGCCGGAAGCGTGGGCGGCTTCCAGAGTGCGCAGGGCATAATCGGGGTTAGCGGCGTAGCCATCGAAGAAGTGTTCGGCGTCGTAGACCACTTCCTTGCCGTGCTCTTTCAGATAGCGGACGGTTTCGGAGATGAGCCGCAGATTTTCCTCTTCGGTGATGCCGAGGGCGCGGCGGACGTGCAGGTCCCAGGTCTTGCCGAAGATAGAGACCACGGGGGTGCCGGCATCCACCAGGGCCAGGACGTTGCGGTCTTCCTCGACCGGGTTTTTGGCGAAGCGCGTGGACCCGAAGGCGGTAAGGCGGGCGTGGGTGAAGGCCAGGTCGCGGGCGCGGGCGAAGAATTCCTTGTCCTTGGGGTTGGAGCCGGGCCAGCCGCCTTCGATATAGTCGATGCCCAGCTCATCCAGTTTCTGGGCGATGATGAGCTTGTCCTCCACGGAGAAGGAGACGGACTCGCCTTGGGTGCCGTCGCGGAGTGTGGTATCGAAAGTGAAGATCTTCATACTGTGTGAGCCTCAATTCACCGCCGAGCGGCATATCGAGCATTCCGTACAAAACCTATTCAGCCGCTGATCCACGCCGATGAACGCTGATAAAAAATCCTGGTCTTATCAGCGTTCATCAGCGTTCATCAGCGGCCCATTTCTGCCTATTGCCAAAACCTGGAGCCAAGGCCAAAGCCATAGCCAATTCTGCTTACCTCTTACTTACTTCTTAGCCGCGACCGCCTCTTCCTGCGGCACACCGGCTTCTTTCTTCTTTTTCAGAAACGTCATCATTTCGCGCAGCTCGCGGCCCACTTTTTCGATGGGCAGGTTGCGCGCGGCTTCGCGCATGGCCAGAAAATTGTGACGGCCGGTGCGGTTTTCGTCAATCCACTGGCGAGCGAATTCGCCAGACTGGATTTCGCCCAGAATCTTCTTCATCTCGGCGCGGGTCTGGTCGTTGACAATGCGCGGGCCGCGCGTGTAATCGCCGTATTCGGCAGTGTCTGAGACGGAATAGCGCATGTAGCTGAGGCCGCCTTCCTGGATCAGGTCGACAATCAGCTTGACCTCGTGCAGGCATTCGAAATAGGCGATTTCAGGGGCGTATCCGGCGGCCACCAGGGTATCGAAACCGGCGCGGATCAGCTCGCTGACC
>DATJRE010000043.1:0-40761 GCA_035505095.1 Bryobacteraceae bacterium | reverse complement strand
GCCGCTTACCGACCGAAGCCGAGTGGGAGTACGCCGCGCGCGCCGGCAAGGACGCCGTCTATCCGTTCGACGGCCCCAACAGCCGCAACAAAGCCAATTTCGAAGGGAAGCAGGGCGGCGACATCTTCTCCGAGGTAGCGCCGGTGCATAGTTTCGACCCCAGCGACTGGGGCCTCAACGACATGGCCGGCAACGTCTGGGAATGGGTCTCGGACGTCTACAGCAGCGATTACTATCGCCAATCGCCGCCGGTCGATCCGCAGGGTCCACAGGCGGGCAAGGGCCACGTGATTCGCGGTGGATCGTTCGATAGCGTGCCGGACGTGCACCTGCGGATCTCGGTGCGCAAGGAGGGCGCGACCGGTAATGCGGTGGGATTTCGGTGCATTTTAGAAGACACTCCGGCGACGCATAAGCTGCTGGGGCGGTAAGCGGCAGCGCGCGTTGCGTGAGGTAATCGCGATCGGGCGGGCGTACTTCGGTAGAGTTCAGTGCTTGACGCCCGGCTTCGCAGGGCCAGGTGAATGTGGTGGTGCGGGCGGGCATCAAAACGGGAGACACCGTACCCGTAGTCATCACGGTGGCCGGGCAAACCGGCCCAACCGGGACAACGCCAGTGCTGTGACGCGGCTATTTTTTCCGTGCGGCATTTTGCCCTCCGGTGTAGAATAGAACGTCACAACGTTGGATTTCGCACTTAGAGAGGCTAAATGAGATTATCCGTTACTCCCCTTCGGATCGGGTTGCTGGCCCTGGCGGGCGCGGCGGCGGCCTTCGGACAAAGCGTCTCCTTCCTGCGGCCGGGAAGTATTGAGGTGGGACCATTTCTGGGCGCAAGTTATGGGATTGTCAACGCCCAATACATGGCGGGTGGCAACTTCACGGTGGCGGCCAACAAATACATTCTGCCCTACGTGGAATTTACCTATCTTCCGCAAGTGGCCAGTCCGCCGGTGGTGTCGAGCCTTCCGGCCGGGGTCTCTTCGGTGTCCGTCGACCGGAATATCAGCTTTTACGACTTTCACGGCGGCGTACACATCCGCTTTCCGATTCATGAGAAGCCGTTTGTTCCGTATCTGGCGGTGGGCGTCGGCGTGCTGCATCATCTGCAGACAACCGTTACTCCGACCTTGACTTACACCGATGGTACGACTCAAACTTTGCCGGCGGCCATCCAGCCGGGAGGCTCGGATTTCGCGGTGAACTTCGGGGGCGGCGTGCGCTATTACTTTTCAAGCGCCAAGTTCGGGATGCGCGCCGAGGTGAAGGTCTACAAGCCTACCGGCAGCATGTACAGCAGCGTCTTCGGGAAGGCCGAAATCGGGCTTTTCTATCAGTTTCGCTAGTGGCCAAAGGCGTGCCGGCAACCCGGCGGCCGGACGTGTCAGCGTCCCGGTACGCCGGTCCAGCCGCGCGTCATGAAGTCCGCGAAACTCAGCATCAGCAGGATCATCAGCCAGACTAAACCGCCCAAAACAACCAGGCGGGTAAGGTGCGTGCTCCGGCGCAGGTGCATGAAGAACAGCGCCACCAGTAGCATCTTGATCACCGCAATGGTCAGGGCCGCCACTACGCTGAAGGCTCCCAGGTCCACATAGGCCACGGCAGTGGTGGCGGCGGTCAGAATCAGCAGCACGATCCAGACCACGGCATAGGTTGTTACGGAATCGACGTGTTCGACTTGTTGGCTCATAGTCATTTCAGGTGACGGTCGATCAGGTACAAAAGGGGAAACAGAAAGATCCAGATGATATCGACAAAGTGCCAGTACAGGCCGGCGATATCCACGGGGGTCATGTACTCGGCGGTAAATTTTCCCTTGTAAGTGGCAATCAAGAGCCACGTGAGGATTCCCACGCCCACCACCATGTGCAGCGCGTGCAAGCCGGTCATGGCGAAATACAGCGAAAAGAAAATCTGCGCCGGCCCTTGCATATCGACGCCGTCCAGGTGGAAGGACGGCCCTGGTACATGGTGCTCTTCGAACTTCAGGGTCCATTCGTAGCCCTTCAAGCCGAGGAAGGCGAGGCCCAGAAGCAGAGTGAGAATCAGGAAGGTGATGATCGCCTTCCGCTGCCCGAGCTGCGCGGCGCGTACCGCCATCACCATGGTGAAGCTGCTGCACAACAGCACGCCGGTATTGGTTGCCCCGATGACCGCGTTCATGCTGCTGGAGGCTACCGCGAACACCTGTGGATAGAAAGTGCGGTAGACCGAGTAAGCCAGGAACATGCCCCCGAAGAACATGATTTCGGTGATGAGGAAGACCCACATCCCGAGCGTAGAGGCGTCCCTCTGTTGTTCGGCGGTATCGAACTGCTCGCGCCGGGCAAGTGTTTCCGCGTGAACGTGAGCTTGGCTAGCCAACTTCAATCACCTCTCCCATCACGGTACTGTAATCGTACGCCTCGTGGGTAACCACCGGTGTCTCCTCGAAGTTTTCCACGGGGGGCGGCGAGGCGGTTTTCCATTCCAGGCCGGTGGCGCCCCAGGGATTGGCGGGCGCCACGGCGCCGTAGCGCAACGACCAGATAAAATAAATCATCGGCATCAGGTACCCTACTGCCAGGACGCTGGCGCCGGCCGTGGAAAGCACGTGCAGCACCTGAAATTCATCGGGGTAAACGTGATAGCGCCGCGGCATCCCCAGATAGCCCAGAATGAACTGCGGGAAGAAGGTCAGGTTGAATCCCAGGAAGATGACCAGCGCCGATAGCCGCGCCCATCCTTCGGGATACATGCGCCCGGTCATCTTGGGCCACCAGTAGTGCAGCCCGCCCATGTACGCCATGATCGCTCCGCCCACCATGATGTAGTGGAAGTGGGCGATTACGAAGTAAGTGTCGGTCACGTGGACGTCGATGCCCAGCGACGCCACAAACAGCCCGGTAAGTCCGCCGATGGTGAAGAGGCCGATGAAGCCGAAGGCGTAGAGCATCGGCGTGGCGTAAGATATCGATCCTTTATACAGCGTGGCTGTCCAGTTAAACACTTTGATCGCCGAAGGAATGGCCACAAAATAACTCAGGAACGAGAAAACCATCCCGGCATACACCGACTGGGTGCTGACAAACAGGTGATGGCCCCACACCAGGAATCCCACCACCGCAATGGCTACGCTCGAAAAGGCCACGAAAGCGTATCCGAACACCGGCTTGCGCGAGAACACCGAGATGATCTCGCTGATCACCCCCATCGCCGGCAGGATCATGATGTAGACGGCCGGATGCGAATAGAACCAGAAAAGGTGCTGGAAGAGCACCGGGTCGCCGCCGAGGGCCGGGTCGAAAATGCCGATGTGGAATACCCGCTCGCAGAAGACCAGCACCAGCGTCACTGCCAGCACAGGCGTGCCCAGTACCTGGATCAGCGATGTGGCGTACATCGACCAGATGAACAGCGGCATCCGGAACCACGTCATCCCGGGCGCCCGCATGCGGTGCACCGTGACGATGAAGTTCAGGCCGGTCAGGATCGAGGAAAAACCAGCCACGAAAATTCCCAGCGCCGTGGCAATCACCCACGAATTCGAGTAAGTGGTGCTATAGGGCGTGTAAAACGTCCAGCCGGTATCCACGCCGCCCGCCAGCATGGCAAACAGCGCCAGCAGTCCGCCCACCACCAGCAGATACCAGCTCAACAGGTTGATGCGAGGAAAGGCCAGGTCCCTCGCGCCGATCATCATGGGAAGAAAGAAGTTGCCGAGCGTGGCAGGGATAGACGGAATGAGGAAGAAGAAAATCATCGTCACGCCGTGCATGGTAAACAGCTTGTTATAAGTCTCCGACGAGACCAGACCGCCTTGCGGCGTCAATAACTCAATGCGAATCAGCGTGGCGAAAGCGCCGCCCAGGAAGAAGAACAGTGTGATGGTGGCGAGGTACAACAATGCGATACGCTTGTGGTCCTTGGTAAGAAGCCACGATTTGATGCCATAGCTGGCATTTAAGTAATGTTCGCGTTCTGCTACCGCTGTCGTAATCATAGTTCTAACGTTTGTTGGGAGCCGCCACCGGGACACTCGCTCCCGCCGGCGCACCCGGTTGGGGACCCAGGGACTTGATATACTCCACCAATTGCAACACGCCCTCCTCCGTAACCAGCCCCTGGAAGGTGGGCATCAGTGGCTGGTAACCGGCCACAATCTTAGCCGTGGGCTGCAGAATCGATTCGCGGATATAGCCCTCATCCGCCTTCACCGTAGCGCCGCTGGCAAGCTGCACGTTCTTGCCGTACAGGCCCACCAGCGTAGGGCAACGGCCCGAACCGTCGGGCTTATGGCAATTCGAGCAGGCCAGGCTTTCGAACAGCTTGGCGCCCTGATCGGCCAAAGATCCCGAGGGCGCACCCCCGTTCAACCAGTTTTCGTAATCCCGCGGCTCCATCACATACACCCAGCCGATCATCCCGGAATGCCGCGTTCCGCAATACTCCGCGCAAAACAGGTGGTATTTGCCCGGCTTGGTCGGCTGGAACCAGGTGGTGGAGTAGCGGCCCGGCACCACGTCCTCTTTGGTGCGGAAGGCAGGCACGAAAAAGCTGTGGATGACGTCTTCCGAAGTCATCGTCAGACGCACGGCGCGGCCCAGTGGGATGTGCAGTTCATTAATCTCGCGCTGCCCCTCCAGGTGCTGCAATTTCCACATCCACTGCTTGCCCACCACGTAAATCTGGAGCGCATCCGCCGGCGGCCGGCTTTCATTGAAGAAGATGCTCGCCCCCCACGTGAACATCACCATGGTCAGGCCGAACGGAATCACCGACCACAGAATTTCGAGCGTCAACCCGCCGTGGATCACCAGGGGCAGCTCGCGATCCGAGCGGCGCCGGTAGCGGATGGCGAAGTAGAAGATCGCCCCGAAAATCGCCACGGTAAAGAAAACCGCCACCGCCAGAAGGTAATAGAGAAGGTGATCCACCTCGGGGGCGAAGGTGGACGCCTGTTCCGGAAATAAAGGTAAAGATCCCATCTCGAACTATCCAGCCCGCCGCAGATTTTTGGCCCGCGATTCGCGCAGGAAAACGAAAACCAGGAACCCGCCGCAGATCAGCACGAACGCTCCGCCGGCGTAGCGCACCATGCCCACAGCCAAGGTGCCATATTTTCCCGTGGCGGGGTCGTAGTGATAACAGAACAGCAGAATCTGGTCCACCGGGCTTCCGATCTTGCTGGCCGATGCTTCCACCAGCCCCAACCGCAAATCCCTCGGGGCGTATTCCACTCCGTAAAAATAGCGCGACAGGCGCCCTTCCGGCGTCGCAATCATAATTCCGCTGGCGTGCGCCCATTGGTCGGTGGAAGGATCGTATTTGACGTGATAACCCACCGCTTCAGTCAGGGCGTGAATGTTAGTCTCGTCGCCGGTCAGGAAGTGCCAGCCGTTAGCCGCCCCCGGCCGGCCATAGCGCCGCAGGTATAACTGTTTCTTGGATGCCGCCGTCTCGGGCGTATCCTTCGGGTCAAAGCTGACGGCCAGCACTTCAAAATCCCGCCCGGGCATGAAAGACACGGCCTTCAGGCTGCTTTCCAGACCGTTCAGAATCTGCGTGCAGAGCATCGGGCAGCGGTAATACACCAGCGCCAGAATCACCGGCTTGCCGTGGAAAAACGAGGAGAGCTGCACATCGCGGCCGAATTCGTCGCGGAAGGTCAACCCCAGCGGCATCTGCTGATCGAGCCGCTGATCGATGCCGACGCCCTGAAGCGCGCCGGGAAGGGCGGGCCGCAGATGCGAGTCCTGCATGCTGATCGTGGGTTGTACCGGCGCCGGCTGTCCCGGCTGGGCGAACGCCGCCAACGCGGCGCCTGCAAACGTAATAAGAAGGTTCCTTTCCATGGTTGTCATTTCGATATCCCGGCCAGCGGACCGCCAACCTGCTGCACCTTTTCCCCTAGGCCGCTTTCACTGGGGATGCTGGCGGTACTGGCGCTTTGGACGCCGTTCTGAGGGCGCGCGGGAAGACCCCGCTGGGCCAGCAGATCGATGGCTTTGGCGATCGGAATCCGCACCACGCCATTGGATTGATCCACCCACCCGTAGCTGTTGAGGATCTTATCTTCGGCGTCGTGCATGGCCTTCAGATCCTGAACCGGAGTCGATTCCAACCGCGGCTCCGGCGGAACCGGGCGCGTGCCGGTCGCAAGCGGCGCCGTGGTGTTCTCCAGATATCGGAAGTAGCCCAGTAACAACACCATCGAGAAGATGCACAACAAAACCAGGGCGATGGCGAACTTACCCACGGCCCAGGCGTTGACATCGCGCATCTCATGGCCGGCTGCCGGCTCCTCTTGCGGCCTTTCGACGGGCGGCGGCTGGACGTCGTGTTCGCCGTTCTCTGGGTTATTCCCGGCCATGTTGCAAAGCCTCCTCCAGGTGTGGATCGCCCAGCGGCAGCAGCGGGCGCTTCACAAGCTGCGACAGAAAATACCACAGCCAGATTCCGCCCAACGCCAGCGGCGCCGTGAAATCCATCCAACTTACCGCAAACTTCCCTCTCGAAAAATCAGGCGCCACCAGCCAGTAGACATCCACGTACCGCATGCACAGAATGAATATCGCGATCCCGGCCAACAGCTTGAAATTGCGCTTCAAATCGCGCGAGAGCAACAGCGCGAACGGCAGCGCGAAGTGCCCCAGCACCAGGGCCATCGCTACGTAGCCCCATCCGCCGTGCAGGCGTGCCGTGTACCAGGTAATCTCGTCGGGCAGATTGCCCGCCCAGATAATCAGGAATTGCGAGAACGAGAAGTAGGCCCACACCATTACCATCGCCAGCAGCAGTTTGCCCAGATCGTGCAGGTGGCGCGGCGTGAGAACCTCCGACATGGGCCGGTAGTAAGACAGCAGCACCAACACCGTGATCAGAAAAGCCATCCCCGACAAGCCTTGGCCCGCCATGAAGAGCATCCCGAAAATGGTGGAAAACCAGTGCGGGTTGAGCGAGAGCACCCAATCCACGGCCATAAACGTGATGCTGAATCCCCAGAAGATAATACCTGGCCCGGCCAAAGCGGCCATCTTGCCGTGGGCCCCGCGGTCTCCCTGGTCCTCGCGCGCCGACCAATAGCTGTAATACCAGGAAAGCAGATTCCAGGCGCCCAGGTAAACCACCGCCCGCACCAGGAAAAACGGCACGTTGAGATAGATGCGCTTGTGCTGCATCACCGGGTCCGCCGCCACGATGTTGGCGTGCGACCACTCGTACAGATTGGGTATACCGATGACAATCGGCACAAACAGCAGCGCGAGCAGTGGCAGCGTGCGCGCAGCCGCCTCCGCCGGACGCCGAATCGCCACGCCCCAGGCGCCGCCAGTGAGATATTGCAGCATCAGCCAAGCCATGGGACCTAGCGCGATGCCCACATAAAACACGTAGGACCACAGATACGACCGGTAGAATTGAAAGGGCGAAACCAGAAAGAAGCCGAGGACCGTAAGCAGCGCCGCCACCAGGCCCACAATCAGCGCTCGGGTACGCCACTGGCCGATATTGGCCGAGAGTTCGCCGGTGACCCTGAAATCCGCACCTTGCGCGGTCATTGCCCGCCTCCCTGGCCAAGCTGGCTGCGGTCCGCCGCCGGAATATCGTTGATGGATGCGTTCTGGCTCAGTTGCAGGGCCCGTACGTAGGCTACAATCGCCCAACGGTCGGCCGGTGGGATCTGGGCGGAATAATCGGGCATGGCGCCGAATCCATTGGTAATCACGTCAAAGATATAACCGTTGGGTACCTGCCGCAGCCGGTCGATGTGATAGGAAGGCGGCTTGCGGTAACCTCGCCGCACCACCATGCCATCGCCGTTGCCTAAGCGGTCATGGCAAGGCGAACAGTAAACATTGAAACGGTCCTGGCCGCGCAGGATCACATCCTTAGTCACCGCAAACGGAAAGGTGTCGAGCGGTTTACCGTCTGGACCCTTGCCGGTAAAGTAAGCCGTATCGTCGTCCAGATGGCCGCGGGCCACCGTGCCTTCCACCAAGGGCCGTTCGGAACGCCCGTCACCGAAGAAATCGGTCGGCCGCAGCGGGATGTATTTGGGCTGATCCTGCATATCCTGCCGGCAGCCGGCGGAAAGTGTAGCCAGCAGGGTCACTGCGGAGACGCAGAGGACCCGGAGAAACCTCGGAGAAACCCTGTTTCGGGATTTCCCCACGTAACCTCCGCGCTCTCCGCGTCTCCGCGGTGAGCACCGGGCCTGCCCGAATTTACCGTCGCCGGCGCTCAGAGTTGAATCGTGCGTCGAGCCATACTCAGTGCGCAACTTCAGACACCTCCCGCGGCGCCAGGGTTTCCAGAAACGCGATGGTCTGGTCATGATCAAAGAGCGGATCTTCGGCCTCAATGCACAAAAAGAACCGGTTCCGCGAGGCCAGCGCGAATCGCGGCACATTAAAAGACGGGTGATAAGGCATGGGCAACCCGCACAGCGCCAGCAGGCCCAGCACGGCCGAGATCGCCCCGAAAAGAATGGTCAGCTCGAAAGTGATAATGATGTACGACGGCCAGCTATCCAATGGGCGCCCGCCTATGTTGATGGGAAAATAAATGACCGTGACGTAATACTGCATCAGAAAGCCGGTCAGCCCGCCCAGAATTCCACCGCACAGCACAATCAGGGGCAGTTTGTTGTGGTGCAAATGCAAAGCGTCGGTCAGCTCTTCAATAGGAAAAGGCGAAAAAGCGTCCAGCTTGCGGTAGCCCTTTTCCCGCGCCGCGCGGGCGGCATTCACCAGGCCGGTCGGGTTATCGAATTCCGCCATCAAGCCGTAAATCGGTTTGATCAACCTCGCACCTCCTCCTTCACCTGCGCCTGCGGCAGCAGGGTGCGCACCTCAAAAATCGAAATCATGGGAAGCAGGCGAATGAATGCGAAGAAGAGGAACAGGAACAGCCCGATGGTGCCGAAGTAAGTAGCCCAGTCCCACCGCGTGGGCACGAAGACCGACCAGGACGACGGCAGAAAGTCCTGCGCCAGGCTGCTTACGATGATCACAAAGCGCTCCAGCCACATTCCTACCAGCACGATGATCGACCAGATGAACAGCAGCACCGGATTGGAGCGGATACGTTTGAACCACAGCGCCTGCGGCAGAATAATGTTGCAAGTAATCAGCAACCAGTAAACCCCGGCGTAAGGGCCGGTCATGCGATTCCAGATCGCCGCACCCTCGTAGACATTGCCGCTATACCAGGCGGTGAAGGTCTCCAGGATATAGGAGTAGGCCACGATCAGCCCGGTGGCCAGCATCACCTTGGCGGAGTTATCCAGGTGCTTGTCGGTGATCAGCCCCTGTAAGCCATAAACCGAGCGTAGCGGAATGGCCAGCGCCAGCACCATGGCGAATCCGGAGTAAATGGCGCCCGCCACGAAATAAGGCGGGAAGAAGGTGCTGTGCCATCCGGGCACGATGGCAATCGTGAAGTCGAAGCTCACGACCGTGTGGACCGAGAGCACCAGCGGAGTAGCCAAACCTGCCAGCAGCAGGCTGGCGGTTTCGTAGATACTCCAGTGTTTCGCCGAGCCGCGCCAGCCCATGGCCATGATGCCGTACGTGAACCGCGCAATGCGGCTGGTAGTGCGGTCGCGCAGCGTGGCCAAGTCGGGCATCAGGCCGACATACCAGAACAGCAGCGACACCGTGGCATAAGTGGAAACGGCAAACACGTCCCACACTAGCGGGCTGCGGAAATTCGGCTGCACGCCCATCGTGTTGGGGTAGGGAAACAGCCAGTAGAACAGCCAGGGCCGGCCCAGGTGCAGCAGCGGAAACATGCCCGCGCAGGCCACCGCGAACAGCGTCATGGCCTCCGCAAAACGGTTGATGGAATTGCGCCAGCGCTGGTTGAGTAGTAGCAGGATGGCCGAGATCAACGTCCCCGCGTGGCCGATTCCGATCCACCACACGAAGTTGGTGATGGCGAATCCCCACATTACCGGCGTGCGGATTCCCCAGATGCCCACACCTTTGGCCATCAGCAGCGCCACGGCGTAGAGGAACAAAAACAGCAGCCCCAGACCCACGCTGAAGCACGCCATCCAGAAAACCGGCGTCCTCCCGGTAAGAACCACCGTGGCAATCTGGTCGGTGACGGTGCCGAAGGTGTAACCGGGAGCGATAATCGACCTGGGCGCCGTTGGTTCGATCACTTGAGGTTCGTCTGCCATGGCGCCCTAGCCCTCCACCTCCGGATTGGGATTACGCAAGGTTGCCAGGTAGGTCGTCCGCGGCCGCGTATTCAGGTCCGCCAGCAGCCCGTAGTTGCGTTTCTCAGCTTTCATTTTCGATACCCGGCTGTTGGGATCGTTCAAATTGCCGAACACGATCGCCTCGGTAGGGCAGGTGGCCTGGCAGGCCGTCTGAATATCGCCCTCCCGTACTTTCCGGTTCTGTTTCTCGGCCTCGATCTTGGCATAATTGATCCGCTGCACGCAGTAAGTGCATTTCTCCATCACGCCCCGGCTGCGCACGGTGACGTCGGGGTTATGCAGCAGTTTCAGACTAGGCGTTTCGTAATCCGAAAACAGGTAGAAATTGAACCGCCGCACCTTGTAGGGGCAGTTATTCGAGCAATACCGCGTCCCCACGCAGCGGTTATAGACCATGTCGTTGAGTCCCTCGGAGCTGTGATTGGTGGCCTGCACCGGGCAGACCAGCTCGCAGGGGGCATTTTCGCACTGCATACACGGCAACGGTTGGTTGTAAATGTCCGGATTGTTGACTTCGCCGTTATAGTACGTGTCCACGCGGATCCAATGCATGGCGCGGCTTCGGCGCACCTGGTCCTTGCCCACCACGGCGATGTTGTTCTCTGCCACGCACGCCACCACGCAGGCGCTGCACCCGGTGCACATGTTCAAGTCGATGGCCATGCCCCAGGCGTAGCCCTGGTACTGCCACGGCGGATATAGCGTCAGGCCGGCTGGAGGTGTCTCAATGCCCTCCAGCACGGATGCCGGATCTTTCTTATACTCTTCCAGAGTGCCGCTCTGGATAATGTGGCGCCGCGTGTCCAGGATGTGATCGTTCTGGGTAGTGGCAAAGGGATAGGAGCCGGAGATCTTCACCGCCTCCAGTCCATTGTCGTGCCACAGCGCCTTCGACGTGCGCAGGCCGTAAGGATCGAATCCTATGCGGTTTCCGACATGTCCCGCCCGGGTGCGTCCGTAACCCAGATGCACGGTGACCGCGCCGTCGATGTGGCCGGGCTGCACCCAGGCCGGCGCATTCAGGCTGCGCCCCTGGTAAGTGAGCCGCAGCATGTCGCCCGTACTCACGTTCAGGCGGTGCGCTGTGGCCGGACTGATGATCGCGGCGTTGTCCCAGGTAAGCTTGGTGATCGGCCTGGGCATCTCCTGCAGCCAGCCGTTGTTGGCGAACCGCCCATCGTAGATTGCCGGGTCCGGCCGGAAAATCGCTTCCAGTTTGCCGCCCAGGTGATTCGGCTTCGGCCGCTCCGAAATCGCCGCGCCCTGGATGGCTGGTGTCTTGGCCGGCAGCGCCGAGCCGGCAATCACGCCATCGTGTACCGCCAGCCGCCACCACGCCTCGAAATCCGCGCCTGGGTGCTGCCCGCCCCAATAGCCCTTGACGATTTCATAGCCGCCCGTCTCGGGCGTTTCGGTGAGCATCTGCAGCACCTGGATCGCTGAGCGCCCGTCGTACAAAGGCTGGATCAGAGGCTGCTGAATCGTCGCCGTGCCATCGAAGGTGCGCACGTCCCCCCAACTCTCCAGGTAATGTGTTTCCGGCAGATTCCATTCGCAAAGCGCCGAAGTTTCGTCCGCGTAGAGGCTCAGGTGGGCGCGCAGGTTGGCCTTGGCGATGGCGGTGGCCATGCCGAAATCCACGGGCGCGTTAAAGGCCGGATTGCCGCCCACAATCAGCAGCACATCCACCGCGCCGGCGTTCAAATCGTTCACCAGGTCCTGCAGCGAAGCAAGCTGGTCAACCGGGTTCACCTCGATGGGATCGGTATAGAACACCGTCTTTCCCACGTTGCCCATATCGGCATTCATCACGTGCGCCAGGGCGTGCACCAGCGGAGGCTGCTGCTCGCCCGCGATCACCAGGCCGGCGCCTTTGTTGCGCTGCAAGTCCCTGGCAATTGCGCCGATCCATTTATAAATGTCGCCGTTATCTCCCTGCTTCGGCCCCTGTGCCACGCCCAGGCCGGTAGCCAGCGCCCAGGCGAATTCCTCGATGTCGGCGGCCCGCAGCGGCAGCCGGTGATCGGCTTTGGACCCCGTCGGTGTGGGCATCGGCTCCACCACGTACAGCCGGTTCATCTCGAGTTGTTGATCGTTCACTCGCCGCCGCAGCGAAAACTGGCGCGCATAGCGCGGGCTGGCCGGTCCGGAAGCCAGAAAGTCGGAATCCAGCGCCACCACCACCTTGGCGTTGCTCAGGTCGTAATACGTGTTGACGTACTGCCCAAAAGCCTGCTTCGCGCCCGCCCGCGCGCTGTGCGGGCCGGCCGGCTCCCATTGGTGCCACTTGGCCGCCGGATACAGCTTCTGAATGGCGGCGAATTGGCTCGCCATGGTGGGCGAAGTGATGGTCTCGGTGAGGATGCGAAGGCCCGCGCCGTTCTTCAGTTTTTGCTGCCCCAGCCCGTCGCGTAAGACCTCGAAAAACGCGCCCCAGGAACGAATTTCGCCGCCTTGGGTCACCGTCGCCGAACGGTCCGGATCGTAAAGCTGCAGCACCGAGGCCTGCGAAAAGCTGTCGCACGCGCCCAGGGTAGCCGGATGCTCGGGGTTGCCCTCGATCTTCGTCGGCCGTCCCTCGTGGCTCTCCGCCAGTACGCCGTGCCCTACGCCGTTCAGAGTGGTGGCCGTGGCAAAGAACAGCGGCTTGCCCGGAATCAATTCCTCCGGCTGCCGTATATACGGCATGATGTATTCGGTGGGCTGCCGGGTGCAGGCCGCCAGCCCGCCCAACGCCAGCGACGCGCCCATCAGCTTCAGAAAATTGCGCCGGCCCTTTACCCGGTCCTCGTCTTCGCTCCAGCCGATCGCCTGGCGCGGAAATTCCCGCTCCAGCAGTTCCTCGAATTCAGGCGTCGCGGCTAAGTGCTCCAGGCTGCGCCAATACTCCCGTCCGGAGCCGCGCGCGGCTTTCGCCAGGCTCTCCCGGACAGCCGCCAGATCCAGTTTCTTTGGTAAGTCGCTCATCGATGGCAAGTGGAACAACTGGTCAGCACGCGCGGATCCTGTATCTTATATTCGGCCACCAACTGGCGTCCAATGGTTTCCTGGTCGCCCGCCGGCTGATAGCCCATCTTAGTAATGAATTCGCGCGGCCTCACGTATTTTTCGGGGTTCCGGTGGCAGCCCAGACACCAACTCATTTCGAGTGAGTTCTCCTGCCAGGTGAGAGGCATCCGGTCCACGCGTCCGTGGCAGCTCTCACAACCGATTCCCTTGTTGATATGGATGCTGTGATTGAAATAAACAAAATCCGGCAGATCGTTCACGCGCGTCCAGCGGATCGATTGGCCGTTGCGGTAACTTGCCCGCACCGGTTCCAGCGTCGGGCTGGTCGCCCAGATCTGCGAATGGCAATTAATACAGGTCTTGGTGGGCGGAATATTGGCGAAGCCGGAAGTCTCTACCGTGGTGTGGCAATACCGGCAATCGATTCCAATGGCCCCCACATGGTGCGCGTGGCTGAAGGGCACGGGTTGTTCCCGCGCCTCGGTAGCGCGCGTATCGTAATTGGAACGGTCCAGTTCCGTGAATACCCAGGTCAGAAAACCCAATATGAAGACCGCTCCGAAAATAGTGATTCGCGCGAAGGTATTGGTGCTGTGATGAAAAATCTGCGGCATCGTTAGTGATCAGTCCGCTTCGTATAGCGGCTGTAACATTCGTCTCGCATCCTTACTGCCAGCTTCCCAACGATTTCCTCAAAACGATTGGATGAGCAAATCGGAAATATGTTTCATTAAAAACAAGTGCCGGTCCCCGGCGATACTGCGCCGGCACAAACTCCTCCCTCAAACGGGAAACCCAGTTTCCCGGCCTGCATCTCTCAGTTACTTCCGGTCCAAAAGATATGCCGATGGCTCGTGGCGACTCTCGCGTTCGCTGGTGCAAACCGCGAAGCGTTTTTCTCCTTGCCTTGACCCCCACAGCGACGCGGCTGCATACTCTCCATCTTTACGCAGCGCGTAAAAGTCGAGATCGATCGCAGCAAGGCGTTTCTCATCGTTGTCGAAATTGCGGGCTACACGCTTCAACGCGTCCAGCGCCGCCTCCTTGGGCGGCATTCCATGGCGCATATTTTCCACAACGGTGTGTGCGCCACACACCCGCAAGTTCTCTTCGCCGCGGCCCGTGGACCCCGCCCCGCCAACATCCTGGTCGAGCCAGAGGCCCCCGCCGATAATCGGTGAATCGCCCACCCGTCCGGGAATTTTGAAGGCCATCCCGCTGGTGGTGGTCACCGCCGACATCTCGCCCTTCTCATTCAGGGCGATGCAATTGATCGTGCCGTGCGGCGGATTGATGGCGTTCTCCAACGCCTCTTCCAGAAATTCATCGCCGTACTGCGGAAACAATTTCTTCAGCTCTTGTAACTCCGCAGCCTTCTTGGCGGGCGGCGCATCCACGCCCGATTCCCAAAAACTGTGCCCGTTCTTGTCCCGCAGGCTGCGTTTCCAAATCAGCCACTGCGTTCGCGATTCGTCCGTCAACAGATCTTCTTCCTTGAAGCCCCAAGCTTTGGCAAACCGCAGGGCGCCCTCGCCCACCAGCATCATGTGGTCGGTTTCCAGAGCCACCTTCTGCGCCACGTTGGAAGCCGTCTTGATGTTGCGCAGAGCGCCCACCGCTCCGCCGCGCCGCGAAGGCCCATGGATACAACTGGCGTCCAGTTCCACGACGCAGTCCTCATTCGGAAGACCGCCATAACCCACGCTCGAATCGCGCGGATCCAACTCCACGATGTTGACCCCTGCGATCACCGCATCCAGCGTATCGCCACCGGCCTTCATCGTTTCCATGGCCTTCGCGCAACAATTGATCCCGCCGTTGTTGCGGTTCGCGCTCGAAATCACCACGCTGTGCGAACGCATTTGCGCATGAACCAGACCGGCTACCGGAAGCGCCGCGGCCCCCAAAATGGCCGCCCGCCTGCTGACAGTGTTGTCACTCATCATCTTTCCGCGAGTGCGTGAGATTTCACATTATGTCACATGCCAAGCGGGAAGCAACAGTCTGGTTTCCAGTTTTCCGCCGCTTCGCAATTCACCGCCGAGTCACAAAGCGTACGGCTGCACACAGAGACACCTCTGAACCTGCCTCCGTCGTGGCCCCACGAGGCAGGAAACCGCTGTCCCCCATGTTCCCGTCTCCGGTTTTTCTCCGCGCTTCGTTCGGCCCACCGGGTCACTGGTGAGGTCTGTACCGCGTGGTTCCTCAAAAGCTAGAGCCTCAGCTCCCATCCCTTGCGGAACACCGGTTTGACGAACCTGTTGGCTTCCGGGCTATTGGTGAAGCGCTGATTTCTGCTATCCCACTCCAGTTTCCCGGGCACGTGCAGGGCGATGGCGGTGAGCGCCAGCCATTCCGCGTACGGCGCCGTGATGCTGAAATCCGAGCAGCCCGGGTCGCCGCCCTTGCAGGCGCGAACCCAGTCCAGCATGTGTCCGGGCGAGCGCGTCAGAAGCTGCGGCGGCAGCACGTAATCCGCCCACCGCGAGGCCGGCAGCAGCCACACGCCTTCTCCGCGCTGGGTGGTGGCCATGATGCCCTTGGTCCCGATAAACACGCTGCCATTGCCGGTCAAAATGCCGGGCTTCGGCGGACTGGGCGGGTCGCCAAACACCCGCACGCCCGGACCGCCCGCGCCCCGCCGCTCGCCGGTATTCCCCGAACGGCCGCGCGCGAAAGCGGCCGCCGCGGCTCCTCCACCCGCCCCACGCCGGCCCGCGCCTCCGCGCCCCGCACCGCCGCGGCCCCCGGTAGGCCGCCCTTTATCGGCCAGATTGTTGGTCGGCGGCAGAATCGTTTCGTTCTCCATCCCCGGCACGTGGTAGGCTTCCGCGTCGCTGGTGCGCGTGCCGTCGTGATAATAGACCTTCACTGGAGGCATCTCCCCGCGCGCCGGAAAATCCAGTCGAACCACGGCCCGGTTGGGATAAGTGATGCCGCTCCGGCCATCCACCGCGATGCATTCCAGGCTGGTTGGCGCGCCAAGCTGCAGCGCCGTTTGCGCCGGCCCGGCCGTGTGGGTGGCCCAGTTGCCGATCTGTCCGGTTCCGAAATCCAGAAACCCGCGCCAGTTGTAGGGCACGTACTCATCGCTGAACGGACGCTCTGCAGCGGCGCCCAGCCACAGTGCCCATGCCAGGGTCGCGGGCACCGGGTCTTCCGGAGGCGGCGCCGTGAGGCCCGTGGGATGGGTGCCCGGCGAAGTCGAAATGTGTACCTCGGTGACATCGCCGATGGCTCCCGACCACACCATCTCCGCCGCCACCCGGTTGCACTCGTGCGAGAATCCCTGGTTGCCCATCTGCGTGGCGACTTTGTATTTCACCGCCGCCTCCTGCAGCAGCCGCGCCTCCCAGGGAGTGCGCGTCAGCGGCTTCTCCAGGTACACGTGCTTGCCGTGCTGCATGCACGTCAGCGCCACGGTGGCGTGCATGAAATCGGGGATGCCGATGGTGCAGGCATCGATGTTCTTGCCCTCCTTGTCCAGCATCACCCGGAAATCTTTGTACTTGGGCGCTCGGTCGTAGCGTTTCAGATTGTCCGCCGCGCGCTTGTCGTCCACATCGCACAAGGCCACGATGTTTTCCGTGCGCGCGGCGTCGTTCAGGTCCACTCCGCCCTGCCCGCCGCAGCCGATCGCGGCCACATTCAGCTTGTCGTAAAACGGTTTGTACCCCAGCGCCCGCAGCGAGACGACGCTGCCGAAACCGCCGCGCGGGACCGCCCCCGCCAGCAGCGATCCAAAAAAGAAATGACGTCGCGAGACACCTGACTTGGCCATGCTTCGAATCGACCTCCCGGCAGGCGCGTGAATCCGCTGCCCACCCCCATCCGTGTTATATGAAATCACCCCCCATGTCAACCGGGGCAGGTCACCCAGGGGTACCGAGAAAGCCCGTGCCGGCAGGCCGGATGGTTGTCCCGCCCGCATCGCCTGCCCCGAAGGCGTCCCAATCATCCGCAGGCGTCGTGCGCTTATGCCAAACGCCAGACCATGTCCGTTTTGGCGCAGCAGGCGCGGGATGAGGGGCGAGACAGGCGCGCGGGCCGTAGCTCCCCTGAGCAACCCGCCCGCTACTTCCGTTACACTGGTGTTTCTTTCTACTGCCGTGAACGCCGTTAATTTCCAAAGCGTTTCCAAGAGTTACGCGATCTACGACGCGCCGGGCGACCGGCTCAAGGAACTCCTCTCGCCCTTGCGCCGCAAGCATCACCAGGAC
Source organism: Bryobacteraceae bacterium (assembly GCA_035505095.1). Lineage (GTDB taxonomy): Bacteria > Acidobacteriota > Terriglobia > Bryobacterales > Bryobacteraceae > JOPF133. The sequence goes on along the minus strand of DATJRE010000043.1, from coordinate 23,322 downwards.
TTCCTCGCCCTCCACGATGTCAGCTTCGAAGTGAAGCGCGGCGAGACCTTCTGCATCGTCGGCGAAAACGGCTCCGGCAAAAGCACCCTGCTGCAAATCGTGGCCGGCATTCTGCAGCCCAGCGCCGGCGCCGTGGAAGTCGCCGGCCGTGTTTCCGCCCTGCTCGAACTGGGCGCCGGCTTCAATCCTGAATTCACCGGCCGCGACAATGTTTACCTGAACGGCTCCATCCTTGGACTCAGCACCCGCCAGATCGACGAGCGCTATAAGGATATCGAAGCCTTCGCCGAAATCGGCGAGTTCATCAACCAGCCGGTGAAGACCTATTCCAGCGGCATGGTCGTCCGGCTGGCTTTCGCTGTGGCTATCAACGTCGATCCGGAAATCCTGCTGGTGGATGAAGCCCTTGCGGTCGGCGACATCTACTTCCGCCAGCGTTGCATGCGCAAGGTCCACGAGCTGCGCTCGCGCGGGATCACCATCCTGTTTGTCTCCCACGCGGTGAGCGATGTGAAAGCGATTGGCGACCGCGTCCTCTGGCTGGATCGCGGCCGCGTGGTCGATCTTGACGAGCCCGATCGCGTCATCGCTCGCTACCTGGCCGCCATGGTAGAAAAGGACTCGGCCTACCTGCTGCACAAATCCGCCGCTCACGAACCACACCCGCGCACCGGCCGCATGCAGGCCCCCGAGGTCATCGAAACCATCCCCAACATCGACCACCGCTACGGCGACGGCCGCGCCAAAGTCATCGGCATCGGCGTCTTCGACGAGCGCGGCCGGCCGCTCCACCTGCTCACCCCGGCCTCCCGTATCCTGGTGCGCATCAGCGTGCGCGCCCTCGCCGAGGTTCCCATGCCCATCGCCGGCTTTATGCTGCGCAACCAGTTGGGCATGGATTTCTCCGGCACCAACACCGCCCGCGAACGCTACGAGTTGCCCCCCATGCAGGCCGGCGACGTCTGCACCGTGGACTTCTATATCGACCTGCCCGAGCTTTACCCGGCCTCGTTTTCTTTTTCGCCCGCCATCGCCGATGGCACCCTGATGGGCTACACCATGTGCGACTGGATCGATAACGCCCTCACCCTGCAAATGAGCCGCGCCGAAGCTGAGATCTACGGCTATCTCCACCTTCCCTGCCGCGTAGAGGTGAACGCCCGCCTCGATGCTCGTGCCCGGGCAGCGGCCGCTTCGGACGATGCCGCGCCCGAACCCCTGTTGGAGAAACGCATTGGTTGAATTCACCGGCGAGCGGGTCATCCCCGACCAGGTCAATGTGGACCTCCTCAACGAGCACATGGCACGCTACATGTTCGCGGCGCGGCTGGCTTCGGGCAAGCGCGTCCTCGATGCCGGATGCGGCGCGGGCTACGGTTCGGCCGAGCTGGCCCGCACCGCTCACCGCGTGGTCGGCATCGACCGTGCGCCCGAAGCCCTCGCCTTCGCCCGCGAGCATTACCAGGCCGCCAACCTGGAATTCCAAAGGGCCTCCTGCGCCGCGCTGCCGTTCCCCAACGCCGCCTTCGACCTGGTAGTGGCCTTCGAAATCATCGAGCACCTGGACGCCTGGCGCGAGTTTCTGCTGGAAGTGCGCCGCGTGCTCGCACCCGCCGGCCAGTTCCTCGTCTCCACTCCCAACCGCCTGTATTACAAGGAGTCGCGCGGCTCGACCGGCGCCAACCCGTTCCACGTGCACGAATTCGATTTCGACGAATTCCGCCGCGAGCTGAAGCTGTTTTTCCCCCACGTCTCCATGTACCTCGAAAACCATACCGAGGGCATCACGTTTCAGCCGCACGAAGCCGGCAACACCGCCGAGGTCCGCGTGGAGGCCGCCGAAGCCGTGGCCGCCGAATCGCACTTTTTCCTGGCGGTCTGCGCCGATCGGCCGCTGGTGGGCAACCCGACCTTCGTCTATGTGCCTCGCGCCGCCAATGTGCTGCGCGAGCGCGAGCACCACATCGTGCTGCTCGATAGCGAAATCGTCCGGAAAAACGAGTGGCTGGCCGATGCCCAGCGCCGCCACGAGGAGCTGCTGGCCCTCTTCGCCGAGCAGAAGGAATCGCTCGAACGCAGCAACCGCTGGGCCGAGTCGCTCAATCGCGAGCTGGACGAACGCGCCGCCTGCATTGCCGGATTGCAGCAGGAACTCGCCCGTGAGCAGGAGGCCGCCCGTCAGATGGCTGAAGGCTACGCCGCCAAAGTGGCCGAGTTGGAGGCCGACATCCGCGACAAAACTCAGTGGGCCATCGACACCGAGACTCGCCTCACCGCCGAGGTGCGCCACCAGACTGGCGAACTGGGTAAAGCCGTCGAGGCCCTGCACCACACCGAACAGGAACTCGACCAGCGCACCCGCTGGGCCCTCAGCTTGCAGGAAGAGGGCGCCCGCTTAGCGCAGCTCCTGGCCCTGGTGCGCGGCTCGCGCTGGGTCCGCTTGGGACGCAAAGTGGGATTAGGGCCGGAGCTGCCGGCCAGTTGACATGGCTTTCCTGAAACGCGTCCTGCGCGCGCTGCCGCTGCTGCTGATCGCGCCGTTCCTGTTGCTGCTGACGGTTCTGGCCCTGGCCGCCGCCGATCTCGCCGCAAAGTTCCGCCAAAAGCCCGCGGCCTTGTCTGGCGCGCCGCCCGCCCCCGCGCCGGTTTCCGCCTCCGTTGTGATCCCCAACTGGAATGGCCGCGACCTGCTCGAAAAATATCTCCCTTCGGTGGTCGAAGCCATGGCCGGCCATCCCGGCAACGAAATCATCGTCGTCGATAACGGCTCCTCCGATGGCAGCGCCGAATTCGTCCGCGCGGCCTTTCCACAGGTGAATCTGCTGGCGCTTCCCGCCAACCTCGGCTTCGGCGGCGGCTCCAACGCCGGCTTTCGGGCCGCCCGCAACCGTATCGTGGTCCTGCTGAACAGCGACATGCGCGTCGCGCCCGATTTCCTCGCCCCACTGCTCGAAGGCTTCTCCGATCCCGACGTTTTCGCCGTCGCCTGCCAGATTTTTTTCAGCGACCCCCATAAGCTCCGCGAGGAGAGCGGCCTCACCCAGGCCTGCTGGCAGGATGGCGCGCTGCGTGTCCGCCACCGCATCGATCCGGCGGTCACCGAGCTGTTCCCGTGCTTCTACCCGGGCGGCGGGTCAAGCGCCTTCGACCGCGAAAAATTCCTGGAACTGGGCGGCTTCGATGAGTTGCTGGCCCCTTTCTACCTGGAAGACACCGATCTCGGCTACCTGGCCTGGAAGCGCGGCTGGAAGGTGTTTTATCAGCCCCGCAGCGTGGTGTACCACGAGCACCGCGGCACCATTGGGAAGCGCTTCCGCGAAGACCAGATCCAGGCCGTCCTCAAGAAAAACTTCCTGCTATTCTGCTGGAAAAACATCCACGAGTGGCCGCGACTCACCGCGCACTTTTTCTTCGCCTGGGCCGGCGCCGTGCTGGCCGTCATCTTCGGCGATGTGCCGTTGCGGCCCAACCCGGCGGCCCACTGGCGCGCCTTCCGCCAGCTCCCGCAAGCCATTCGGTCGCGTTTCCGGGCCCGCCAACTCGCCCGCATCAGCGACACCGAAGCCTTCCGCCGCCCCATGCCCGGCTACTTCCGCGACCGCTTCCACCCCATGGACCCGGCGCCCGAACGGCCGCGCGTACTCTTCGTCTCCCCCTACCCCGTCTGCCCCCCGGTGCATGGCGGCGGCGTCTTCATGTACCAGACGCTGCGCGAGTTGGCCCGCCTCACCGAAACGCACGTGGTCGAGCTGCTGGAGCTGCCCTCGCAGGAAAAGGACAACCAGGAGCTGCGAGAATTCTGCGCCTCCGTCGAGTGGCTGGTGCGCCCCTCGGGCGATCCACCGGGCGCCGGCTCCCTGCGCCCCCGCGCCGTGCGCGAGTTCGCCAACGAAGACCTCGACTGGCTCATCCACCGCCAGATTTACCTCAAGCGCATCGACCTCGTGCAGCTCGAATACACCCCCATGGCGCAATACCGCGGCGAGTACAGCCGCATTCCCAGCGCGCTATTCGAGCACGATATTTATTTCCAGTCCGTCGGCCGCGCTCTGGGCCACCTGCCCGGAACCGTGGCCAATCTCAAGGCCCGTGTGGAATACTTGCGCGCCTTGCGCTACGAGCTCCGGACTCTACCCGTTTGCGACCAGGTGCAGGTCTGCACGTCCGCCAACCGCGACTACCTGCTCTCCTTCAACCCGCGCCTCGCACCCAAGCTGCGCGGGGGCCTGCGTGCCGGCATCGATACCACGCGCTACCAGTTCCGCCCCTGCGGCCGCGAGCTATTCACCATGCTCTTCCTGGGCAGCTTCCGCCACGAGCCGAACCGCGCCGCGCTGGATTGGTTCGTCATCGAAGTCATGCCGCTGATTCTGGCCCGCCGCCCCGAGGCGCGCCTCGTGATGGTCGGCTCCGACCCGCCGCCCGCCCACACCTACGCCGATCGGTCCGGTGCCCTCCAGATGGTTGGCTTTGTCGAAGATGTCCGCGAGCCGCTCGATCGTTACGCCGTCTTCGTCTGCCCCATTCTCAGCGGTTCCGGCGTGCGGGTGAAGTTATTGGAAGCCTTCGCCGCCGGCATCCCGGTGGTCTCCACGCGCATCGGCGCCGAAGGACTGGCGGCCGCGGATGGGGAATTCTGCGCCCTGGCCGACGATCCCGCGGGTTTTGCGGAGCGCGTGCTGGGCCTGTTCGAAGACCCGGACAAAGCCGCCGAAATGGCCGCCCGCGCCCGCGCCGAAGTGGAAGCCCATTGGGATATGGCCGTGCTCACCGGCAAGCTCGTGGACGAATACCGCGCCCTGGTACGCCAGAAGCGGGCTACTTTTTCTCCGGATTCAGGTCCTTCTTAATGCGGTTTACAATGTCGGAGGCGGTGCGATCCAATTGCTTGCTGGTGTCGTCCTTGGGTGGATCGAACGTCGACCAGACCACCTGGCGCGACTTCGCGTCCACCAGAAAGATATTCCCTTTGCCGCGACCGAATGCAGAGTTCAGCGCCGGGTTTTCCAGCTTGTTGACCGGGTCGGTAAACATGGCCGTAACGTCGGAATGCGAGCCGCTAGCCGATTTGCCGGTCTCCTTGGAAGTATCCTTGGCAGCTTCTTTGGGCGGCGCCGGCTTAGGCAGGGCCGCGTCCAGTTGCGACTGGAACGCCTCACCCAGGCGGTCACTGAAAAAAGCGTCGGCCAGCTTCGGGTCCGTCACCACGCGGAATACATGGTCGTTGGTCAACCGGTTCGCCAGGTACTGGTCCATCCCCCGCGCCATCGGAAAAAGGTACACCGCGTGCACGCCGGAAAGCTCCGCCGAAAACAGCACGCACGAGCCGCACAGGAGACACACAAGCCGCTTCATGACTTCCATGATATCCAGACGCGCCGCAGGCCGGAAAAGTCCAGCCGTCCCTCCCCGTAACCCCCGTGTTCACCGGCTCTCCGGAAACTCCGCTCCCTCGGCAACCTCCTTCGCGTCTCCGCGTCGCATGGGCCCCGCGCCCGCCTCTGGTCTGTCGGGAGTCTGCTCGCCCCATGTATAAAGGCCAATCCCTCACCGTCATCATCCCGTGCCTCAACGAAGAACAGGGCATCGAGCGGATCCTCCGCGCCATGCCCGAGTTCGTCGACGAAGTCATCGTGGTCGATAACGCCTCCACCGACCGCACCTCCGAAGTCGCCGCCGCCCTCGGCGCCAAAGTCATCCGCGAAGATGTCCGCGGCTACGGCCGGGCCTACAAACGCGGCTTCCTGGTGGCCACCAAGGACCTCATCGTCACCCTCGATGGCGACCAAAGCTATCCCGTCGATGCCCTTTCCTACCTGCTCGAAGCCTTCCTCCACCTCAACGTCGATTTCCTGAACGCCTCGCGATTCCCGGTCCGCGACCCCCGCGCCATGAGCCGCCGCAGCCGGTTCGGCAACCTGGTGCTGGCCCTCGCCATGTCGGTGCTTTTTCTCCGCTGGGTGCGCGATTCGCAATCCGGCATGTGGGTCTTCCGCCGCTCCATCCTCAAAGACATGAAGCTCGAATCCGACGGCATGGCGTTCTCCGAAGAGATCAAAATCGAGGCCATCCGCAACCCCGCCATCCGCTTCGGCGAAATCACCATCCTGTACTCCTCACGCCTTGGTGAGAGCAAGCTCAACCCCTGGCGCGATGGCATGCAGAACCTCTGGTTCCTGGTGAGAAAGCGTTTCTTTCGATGAGCATCAGCGCCATCATCCCGGTGTGGAATGGCCGCGACCTGCTGGCGCGCCTGCTCGACACGCTGGACGCCCAAACCCATCCGGTCACCGAACTCCTGGTGGTCGATAACGGCTCTACCGATGGCGCGCCCGAGCTCGCCCGCAGCCGTGGCGCCCGTGTCATCCCCATGGGCCGCAATGCCGGCTTCGCCCCGGCTGTCAATCGCGGCATCGCCGAAAGCCGCGGCGATTGGGTGGCCGTGCTCAACAGCGACGTGGAACTGGCCCCCGACTACCTGGAAGCCCTGGCCGAAACCGGCGCCTGGTTCGCCACCGGACGCATCCTGAAAGCCGCCGCGCCCCACCGTATCGATGCCGCCTTCGACGCCGTCTGCCGCGGTGCGACGGCCTGGCGCGTGGGCAATGGCCGTGACGATGGTCCGGTATTCCAATCCGCGCGCGCCATCTGGTCGGCCCCCTGGACCGCCGCCCTGTTTCGCCGCGACCTGTTCCGCCGCGTGGGTGTTCTGGAAGAGACCTTCGAATCCTACCTGGAAGATGTGGATTTCGGGTTGCGCTGCGCCCGCCTCTCGCTCACCGGCCAATACGTGCCCGGCGCCGTGGCGTGGCATCGCGGCAGCGCCGCGCTGGGCCGCTGGCACCCCGATACAGTGTGCCACATCGCACGCAACCAGATTCTGTTGGCCGCCCGCCACTATCCGCGCGCCTGCCTGCTGCGCTGGCTCTGGCCGATCCTGGTGGCCCACTCGCTCTGGGGCGGCCTGGCCCTGCGTCACGGCGCCGGCGCCGCCTGGGCCCGCGGCGTCTTCCAGGGCATCCGCAACTTTCCCTCGGCCCGTAGGAAAAGCACCATGTCCGATCCGGAACTGCTGCGCCGCATCCTGCGCGAGCACGAACGCCTCATCCGCCAGATCCAATCCTCCACGGGCTTCGACCTGTACTGGCGTCTGTATTTCCTCCTCGCCGGCGGCGGCGCCGGTTGACCCATGGCCGATATCGGAATCGTGATCGTGACGTTCAACTCGGAGGCCGAAATCGGCGCCTGCCTGGATGCCGCCGCGGCCGCCTGCGCCGAAATCGTAGTGGTGGATAACGCCTCGTCCGATGGCACGCTCGCCGAAACTGCGCGCCGCGGCATCCGCGCGATCGCCAATTCCTCCAATCGCGGTTTCGCCGCCGCCGCCAACCAGGGTTTCGCCGCGCTTTCGCATTGCCCTTACGTGCTGCTGCTGAACCCCGATGCTGTGCTGGCCAGCAGCCTGGAACCCCTGCGCGCCGCCTGCGCGCAACCCGGTGTGGCGGCTGCCGGCGGTTGTCTGCTCGATTCCCAGGGCCGCCCGCAAGTGGGATTCATGGTGCGCCGCTTCCCCACGCCCGCAGCCCTGGTTGCCGAGGCCCTCCTGCTGAACCGCATCTGGCCCCGCAACCCGATTAACCGCCGCTACCGCGAACTGGATCTCGACCCGTCCGCGCCCCGCGAAGTCCAGCAACCCGCCGGCGCCCTGCTCATGGTTCGCCATGCCGTCTGGCGCGAAATCGGCGGCTTCGCCGAAGAGTTTTTTCCCCTCTGGTTCGAGGACGTCGATTTCTGCTTCCGCGCGGCCCGCCGTGGCTATCGTCTCCGGTACGTGCCCGAGGTTGTTGCCAAACATACAGGAGCCCACTCAATCTCGCACTTAACAGTAGAGATGCGCCAATTTTATTGGTATGGTAGTCTACTGAGATATTCAGCCAGGCACTTTCGCCCGATTGCGTTCCGGATCGTGTCCCTGGCCGTAGTAACGGGCTCCTTTCTGCGGATGATGGCCGAATCGGTGTACCAGCGGAGCCTGAAGCCTGTAGCAGTTTACGGGAAAGTCGTGCGGTTCGCCGGCCGATGCCTTATATTCGGCTGGGGGGACGGGGCCCCTTGGTCCCGGACCCGATCTTAGCTTTACGGATGTACCAGATGCTCGGACTCTCAGGTTCTCGTTCATGGCGCATAACGACTTCGTCTCCGTTACGATAGTGACCTATAACAGCGGCCGGTTCATCAAGCGCTGCCTTGAATCGGTTCTGGCCCAGCGATACTCCCACAAAGAAATCATCGTCGTCGACAACGCCTCTACCGATGGCACGGTCGACATCCTGGAACAGTTTGAAGACCGCTGCCAGGTCTATTACAACGACGAAAATGTGGGCTTCGCCGCCGCCCAGAACCAGGCCGTCAAAATCTCCACCGGTGATTGGGTGTTGACCCTGAATCCCGATGTGTTGCTGCTCCCCAACTTCATTCAGGCGCTGGTGGATGCCGGGCAGTTCGATTCCCGCATCGGCACAGTCTGCGGCAAACTGCTGGCCATGAGCGCCCACTTCGAAATCCCCGATAAACCCCTGGTCGATTCCACCGGCATCTATTTCAACCCCATGCTGCGCCACCTCGACCGCGGCAGCCAGGAAGTGGATAACGGCCACTACCTGCAATACGAATATGTCTTCGGCGCCACCGCCGCGGCGGCTCTCTACCGCCGCTCCATGATCGACGATATCTCCCTCGATGGCGAATTCTTCGACTCCGATTTCTTCGTCTACCGCGAGGATGCCGACGTGGCCTGGCGCGCCCAGTTGATGGGCTGGCGCTGCCTCTACGCCCCCTACGCCCGCGGCTATCACGTACGCAAAGTGCTTCCCGGAAACCGCCGCGCCCTGCCGCCGGAAATCAACATGCACTCGGTGAAGAACCGCTTCCTGATGCGCATCAAAAACATCGACGGCAATCTCTATTCCCGCAACTGGTTTTCCATCACCAGCCGCGATCTGATTGTGATTCTGTGCTGCCTGCTGTGGGAGCACACCTCGCTCAAAGCCTTTTGGTTTCTGGGCCGTAACTGGACTCGCATCGTTGCCAAACGGCGCCTGATCCAATCGTGCCGCCGCGTCGACCACGCTTACATGGCGAGCTGGTTCCAATACGCCCCCGTCAGCAAGCAGGCCCCGCGCAAACTGGCCCGCATGCTCTCCCGCGCCGAAGCCGCGCGTGTCGGCAAATGACGGCACAAGTTCGACGCGGAGACGCGGAGGCGCGGAGAAGGAACGTAGAGAGTGTCCCAGGGTTCCCTCTGTGTTCTTCCTCCGCGTCTCCGCGTCTCCGCGTCAAAGTTCTGCTCGCCTGCACGAGCTAGTCGGCCCCCGTGCGCCTCGCTCTCCTTGGTACCCGCGGTATTCCCGCTAATTACGGCGGATTCGAAACCTTCGCCGAAGAAATCTCCACGCGCCTGGCTGCTCGCGGCCATCAGGTGACCGTCTATTGCCGTGAGCGCCCTCTCCAACCGGTATACCGCGGCGTGCGGCTGGTCTATCTCCCCACCATCCGCCATAAATATTTCGACACTCTCGCCCACACCTTCTTCTCGACCCTCCACCTGCTGTTTCACCGTGCCGATCGGGCCCTCTACTGCAACGGCGCCAACGCCATCTTCACGCTGCTGCCGCGCCTCCTCGGCATGCCCACTGCGCTCAATGTGGATGGCCTCGAGCGCATGCGCAAAAAATGGAATCGTCTCGCCAAGCTCTGGTACCTCATCTCCGAGCGTCTCGCCACCTTCTGCCCCACCGCCGTCATCACCGACGCCCGCACCATCCACGACTACTACCTCCGGCGCTACGGCAAAGAGAGCACCTTCATCCCCTACGGCGCCGATCCGGTGCCCTCCGCCGGTACTGCCACGCTCGAACGCCTGGGCCTCGAACCCGGCCGCTACTTCCTCTATGTCAGCCGCCTGGAACCCGAGAACCATCCCCTCGAAGTGCGCGAGGCCTTCGAAACCCTCGATACCCCCATGAAGCTGGCGCTGGTCGGCGATGCCCCTTACGCCGCCGAGTACATCGGGCGCGTGCGCCAGACCGCCGATCCGCGCGTGCTCCTGCCCGGCGCCATCTACGGCGAGGGCTATCGCGAACTGGGCGCCCACTGCTTCGCCTACATCCACGCCACCGAAGTGGGCGGCACGCATCCAGCCTTGATCGAAGCCATGGGCCGCGGCAACCTCGTCCTCTACCGCGACACCCCCGAAAACGCCGAGGTCGCCGGCGATGCCGGAATTCCGTTTTCCCCCGCCGATCTCGCCAGCAAAATGCAATCCCTCCTCGAAATGCCCGAGGCCGAGCGCCAGGCCTTCCGCCGGAAAGCCGCCGCGCGCACCGAGGCCCTCTACTCCTGGGAAGCCGTCACCACGGCCTACGAACGTCTGCTCCTGGCCCTATAGCCCGCCGCCCCACGGGCGTCCCCATCCGCTCGCCGCTTCCCAAAATCGCACACCCCGGCCCGCGCCGCCCCCAGCTTTACCAATCGTTTGCCATGGCGCGCTGCATGCATCTGGCCCCACATGCTGCTTCATGAAATCCGTTTCGGTGCCCGAGCGCTCGCCCGCGTCCCCAGCCTGACCGCGATTTCCATCCTCACCGTCGCGCTCGGAGCCGGCGCCGGCACCGCCCTCTTCAGCGTCGTCAAGGCCGTGCTGCTCAATCCCCTGCCGTACCCCGATCCCGGCCGGCTCGCCTGGGTCGCCGAAATCAACGATCACGGCCACCCCACCCAGGTCGCCTACCAGAATTTCGTGGATTGGCAGTCGCAGAATCGCAGCTTTTCGGCCCTGGCCGCCGATGAGGAAGGCCCCGCCGTGGTCGCCGGCAGCGACGTTCCCCAGAGCAGCTATGGCGCCGCCGTCACCGAAGATTTCTTCAAGGTCCTGGGAACCGGCGCAATCCTCGGCCGCACCTTTTCCCACCAGGAGCAAGTGCCGGGCGGTCCTTCCGTGGTGGTGCTCGGCTACGGTCTGTGGCAGCGCGCCTTCGGCGGCGACCGCAAGATTCTCGGGCGCAGCATTCGCCTCTTCGGCCTGGCTCCGGTAGTCATCGGAGTTATGCCGCCCGGCTTCAGCTTTCCCGAGCGCGCCGAATTGTGGATGCCCATGACCACCTTTGGCGCTCCCGAGATCGGCAATCGCACCGGGCACAACTGGCGGGTCATCGGGCGCCTCCGCCCGGGCGTGCCCATGGAACGCGCCCAGGCCGATCTCAGCGCCATTGAGCGCCGCATCAAACAACAATACCCCTCCCCGTTTCAATCCAAAGACGCGGCCGTGGTTTCACTCAAAACGCATGTGGCGGGCGACGTGCGCCGGCCGCTCCTGCTGCTCTTCGGCGCGGTCGGCTTCGTCCTTCTGATCGTCTGCGTGAATGTCGCCAACCTGCTGCTGGTGCGCGTCACCGCGCGTTCGCGCGAACTCGCCGTTCGTATGGCCATCGGCGCCCGCCGCATCCACCTGGTGCGCCAGATGCTTGTCGAAAGCCTGCTGCTGGGCTTCGCCGGCGGCGCGGCCGGCTTGCTTCTGGCCGCCTTTTCGATGGCCCTGCTCCGCGTCCTGCTCCCCGCCGATATGCCGCGCGCCGGCGATATTCGCATGGATGGCGGCGTAGTCCTCTTCGCCCTGTCTGTTTCCACCGCCGCCGGAATCCTGTTTGGTCTTCTGCCCGCGTGGCGCGCCTCCGCCATGAACGTGAATGCGGCCCTCAAAGCCGGGTCGCGCGCCGCTACCGCCAGCAAGCGTTCGGAGCGCACCATGGCCGCGCTGGTCATCTCCGAAGCCTGCCTGTCGCTGGTCCTGGTGGCTGGAGCCGGCCTCCTGGTGCGCAGCTTCTGGAACCTGCGCTCCGTTGACCCCGGCTTCCGTTCCGGCCACGTCCTCACCGCGGAAACCCAATTCGAGCCACAGCGCCGCCAAAGCCTGGTTGTTCAGTACCGCAGCCTGCTGCAACGCGTCCGTGCCCTCCCAGGCGTGGAAGCCGCCGGAACCACCCGTAGCTTGCCCATCGAGGACGCCCCGGACGGTCATTTCTTTGTGGAGGGCCGCCGCACCGATATGAGCGATGCCGATGCCCTCTACAACGTCATCAGCCCCGGGTATCTGAAAGCTCTGCGCATCCCCCTCCTGCGCGGCCGCGACTTCACCGAACAGGACACCGAAACCAGCCAGCCGGTAGCCATCGTGAGTGCCGAAATGGCGCGCGCCTATTTCCCGAATGCAGATCCCATCGGCCAGCGCATCTGGTTCGATTCTTTCACCGGCGGCGCCAAAGAGCACTGGTTGACCATCGTCGGGGTGGCCGCCGATATCCGCCAGGACGGCCTCACGCGGGCGATCGAATCCCAGGCCTACGCCTGCTACACCCAGCAACCGTCCGACGGGCTCCTCAGCGGAGGCACCCTGGTGGTGCGGAGCCGGTTCGATCCCGCGGCGCTGGCCGCTCCCGTGCGCGCGGTCATCCACGCCGTCAATCCGGATGCCGCGCCCGCGCCCCGCACCATGGATTCCGTGCTCGCCGCGTCGCTCTCCAAGCAGCGCTTTCAGATGGAAATTCTGGGCGGATTTGCCATCATGGCGCTGCTGCTCGCGGCCATCGGACTCTACGGAGTCCTGTCCCACCTGGTCACCGCCAACCGCTCCCAAATCGGCATTCGCCTGGCCCTGGGCGCCTCGCGCGGCCGCGTCTTCCGCATGATCGCCGCGCGTGCCCTCGGCCTCGCCGCGTTGGGCGTCGCGGCCGGCTTGCTCGGCTGCATCGCCCTGCGCCGCGTGCTCGTCACCGTGCTCTTCGGCATCGGCCCCAATGACCCCGTCACCATCGCCGCCGCTATCGCCATCCTGCTCGCCGTGGCCTTGGCCGCCGCCTGGTTCCCCGCCCGCCGCGCCACCCGCGTGGACCCCATGACTGCGCTCCGCGAAGAGTAGCCGCCCGAAACCGGCGCGCAACCGCCGTGAATCGTCCGCCGCCTGGTTCATGACCGCCCGCCGCCACGAATAAGCCGGCCGTTTCCCCTTGTGCTAAGATGTCTTACTATTAAGACATCTCTATATGGCCCGAACCGACGCTCTCCAAGGTTCCCTCGACCTCCTGGTGCTGAAAATTCTCTCCCGCCGCGCGCCGCTCCACGGCTACGCCATCATGGCCGCCGTCGAACAGCTTTCGGATGACATTCTGCGCATGGAAGAGGGATCCCTCTACCCGGCGCTCCACCGCATGGAGGAGGCCGGCCTCATCCGCGCCGCCTGGGTCACCAAAGACAACGGCCGCCGCACGCGCGTCTACTCGCTCACCGCCCGCGGCCGCAAACAACTCGCCGGCGAAGAGGCCCGCTGGATGGCCGTCACCGGCGCGGTGGCCCGCGTCCTCAAACTGGCCTGAAGGAGCCTGAAGGAGAATCGCCATGTCCTGGATCCGCCGCTTTGCCAATCTCTTCCGCCAGGATGCCCTCGATCGCGAGATCGCCGAAGAGCTGCAATCGCACCTCGCCGAGGCCATCGAGCGCGGCCGTCCCGCCGCCCAGGCGGAACGCGCTTTAGGCAGCGCCCTCCGCTATCGCGAGCAAAGCCGCGACCTGAAGCTCCTGCCCTGGCTCGAATCGCTCGCTAAGGATGTGGTCTTCGGCTGGCGCCAACTCAACAAGCACCGCGCCGCCAGCGCCGCCGCCGTCCTTTCGCTCGGGCTGGCCATCGGCGCCACCACCGCCGCCTTCCGTCTGGTGGATGCCGTGCTCCTGCGCACCCTGCCCGTTGCCCACCCCGAGCGGCTCTACTTCCTCTCGCTCAGCTACACCGACCGCGAAGGCCGCCCTGCCGATCTCGACAACTTCAGCTACCCGGACTTCCGTCAGTACCGCGACGCCGTAGCCGATCGCGCCGATCTCCTGGTCGTCGGCCCCACCCACACCCGCGCGGACGCCTTCTTTGCCTCCGGCGGCGAATCCGAGAGACGCTACCGCCAGTACGTCTCCGGCAATGTCTTCGGCATCTTCGGATTGCGCCCGGCTCTCGGCCGCCTGCTCACTCCCAATGACGATACGGCCCCCGGCTGGCAGCCGGTGGCGGTGCTCAGCTACGATTACTGGACTCGCCGCTTCGGCCGCGATCCCCACATCCTCGGCCAGACCTTCCGCATGAGCGAGGAATCCGACGGCCTGCCGCCCGAGCGCCGCGGCGGCGATCGCTTCGAAATTGTCGGCGTGGCGCCCAAGGGCTTCACCGGCACCGATCCCGGCCTGTTCACCGACATCTTCATCCCCGACATGATGAATGCGCGCGTGATCGACAACGACGGATGGGGTTGGCTGCGCATCTGGGTGCGCCCCAAGCCGGGGTTCTCGCTCGAACAAGTCCGCCAGCCGCTGCAAGCCGTCTACGCCCGTTCCATCCAGGAGTGGGTCCGCAATCACCAGTACGCTCCCCCGCGCGCGTTGGCGGGTTACTTGGGCGGCAAAGTGCAACTCCTGCCGGCAGCCCAGGGGGCTTCGCGCATCCAACAGGAATACCGCCGCCCCTTGCTCATCCTGGCCGGACTGGTGGTGCTGGTGCTCCTGCTGGCCTGCGCCAATACCGGAAATCTGTTGGCCGCGCAGGCCGCCGCACGCGCCCGCGAGATGGCCTTGCGCGTTTCCATCGGCGCCGGGCGATGGCGGCTCATTCAGCTTGTGCTGGTCGAAAGCGCGCTTCTCGCGGCCATCGCGTCCGCGCTCGGTATGCTCTTCGCCGCGTGGGCCGCGCCTTGGGTGGTGCCCATGCTGCACCTTTCCGGCGATCCTATCCGCCTGGTGCTCGCCACCGGCTGGCGCGAAGCGGCCTTCAGCGCCGCTCTGGCGCTGGCCGTTGCCGTGCTGTTCGGACTCGTGCCGGCGCTGCGTGCTTCGTCGGTCCAACCACTCGGCGCGCTGCGGGGCGGGGAAGACCCCCACTCCCGCCGCCGCCTGAGGAACGTTCTGCTTGCCGCGCAGATGGCCTTCTGCGTCCTCGTCCAATTCGTCGCCGGTCTCTTCGTCACCACCTTCGAGCGCCTTTCGAACCGCCCGCTGGGCTTCTCTCCACAACATGTTTTGGTGATCTACGCCGCATCCGGCGCCGGATCGCAGCCCACGCGCGTGTGGACCCAGTTGGCCGAGCGCCTGGGCCGGCTTCCGGGCGTGACCTCCGCCTCGCTGGCGAGTTTCCCGCTCTTAAGTGCCGATGCCTGGGCCCGCACCGTGCGTGTTCCCGGGCAAGGCCCCGATCCCCGCACTGCCTATTTCCTGAGTGTCGCGCCGGCCTTCTTCGATACCATGCGCATCGGTTGGATCGAGGGGCGCGATTTTCGCCCCGGCGACGGTAATGCGCTGCTGAAGGATGGGCAGCCGCAAGCCGGCGTCGGAATCGTCAACCAGGCCTTCGCCCGCACCTATTTCAACGGCCGCGATCCCGTCGGCCTCTCGGTGGAAGTGGGCGTCGGCAATCAGATCTACGCGCCCATCGAGATCATCGGCTACGTGCGCGACGCCGCTTATGCCAACTTGCGCGAGCCCACCCGCCCCATCGTCTACGTGCCGCTGTTGAGCGGAGCGGACCAGTCCATCCTGGTGCGCACCGCGGGTGATCCGCTCCCGCTCGCGCCTCTTCTGCGCCGCGAAATTTTGCAGGCGCGCCCCGATTTCCTGGTCCACCAGATCCAGCCCCAAAGCAATTTCATCGACTGGGGCCTGCTTCATGAGCGCCTGCTGGCCTTGCTGTCCTTCTTCTTCGCCGTCGTGGCGCTGGTGCTGGCCGCCATCGGTCTGTATGGCGTGCTCAACTACGCGGTGGCTCAGCGCCGCCGTGAAATCGGCATCCGCATGGCGCTCGGCGCCCGTTCCGCGCAGGTGGTGCACCGTGTCACCGCCGATGGCGCCGTGATGGTTTCGCTGGGGGCGGCCCTCGGCGTAGCGGCGGGCTTGGCCAGCGGCCGTTTTCTCGAAACGTTGCTGTTCGAGGTAAAGCCTACCGACCCAACCGCCGTCCTCGCGCCGCTGCTCGCCCTCATGGCCACCGCCCTTCTGGCCGCGGTCCCTCCCGCCATCCGCGCCGTGCGCATCGATCCCGCCAGGACTCTGCGGAACGAATAAGCCTCCGTCGCTCAGTGCGGTTGCATCTGCCGCGCCAGCGCTTGAACCTCATCGGCCGACAGGTGCAGAGCCGCTCCCACCGAAATCCACAAGTGGCCTCCCGGACCGTTCACGAACCGGGCGCTCTCGAACGTAGCGGCCGCGCCCACGCTTGCGGGCAGGGCGGCCTTCAAATCCAGGCTCTTGCGAATCGCATTCTGGATGCTCGTGGCGATTTTCTCCTTCACCGAGGCGCCCATAGAACCGGACCGCAGCACTTCGCCCAACGAGCCATCGGCGTCGATCTTCTTCACCTCCGCCACCATGCCGATTCCCTCCGGCCCGGTAGAAGGCATCAGTGCCACCAACACCACCCCGTTTCCGCCTACCAGCCGCTTCACCGCCTGCTTGCCGAACACTTTGGCGCAAGCCCAGCGTTCGTAGCGCAGATTGACGGTGAGCACGGCCACCGGATCGGACGGGCCCAGCACCGCGTGGTCCACCGAGAGCCGTTCGCCGCAGCGGTCCGAGCGGTTCAGTTCCGCTTGGAGAAGCGGCGTGATGTTGGCCTGCAAACCGCTCAGATCGGCCGTAAACGCCAGCCGCAACGCGCCCGCGGCCGCACCGGAAAGCGTCCCCCAGGCGGTCACCGGAATAGTCTGCCCCCCGGCCTGGAAGGAGGTTTTGAGCGGTGGAATCTTCAGCGTGAGATCTTCGCCCAGCGCGCGACCGGCCAGAACCAGGACCACCGAAAACAGTACCGAAAGCCGCATGAATCGGGTGGACGCGGTCCCCGTGCCATCAGTTTCCGGCCCGTTGGGGCTACCGCTGGCGCCTCTGGTCTCCGGCCGCGTGATGCGTTCGTCAGCCTGCCAACGCGCGCGGCTCAAACATCCAATCGCAGCCGCGAACCGCGCGGTCCGCCCCCTCAAAGCCGTGAAGAAATCGAAACAAGCGTCAAGCGTCCCCACCGTTGCGGGCGAAGGACTCGCAATAGTCGCGCACGCTTTAGTTTGCGGGTGTCAGATTATTTCACGGCTTCTCACGGTTCGGCGCCCTACGTAGCCGCCTGCCGCAGATGGCCGCCGGCCGCCTGTCGCGGAGGAGGCTGCACGCCCTGGCTCAGCAACTCCGCGTCGATCGCCGGCACGTACACGTCAATATACTTGCGCGTATACCGCAGGCATCCCTTGCGCCGCAGCCGGTTTAATTGGAAGGTGACGATTTCGCGCGAGGTGCCCACGTATTCCGCCAGCGTGTGATGCGTGATCGCCGGAATCCGTGTAGCGTTATCCGGCATGGCTGTCCCCATGGCGCCCGCCAACTGCGCCAGCGCCAGCATGATCCGCTCCGGCGTCTTATGAATCGCCAGGCTCTCGATGCGCTCCTGCAGCTCCAGGCACTGCCGCACCATGTATTGCGCCATCGCCAGGCCCAGGCGCGGCTCCCGCTCAATCTGCGTCTCGATCTCTTCGCGCGACCACGCCATCACCGTCACGTCATCCAGCGCCACTGCGGTCTCTTCGCGCGCCGTAGTCCCGATCAGTGCCGATTCGCCAAAGATACCCTCCGCGCAGATAATCCGCGCGATCGTCTGGTACCCGTCATCGGAATTCAGCCGGACGGTAACTCGTCCCAGGATCACCAGGTACAGGCAGCCGGTCGGCCGCTGTGCATCATATATCACTTGTCGCCTGGCAAACTCTTGAACCGGCTTACGAGGTAAGTAAGTCAAGGGATCTTCGACAGCCGCTAGAGCTGGGCCGTTCGCAAACATCATTACCCTCCCGCCCGCGTCCTTGTCCGCGGGGCTTCTCAGCAACCGAGCTTCCGCGCTCATTCAGTCCCTGCGCGTTCGCCAAATTGACAGATGTAATACTATCCTACACCTTTCATTCCACTGCAAATGAGCGATCACTCACCACATTTCCATTTGAGTTTGTTTTCTCACGCCCGGCCAGCCGCCGGAGCGCGCCAATTGCTGGCCCGGCACCCTTGCCCCAGTGGTTTTCGTCTTCCTTTCGCCTCCTTCGTCCGGCCTTTGCCCCGTTCGAAACGCAGGCGCTAAGCCGTTTTACGTGATAAACTAGCCCTTTCACCCATACAGAATGCTGCTCGCCCGAGAATTCGTCGCCTATCTTTCGCGCCAAATCGTCAAGAAGCTCATTCCAGGCACCATTGAAACCACCTCGCCCGAAGGCTTGGCCGACAAAATCGCTGGCGTCATCAATGAGGAACTGGCCGTGGAAGACCGCCTCAACGATGAAGTGCGCGACCTGCTGAGCCAGTACAGCGAATACATGCGCCGCGAGGGTGTGAGCTACCAGGAGATGTTCCGCCGCATCAAGAACACCTTGATCCAACAGCGCAAGGTCATCCGCGCGGCCGGCCGCGATACCGGCGACGCCATGAAGTTGTCCCGCGATAAAGTCACCGATATCTCCCACAAGCTGGTCGACGCGCTGCGCAAGAGCCACGACGTCCGCCTCAAGGACAAAGACTCCAACAACGTCCGGCTGATGATTCTGAAGGCCATGACCGAGTTGCTGGTGGCCGAAGAGAAGGTGGACCGCGCCTCCCGGCAGAAGATCCGCAGCCAGAAGCGCGAAATCACCGAGGGCACCGAGGAGTGGGATCTGCTGCACCGGCGCTACTATTCCGAAGAGCTCAAGAAACTGGGCATCGACATTACAAAATAGGCTTCAGAGCCGCAAGCGCCAGGGAGCGCTATGCCGCCCCGCCGGCCCCTTACCGCTCCGGCAGCGGCACGAATTTATCGGTGCAGGCGTTCGCTGTCCCCGCGCCCGCAGTCCCCTCGATCTTCACATCCGCGCCGCTCACTGGCAGATTCATCGGCCCCGGTCCATAAGTCAGCGTGGCGTGCTCGGCCATCACCTTGAGTTCTCCCGGCGAATCGAAATGTACATTATCGAACGTCATGCCCAGCCGGCGCTGTTCATTGAAGCCCTGCAAGGTGATCTTGCCGCCGCCCTCGACCCGCACATCCTTTAATATGATGCCGGTGAATTCCGGCAGCCGGTTGCCCGCGTCGCGACCCACGTGCTCGTAAACCGAGTCCATGTAAATCGGGTTCTTGGTGTCGCGGATGCAAACGTCGCTGTACACCACGTCTTTCACCAGCCCGCCGCGGGTGGCGTTCGACTTGATGCGGATGCCGTTATCGGCGCCGTCAATCGAAAGGTCCGTCACGCGAATGGAATCCGCTCCGCCGTACGTCTCGCTGCCGATCGACATGCCGTGGCCGGTATAGAAGTGGTTGTGCGCCACGGTCACGTGCGAAACGGGGCCGCCGGCCTTAAGGGCCACCTGGTCGTCGCCCGTGTGGATGTAGCAATGCGTGATGGTCACGTTGGTGGATGCGCTGGGGTCGATCCCGTCGGTATTGCGCGCGTTTTTGGGCGTATCGATAATCACGCCCCACGCCGTGAATCCGTCGCCGTTGCTGTAAGCCACGTGAAAATTGCCGGAGTTCTTCAGCGTCACGTTGTAAAGCGTGAAGTTGTCGGCGTGGGAGAGCACCAGGATGCGCGGGCAGTTCTGGCTGCCGCCGGCGCGCGCCTGCTCGGCCAGCCCCCACCACGTGACGTCCTTGCCCAGTACCTTTGCCCAGCCGCGCCCGTCGATAGTGCCTTCACCCATCACCGCCGCGCCCGCAATGTGGTCGCCGTTGAGCATGGCTTTGCACCCGTGCCCGCGCTGGTCCACCGTGCCGCAGGCGCCGGGTCGCAGATCGTAGATGCGCGCATCCCGCGAGCCGAACAGAATCGCGCCGCGGGTCACCCGCAAGGTGACGCCCGCCCGCAGATCCAGCGGTCCGGTAAGGAAGGCGTGGTGTCCTCCGCCGCCCCGCAGTTCCACCGCCTCGCCTTTGGGGCAGGCGTCCATCGCCCTTTGAATGCGCTCGGTATCCAGGCGCGATTCATCCGCCTCGGCAATCGTTTTGTTGCCGTCGATGGCCGTAAGATTGGCGGTGAGCACCGCGCAGCTTTTGGGAAACACCGGCTCCGTGACGGTTCGCGTATCCTGCGCCCAGGCCAGCGCGGCGGCGGCGCCCAATAGACAAAACAGGCGGATCAAGCTTGCTCCAGGAACAACGGCCGGATGTGCCGCTCGAACAGGTTGGTGGTCACGTTGCGCGCGATGGTTTCTTCGCACTCATCCAGCATGTGCAAATACTTCTCGCCCATTTTGGCGGCCACCTTAAAGCCGACATGCAGAAGCTGCCGCAGGTCGGGGTTGAAGGCGGGGTTGGATTGGTCGTGCCGCAGCGCCGAGGTGTACTGTTCCGAAGTCCAGCCAGCCACCTCTTCGGGCAGCGGCAGGCGCTCCTCGTGAATGTCGATCACCGTGGCGTACGGCTGGCAGAGCGCTTCGCGATCCGCGTAGGCTTTGGCGTACACTTTCTTCGCCAGCACCAGCCCTTCGCCGCCGGCTTCGGCCAGGCCAATCAGCTCTTCCAGCCAGGTGGTGCCAGCGGTCTTCACGTGTACCCCCGCTCCGAAGCGCCGCACGGCGTGGCGGATGGGCGCGTAAATCGAGAACTTGTCGCTGCCCGAATGCACGCTCAGCTTCAGGTTGGCGGGAAGCTCATACTGGCCGACCGCGTAAGCGATCACCGCCAGGTCGTCGTTAAATTCCTTTTCGAACTGTGCCAGGTCGCCCACGTAATCCACGCCCTTGTTGAATCGGCCGGTGAATTTGGGCGCTACGGTCTGAATGGGAATCCGCTCGTCGGCGATGGCCGCCACGATCACCAGCAATTGCGGCGGTGTCTGCGGCGCGTCGGTTTCGTCCATCGATACTTCGGTGATGAACCCGTCGCTCTTGCGTTCCGCGATGTGCCGGTAAATGCAGCCCGCCTGCAACACCGCGAACAGGTACTTGCGGGCGATCTGCTCAATCGATTCCGCGGTGGTGACGAACGGCTCCTCGATTCCAGGCACCGACAGGCGTCCCACCAGCTCGGGATGGCGGCTCACAAATCCCGTCACCGCCCGGTCGGGAGCCGGTTGCCCGATGGCATCCGCTACGTCCAGCGTATAAAAATCGCTGGCCGCGAGGAAACGGTCCACCGTATTCAAGCCAATGTGGTCGGCATCCACATGGTAGGGCTTGCGCCAGCCCAGTTTAGCCACAGCGGCATCGGCGGCCGCGCGCACGCTGGGGGGTTGCGACCCGACGATATTGTGCTCGCGGTTGGATTTGTTCCAGACCGGTATGATTTCCGCGCCCATCTCCGCCGCCAGCATGCAGGCGCGGAGCTGCGCTGCGGCCTGGTGCGCGAAACGGTCTCCTACGCCAAGTGAGAATCGATTGAGGGTCAACATGAATTCGCCCCAATTATAATCCGCGGCATCCGGCTGCGCGGTTTTCCCGAACGAAACTCATCGTTTAGCGGTGCTAAAGCGTAACGTATGCCAGCTTGCTTCAGCCGGTTACGCCCGTTACCATCGGATTGACATGCCCCCCTTTTCCCGCAGACAAGCCTTGTGCGCCCTGGGAGCCGCCGCGCTGCCGCGCCCGCGTGTTTCCGCCGCCGATTCGTTCGCCCGTCTGGCCATGATCCTGAGCCGCATCCGGCCGCCGCAATTCCCCAACCGCACTTTCGAAATCACCCGCTACGGAGCCCGCCCCGGCGGCCAGGTGGATTGCACCGAGGCCTTCCGCAAGGCCATCGACGCAGCGGCCGAATCGGGCGGCAGCGTGGTAGTTCCCGAGGGCGTCTTCCTCAGCGGCGCCATCCACCTGAAGAGCGGCGTGAATCTCCACCTGAACAAGGACGCCACCATCCGCTTCAGCCGCGATCCGCGCCACTACCCCATCGTCCTCACCCGCTTCGAGGGTGTGGAGTGCATGAACTACTCGCCCTTTATCTACTCCATGGATCAGCAGAATATCGCCGTCACCGGCGAAGGCACCTTGGACGGTCAGGCCGATTGCGACCACTGGTGGCCCTGGAAGGGCCGCACCAACTGCGGCTGGAAGCAGGGCGACCCCAACCAGCAGAAAGCCCGCGACCAGCTCGTCCAGATGGCTGAAAACGGCGTGCCCGTGGCCCAGCGCGTCTTCGGCGAAGGCGGTTATCTGCGGCCTATGTTCATCCAGCCTTACCGCTCCGGCAATGTCTTGATCGAAGGCGTCACCATCGTCAACTCGCCGATGTACGAAATCCACCCCGTGCAGTGCCACAACGTCACTGTGCGCGGCGTGAGGATCGCCACCCTGGGACCCAACAACGACGGCTGCGATCCGGAATCCAGCGTGGATGTGCTGATCGATGGTTGCACCTTCCAGACCGGCGACGATTGCATCGCCATCAAGAGCGGCCGCAACGCCGATGGGCGCCGCACGCACTCCCCTGCCGAAAACATCGTCATCCAGAACTGCACCATGAAGGACGGCCACGGGGGCGTGACTCTGGGCAGCGAATGCTCCGGCCATATCCGCAATGTTTTCGCCCAGAACTGCCGCATGGACAGTCCCCACCTCGAGCGGGTCTTGCGCTTCAAAGACAACGCCGCCCGCGGAGGCATTCTGGAGC
Source organism: Bryobacteraceae bacterium (assembly GCA_035505095.1). GTDB lineage: Bacteria > Acidobacteriota > Terriglobia > Bryobacterales > Bryobacteraceae > JOPF133. The sequence continues at coordinate 635 of DATJRE010000043.1, read as the reverse complement.
ACATCTACATGCGCAATGTGCAGGCCGCCCAGGTAGCCGGTCCGGCCATCGAGGTGGATTTCCACTACGAAGAGGGCGACAAAGGCGGCTTCACCCCGGTCGTCCGCGACGTCGAGGTCGACTCCCTGACCGTCGGCAAATGCCGCCAGGCCCTCTCGCTCCGCGGCTACGCCAACGCCCCCATCAGCGACATCCGCCTGCGCCAATGCGTCTTCCAGCACGCCGCCCAGCCCAACACCCTGGAGCACGTAGAAGGCCTGTCGATGGAGGGCGTAAGCATCAACGGTAAGCCAGCAAAGTCTCTGTAACGCGGGGAGTGCCCTCTGGGGCCCTCGGTCCCCGGATCCGCGCCGCATCCCCTCCTCGCCATCCCGCGGATCGCCACGATCCGTCTCGTTAATGTCCCCACCCGCGCATCCCGCGCCTGCAACACGCTTCGGTCCCTCACGCCCCACCTGCTCGTCTCCCGCGCGATCCGCTCCCTCTGCGAGCTTTCCTCACCTTGGGTCTTCTCCGCGTCTCCGCGTCGAGTGATGCCCGCGCCCGCCCCTGGCCCGTCGCAATTTTCCCCGCCCAAGAACGACAGCAGCCGATGCGTGTGCTCCGCGGTGAATACCGGCCCCGCCCGAAAGCAG